>JAFLCL010000458.1 GCA_017303575.1 Deltaproteobacteria bacterium
TGATCGCGCTCGTGAAGAGCGTCTTCCCGGACTGGACGGACTTCGACGTCGCGAGCTTCGGGAACCTGCTGGTCGAGCTCTACGCCTTCGTCGGCGACGTGCTCACGTTCTACCAGGACAACCTCGCTCGCGAGTCGCGCCTCGTGACCGCCACGCAGCGCAAGAGCGTGATGGCCCTCGCGAAGATGCTCGGCTACCGGCTGCAGGGAGCGCAGGCTGCGACCGCCGACGTCCTTGTGCAGCTCGTGCGCCCTCCGGCCGCGAGCGTCACCATCCCGGCCGGCACCGTGCTGCGCACGCAGGATGTCACCGAGCCGGTGCGCTTCCAGCTGCTCGCGCCCGCGGTCATCGCCCCGGGCGCCGACCCGCCGCGCGTCGTCGCCGTGGTCGAGAACTCGAAGACGTACACCCAGCTCTTCGATGCGCGCGGCCTCGCCGACCTCGAGCTGCACCTCGACTACGCCCCATACCTCGACGGCTCCGCGCTCGTGACCACGCCGCAGGGCGCGTTTACCGAGGTCGACAGCTTCCTCGACTCGCGCGCCAACGACCGTCACTTCGTCGTGGCCGTCGACCAGAACGACCGCGCCACGCTGCGCTTCGGCAACGGCGTGAGCGGCATGCCCCCGAGCGGCACGGTCTCGGTCACCTACAAGACGGGCGGCGGCAGCGTCGGGAACGTCGACGCCGACCGCATCGTGGTCATCGAGGGCGCCTTCAAGGACGCGTACGGCAACCCGGTGCAGGTCTCCGTCCGCAACCCGCTGCCCGCCTCGGGCGGCGCCGATCGCCAGACGGTGGCCTCCGCGAAGCTACTCGCCCCGGAGAGCCTCCGCGCGCTCACGCGCACGGTCGCGAGGGAGGACTTCGAGATCAACGCGCGCAGGCTTCCGAGCGTCGCGCGGGCGCTGATGCTCACCTCGAACGAGGACCCGACCATCGCGGAGAACACGGGCATCCTCTACGTCATCCCGCAGTCGACGGCGGGAGCGGCCGTACCGACGCCCGCTCTGAAGAACCTGGTGCTGCGGCAGGTCACCGAGGTGTACCCGTGCACGCTGACCTTCCAGGTGAGCGTGCAGGACCCGGTGTACCGAGTCGTCGATGTCGCTGCGCGCCTCTTCCTGCGCCAGGGCTTCGCCGGCAGCGACGTCCGTGACCGGGTGCGCGCGAACCTCGCGAGCTACTTCCGCGTCAGCGAGCAGGACGGCACGCCCAACCCGCTCGTCGACTTCGGCTTCAACATCAAGGACGCCGAGGGGAACGCGGTCGGCGAGATCGCCTGGTCGGATCTCTTCAACGTCATCCGCGACACGCCGGGCGTGCGCAAGATGGGCGACGCGCGCCTCGACCTGACGCTCAACGGCCTACCCGCCGACGTGAAGCTGAACGTGCGCGAGTTCCCGGTGCTCGGAACCGTGACCCTTCGCAACGGCGACACGGGGGAGCTGCTCTGATGGCGCTCCTCAACCCGAGCTTCGAGGACGAGGGGGCGCTGCCCGGCGAGGCCGAGCACTGGACGCTCACCGCCGTGACCAGCCTCGAGGTGCTCGCCGGCTTCGGGGCAGCGCCTGAGGACGCGTGGGAGGACTTCGAGCGCTGGTTCGCGCTCCTCGCGTCGCTCGACGACGTGACCGTGGTGCTCGCGTTCTTCGACAGCGCGCTCAAGGGCTACGAGGAGTTCGACAGCGGTTGGGCCAACGCGGTCTACCTCTACGAGCTGCCGCCCGCGCAGCTCGTCACGTGCGCCTTCGGTGGCGGCGCCGTCGAGGACTGCGAGACGGGCTGGAGCAACGTGCCGTACCTGCGCGACTGGGCGTTGGTGACTGCCGCGACGGGCGTGTTCGACGGCGAGCCGCGCGAGGACTTCGAAGACCAGTGGCGCTCGAACCAGAGCTACGCGTGGACGTGGGCCGCGGTGACGGCGAGCACCGCGCTGTTCGACGGAGGCGTGCAGGCCGTCGAGGACTTCAACAACGCCTGGACGAACATGACCACCCTCTGAGGAGTGACCGATGGCCGAAGCAGACTGGACGTACCTGAACGACGGGCTCGACATCGCGACGGTGGATCGCGGCGTGACCGCGGGCATTGCTCGACCCCCGGGCGGCGGGAGCTTCCTCTACGCCTTCAACTCGCTCGCGGCCGTCGATGGCGCCGTCGCCTTGTTCGCGAACCTCGCGAGCTTCGCCCCGATGGCGAAGGGCGGTTCCATTCGCGGCGTCGTGCAGCGCGGCCCTGGCGGCGGGCCCACGGGCTTCTCGCCGTTCCTGTTCCTCTGCTGCCAGGGGAACTCGGTCAACGACAGTGCGTACCTTCTCGGGCTGTCCGACGACGATCCGCACCGCATCGTGCTGCGCAAGGGCGCCGTCACGGTGGGGCTGCCGAACGCCGATGGTCCCGGCGTGCTGCTCAAGTCGGCGGCAAGCTTCGCGCAGGCGACCTGGGTGCATCTTCGCCTCGACGTCATCGTGAACACGAACGGCGACGTGGTGCTCAAGGTCTTCCAGAACGACCTCGCGGCGCACGCCCTCGGCACGCCGCCCGACTGGCAGCCCGTCTCCGGGATGGTCGAGTTCATCGACGACCACCTCGGCATCAACTCCGGCAGCCAGCCGCTCACCTCTGGGCGCGGCGGCTTCGGCTGCTCGGTGAAGGACGTGACGCGGCGCTCCTTCTTCGACCACGTCGAGCTGTTCCGGCAGGTGTGAGGCGATGGCGCTCACCGCGTTCACGAGCCGACTCGGGCGAGGCCAGGGACGCCTGCTCACCTCGAAGGCGACCGGAGGCGACTACGCCTTCGTGCTCGGCGAAGACGAGCCGGGGCGATTCTTCGAGCTCGGTCTCGGCGACCACACGGAGGTGACGCAGTCGACGGACCTCACGGGCGTGAAGCTGGTGCGAGCGCTGCTTCGCCTTCGGGTGCCGGCGAGTACGCCCGCGGGCCTTGCGTGGGAGGCCTCCCTCGTCGTCGATGGCACCGCGCTCGCACGCATGCGCGCGAAGCCGGGCCGGGAGCGACTCGTCACGGACCTCGCTGCCAACGTCTCGAAGCTGGCGGGCGTGCACACGGTGGGCGTGCGGCTCGAGCTGGTGACCGCATGAGGGCTCCGGCATGAGCACGCTCGAGCTTCCCGCGCTCTACGTCGACAGCGTCGCGCTCGTCGTGAGCACGCCGCGGCTGGTGGTCGTGAACCGCGATCCGAGCCCGGGCGAGACCGGCGTGCCCGTCGACGCGACGCTCGCCCTCGAGCTGATCGACACCGGCGCGGACGGCGTGAACCGAGCCAGTGTCCACGTCTGGGTCGACGGGGTGCTGGCCTTCGACGGCGGCGCGCTGCCGGAGACCACCGCCGCCTTCGCCGGCCCGCTCGCCGGCGCCACGCAGACGGCGGACACGCTTCGCGTCGTGCTGCACCCGGTGGTTCCGATGGCGAGCCTCGCCACGGTCTCGGTGCGCGTGGCCGGGCAGACGGTGGGCGGTGCCGCCTCCGTGGACGAGGTGTACTCGTTCGTCGTCGAGGACCGGACGGCGCCGCGGGTCGTTGGAGCGCAGGCGCTCGCGCAGAAGACGGTGCGCGTCGCCTTCGACGAGCCCGTCCTGCTCCCGGGCGGCTCGAGCTTTGTCCTGACGCCGAAGGGAGCGCCGGCCGTACCGTTGGCCGTCGTGGCTTCGGCCATCGACGGCAGCGTCGTGCTGCTCACGCTCGACACCGAGATGACCCCGGACGTCGTGCACGAGGTCGTGGCGCTCGGCGTCACGGACCTGTTCGGCAACGTCGTCCTCGCGCCTTACGACCGCGCGACCTTCACGGGGTTCCGCCCCGCGCGACCGCAGACGCGCCGCTTCGACCTCTGGCGGATGCTCCCCAAGCACAACCGCCGCGACGATCAGACGGGGGACCTCTTCCGCTTCATCGCCTGCCTCCAGGAGGTGACCGACCTGCTGCTGGCCGACGTGGATCGCTGGCCCGACATCTTCGACTTCGAGCGCGCGCCTGAGAGCTTCCTCGACCTCATCCTCCGCGACCTCGGCAACCCGTTCCCGTTTGAGCTCGACACCATGGGGAAGCGCCGACTCGCGTCGGTCCTCGTCGAGATGTACCGGCAGAAGGGGACGGCGAAGGGCATCCAGAACGCGATCCGCTTCTTCCTCGGCATCGACATCTCGGCCATCTCGCCGTTCAACGCCGACACGCTCATCCTCGGCGAGTCCG
>JAFLCL010000459.1 GCA_017303575.1 Deltaproteobacteria bacterium
CCGTCGGCCGCGCCTGCGAGCGTCGCGACGCCCGCCGTGCCCACCCTCGCCGCGGGCGCCGACGTCACGCCGTTCCTCCAGCAGACCGCGACCGCGCTGGCGTCCGCTGCCTCGGCGCTGCGCGGCGCATCGAAGGCCGATCCGGCTGCGTACCGCGTGTTGCGCACGAGCCTGTACCTCGCCGTCGCCGCGACCCCGCCCGTCACTCAAGCGCCCAAGACGGGCCTCCGACCTCCGCCTCCGCAGCTGCGCACGCAGCTCCAGACGCTGACGGCCAACGCCAAGTGGGCGGCGGTCCTCGACGAAGCCGAGTCCGCGCTCGGCATGAACCGCTTCTGGCTCGACCTCCACCGCTACGTGTTCCTCGCGCTCCAAGGTCTCGGTCACGCGGCCGCGGCCGAGGTGGTCGTCGCGGAGACCGCGCACCTCGTGCGTCGCTTCCCCACGCTCGCGACGCTCCAGTTCAGTGACGGCTCCACGCTCGCGTCGACGGACACAGTCGAGTGGCTCGGCACGATCGCGGGCGCGCCCGGTGGCGGAGCGCCCGCGGCCGAGGGCGCCGATCCGGTGGCCGATGCGATCAGCACCGCCAAGACGCTCGCGAACGGCGGCAAGCGCGACGAGGCGCTCAAGGGCCTCCAAGAAGCCGTGCGCGCCGCGCCCGACGATCGCGCGCGATTCCGTCTGCGTCTCGGCCTCGCGCGCCTCTGTGCGCAGGGCTCGCCCGCCGCCGCCCGCGGCCTCCTCGAGGGCCTGGCGCGCGACATCGACACCCTCCACCTCGACGGCTGGGACCCTGCGCTGGCGGCCGACGCGCTGCGCGCCTACCTCGAGCTCTTGCGCGATGGCGCCAAGACGAATCCACGCGTAGCGGAAGAAGCAGCAGAGGTGTATCGTCGCCTCTGCCGAATCGACGTGACGCTCGCGATCGCAGCGGGCGGCTGAGCAGCTCGAGGAGCCGCTCGCCTGGCCATCGCGCTGGGAGCGTCGTCGAGGATGAACGAGATGTCGCCTCCTGATGGGGTGCGACGAACAGCGGCAGAGAGAAGGAGGAGGACCGATGTCGAAGGAAGGATCCGTCGCGCCCCAGGAACGCGTGAACATCACCTACAAGTCGGCGACGGGGGACGCGAAGGAGGAGACGGAGCTCCCCCTCAAGATCCTGGCGCTCGGCGACTACACCGGACGACGCGACGAGCGTCCGGTCGAGGAGCGCAAGCCGATCAACGTCGACAAGGACAACTTCAACCAGGTGATGACCGAGCAGAACCTGGGTGTGGACATCAACGTCGCCGACAAGCTCTCCGCGGAGGGCGCGGGCGAGATGTCGATGTCCTTGAAGTTCAAGACGCTGAAGGACTTCGAGCCCGAGGGCATCGCGGAGCAGGTCCCCGAGCTTCGTCGCCTGATGGAGCTTCGCTCGGCGCTCACGGCGCTGAAGGGCCCGCTCGGCAACATCCCGTCGTTCCGCAAGAAGATCCAGGGGATCCTCGGCGACGAGGGTGCGCGTGATCGTCTGATGAAGGAGCTCGGGCTCGCCGAGTGACGTTCCCATTCCCCCGTTGAAAAGGCACGAAGGAGCCCCATGAGCACGGAACAGCAGAAGGGTGAGGGAGCGCTCGAGCTCGGCGAAGGCTCGCTGCTCGATCAGATCCTCTCCGAGACGAAGATGAGCCCGAACGACGAGTCGTACCAGATCGCCAAGCGCGGCATCGGTGCGTTCATCGCGGAGATGCTCGCGCCGAACCGTTCGGGCGAGCGCGTCGACAAGACCATCGTCGATCAGATGATCTCGGAGATCGACAAGCGCATCTCGGCGCAGATCAACGAGATCCTCCATCACCCCAAGGTGCAGGCGCTCGAGTCCGCGTGGCGCGGCCTCAAGTACCTCATCGACAAGGTCGACTTCCGCGAGAACATCCGCGTCGAGGTCATGAACTGCAGCAAGGAGGACCTCCTCCAGGACTTCGAGGACTCCCCCGAGGTCGTGAAGTCGGGCCTCTATCGCACGGTGTACTCGAGCGAGTACGGCACGTTCGGCGGCAAGCCGTTCGGCCTCATGGTCTCGAACTACGACTTCGGCCCCGGCCCGCAGGACATGGCGCTCCTCACGAAGGTCGCGTCGGTCGCCGCGATGTCGCACACGCCGTTCATCGCGAACGCCGCGCCGCAGTCGTTCGGCATCGACAACTTCGAAGACCTCCCGAAGATGCGCGACCTCCAGTCGCACTTCGAGGGTCCGCAGTACGCCCGCTGGCACGCGTTCCGTGAGAGCGAGGACTCGCGCTACGTCGGCCTCACGCTGCCGCGCTTCCTCCTGCGTCTTCCCTACGGCCCCAACACCGTCCCCACGAAGTCGTTCGTCTTCGAGGAGGACGTGGTCGGCAAGCACTCGAGCTACCTCTGGGGCTCGGCGTCGATCACGTTCGCGGCGCGCGTCGCGGACTCGTTCGCCAAGTACCGCTGGTGCCCGAACGTCATCGGCCCGCAGTCCGGCGGCGCGGTCGAGAACCTGCCGCTGCACCAGTACGAGGCGATGGGCGAGATCCAGACGAAGATCCCGACGGAGATCCAGCTCACGGAGCGCCGTGAGTTCGAGCTCGCCGAGCAGGGCTTCATCGGCCTCGTCTTCCGCAAGGGCTCGAACAACGCAGCGTTCTTCTCCGCCAACTCCGTGCAGAAGCCGAAGATGTTCGGCAACTCGCCCGAAGGAAAGGCCGCGGAGACGAACTACCGCCTCGGCACGCAGCTCCCCTACATGTTCGTGATCACGCGTCTGGCGCACTACATGAAGGTGCTTCAGCGCGAGCAGATCGGATCGTGGAAGGAGCGCGCGGATCTCGAGCGCGAGCTCAACCAGTGGATCAGCCAGTACGTGGCCGACATGGACAACCCGGCGCCCGGCGTGCGCTCGCGTCGTCCGCTCCGCTCCGCGAAGATCAAGGTCGAAGAGGTCGAGGGCCAGCCGGGCTGGTACAAGTGCGGCCTCCAGGTCCGTCCGCACTTCAAGTACATGGGCGCGAGCTTCACGCTCTCGCTCGTCGGCAAGCTCGACAAGACTTGAGGTGGCTGGTTCGAGGGACCTCTGGCCCCTCGAGCTCGTCGCTCGTCTCGTCGCTTCGACTCCTGCTCCAGGGGTTTGCCGTGCAAACCCCGCCGCACGTCGCGCCGAGCAGAGCGTGCTCGGAGGAATGCGATCACCAGACTGACTCGAGCCGATGCGTCCTGCGCGTCGGCTCGAGTCGTATCCGTCAGTCGGGTGCGACCTCGAGGAGGCCGTTGCGGAGCGCGTCGCGGGCGAAGCGTAGCGTCGCCTCGAGCGCCTCGTCGGGCGAGCGCTCGATGGCGCGCGACAGCGACTCCGCCGCTTCTTCGAGGCTCGCGCCCTGCGCGATCACGTCGATCAAGAGCGCCACGGGCTCCGAGAGCTCGATCGGGCTCGCGTGCGGCGACTCCAGCACGATGCGGCTCTTGCGTGTCGTCAGCTCCGTCGAGCTCGTGAGCACCGCGCCCTCGGGCACCGACGCGGTGACGCGCGCGAGGATCGGATCGGGCAACGTCGCGCGCTCGATCGACGCGCGTCCGATCGCGATGCGTCGCGCATCCACGCGCGAGAGCGAGGGCACGAGGCGCTTCGCGCGTACCTTCGGATCGCCGTTCCACGCCACGACGATCGCGCCGCTCATGCGCGTGATCCCCGCCGCCTCGAAGGCCTCGGCGTAGGCGTTCGCGTCGGCCTCGACCGACGCATCGAGGCTCGCGCGGTGCGCCGCTGCATAGGCCATCGCGAGCTCGGACGCGCTCGGGCCCGCGCACACGAACGCGAGGTAGCTCGAGGTCGGCACCTCGGCCTCGATGCGCGCCGCCGCCTCCTCGGGTGAGCCCGCGAGATCGAGCCGAAAGAGCGCGGTCCCGCCGTGCGCGAGCAGCGGCGCGCTCTCGCGGAAGAGGCGCCACGCCAGCTCGTCGCCGCGCGCCCCACCGTGGAGGTACGTCGTGCTCTCTGCGAGCGAGGGTGGCCTCGGCACGAACGGCGGCTGACACACGATCCAGTCGAAGCGCTCGCCCTGCACCGCCATCGCACCATCGCTCGCGCGTGCGTCGATCGTGCGATCGCACAGCAGCGCGGTCGCGCGCGTGTAGGCGATGGCGCGCTCGCTGAGATCCGTCGCGACG
>JAFLCL010000046.1 GCA_017303575.1 Deltaproteobacteria bacterium
GCTCGCTGGGGTCGAGCGCCTCCGCGTCGCGCGGCGCGAGCAGCACCTCGTCGCGCGTCTCGATCACCAGGTGGTCCGGCCCGCGTGTCGTGGTCAGGCGAATGGGGACGTCGGTCGCGAGCGCGTGCATGCCCCGCACGGGGAACGGCCCGACGCGCGCGCGAGGCGCCGCGCCGACGCGGACCTCGAGCACCCACACCTCTTCGCGTCTCACCTCGGTGCCCGTCGGCTCGGTCTCGAGCCACGTGCGGTGCGCGTCGAAGACGATCGTGTCGATCTCGCCCGATGCGCTGAGGCGGCCGATCGCCACCTCCACCTCCGAGATGCCCGCGCCCGTGAGCGGAGGGAGCGTGGCCCCGACGCTCGCAGCGTCTGCGAGCACCACGCGTGCGAGCGTGCCTCCCGGCGCGGGGATCGCGATCACGGCGAGGTCCGCGCCATGGCTCACGAGCGCGCCCCCGAGCAGTGGCGCCGCGCGCATCGTCGTCGCGAGCCCGGCGAAGTCCTCGACGAGCACGCTCGAGGGCGCGCAGTCGTTTCGGTAGATCGCGGTGCGCCCGCCGAACGGCGACGTCGCGGTGAAGAACGTGCCGCTCGATGGGTGCGCCCACACCGCGGAGGGCGCGGTCATCGGCGTCACGATCGAAGTGCCGGACACGCACCGTCCGTCGCGCGTGATCGCGTGCGTGCCGGTCCACGTGGGCCGCGAGAGGGCGTCGAGCTCGACGCCACCGAACGTCGCGAGCAGCGCTTCGTCTCGGAGGAGCGGCTGCGCGTGGGCGAGGCTGCTCCCGAGGAGAAGAACGAGGACAGGAACGATGGCGTGAGCGAGTCGGCCGAGGGCACGCGGTCGCTCCGCCGGCAGGCGCGGCCCCGTGGGTCGTCGAGCCTCTCCACCTTCGCGATGCACGGTCGAGAAGGCTCTCACCGGGCGGGTCGTGGCGTCAAAGTGCTCCTGGCGTCGCAGGGCTTGCTCGGGAGGGGCGAGCGGGCGATGCGCCACCAGCGCCGCACCCTCGAAGCGATGCTCGTGCCGAACGGCCGCGGATCGTCCGACGCTGTAAGCTCCGCGCCGCATGGCGCTGGTGCGCGGAGATCGTGATGGCAGCCTGGATCGCGTCGCGCTGACGCTGGCCGGCTTCGTCCCGTTCTTCGCGTACGTCGCGACGGCCTCGGGCTTCGCGTTCTGGCTCGACAGCGGTGAGCTGCTCGCGGCGGGCGTCGACCTCGACATCGCGCATCCGCCGGGACATCCGCTCGCGGCGATCGTCTCACGCGCCTTCGCGTACCTACCGATCGGCCCGCTCGCGTTCCGCGTCGCGGTGGGACAAGCGAGCTGCGCGGCGATCGCAGGTATGTTCTTCCATCGCGCGATCGTGACGACGATGCGCGCGCAGGGCGTGCGTCACGATCTCGTGGTGCTGCCCACCGCCGTGGGCGCGAGCTGGCTCGCGACGCTGTCCTACGGCTACTGGCTCCAGGCCGTGCGGCCCGAGGTGTACGCGCTCGAGGCGATGCTCCTGGCCATCCTGATCGAGCGCATCGTTGCGCTCGAGGCGCGCTGGCCGACGCTCGACGTCTCACCGCTCCACCACGCAGGCCTCGCGCTCGGCCTGGGCTTGGCGAACCACCACTTCATGGCGTTCCTCGTGGTGCCCGCGATGTTGCCCACGCTCGCGCGCGTGGTGCGCGCACGAGGGGCGCGCGTGCTCGCGATCTTCTCGGGCGCGGTGGCAGCGGGCCTCTCGACGTACCTCTACCTACCGATCCGCGCGAGCACGCATCCGCCCATCGATCTGGGCCATCCCACGGATCTCACGAGCTTCTTCTGGGTCGTGTCGGCGCGCGCGTACCAAGGCACGCACGCGCTCGAGGCCGATCCGCTCGCTGTGCGCGTGCTCGACGTGATCGTCGCGCTCGCGGAGGACCTGCACCTCGTCACGCTCTTCGTGGCGCTGCTCGGCGCGTACGTCTTGGTGCGTGCCGACGGCGCGCGACGCATCGGCCTCGTGTGGCTCGCGGTGGCGCTCTTCGGTGCCCTCGGCCGCGCGATGCTCGGGTTCGTCAGCGGCAACCCCGACGCGCTCGGCTACCTGATGCCGACGGTGATGGCGATCGTGGCGCTGGCCGCGGCGTTCGTGGGTGCTGTCACGGTGCTGCTCTCGAGCGACGGCGAGGACGTGAAGCCGCGCGTGAAGGGCACGGAGGCTGTGACGTCGCGTGATCGCGCACCGATCGTGGGCGTGGTGCTCGCGCTCGGCTTCTTCGTGGTCGGCGGCTGGCAGCTCCGCGTGGGCGCGGCGCACGCGAGCCTGCGCTCGTTCACGGCGACCGACGCGTTCGACGGACCACGGCAGCGCGATCTCCCCACGCGCGCGGTGGTCGTGCTCTACGGCCCGCAGACGGCGTTTCGTCACTTCTCGCTCCGCGCGATCGAGGCGAGCCGGCCCGACGTGACGGTCGTGCCGATGCCGTTCCTCGGCTACCCCGGCATGGTCGAGGAGCTCGTCGATCGTGAGCCTGCGCTCGCGGGCATGCTGCGCGGCTACTTGATCGAAGGAGAGCTGAGGCAGCCCGACGTGCAGAGCCTCGCGGCCGAGCGACCGCTCTTGCTCGAGATGGATCCGCGCGTGCCGATCTCGCTCGTCGAGACGGTGGTGCCCACGGGCCTCCTCTACGGCGTGGAGCCCGCGGGCGCAGCGGACACGGACGTGGCGCGGGGCGCGCGCGTGCGCGAGGCGATCCTCGAGCGCCTGTACCGAGACGTCGGCGATCAGCTCCCCACGAGCCGAGAGACGCGCGAGCAGCTGGTGTGGCTGCACTACATGGACGCGATCTTCTTCGCGCGTGTCGGAGCGAGAGAGGCTGCGCGCACGGCGGTCACGCGCGGGCTCGCGCTCGCACCCGAGGCGGCCGAGCTCGTCGCGCTGCGTGCAGCGCTCTCGGAAGAGGGTGAAGGCCCCATCGACGTCACGTCGTTCCTCGTCACCACGCCGGAGTGATCGTGAGCGACGCGATCTCCTGCTTCCTCCTCTCGCGCGAGTGGCGCGACGGTCGCCGCGGCGTCGAGGTGACGCTGTGGGGCGTGTCGGACGAAGGCGCCGTCAAGGTCGTGTGCGAGACCGAGGCCGTGATGTTCGTGCCGCGTCGTGTCGCGCACGAGCTCACGAGTCGTGTCGGCGCGCGGCGCGAGGAAGTCGCGCTGCGATCGCTGTCGGGCGAGCCCGTCGACGCGCTCTACTTCGCGAACCAACGCGCGATGATCGCGGCGCGCGACACGCTGCGAGGTGAGCTCGCGATCCCGCTCGAGAGCGACCTCAAGCCCTCCGATCGCTTCGTCATGGAGCGCTTCGTGACGGGGGCGTTCGAGGTGAAGGGTCGCGTCACGAGCGGACGCGTGGGCAAGGGCCCCGACGTGCGCGTGGTGCGCGAGGCCCGCGTGCGCGGCATCGAGCGACCGGGTCGCGAGGCGATCGACAAGCTCACCGTCGTCTCGCTCGACCTCGAGACCGACGGTCCCGACGGCGCGCTCTTGTCGTTCGCGCTCGTCGTGCGGGGGCCTCTGCGGCACGAAGGGATCCCACGCGAGAGCGTGGTGGTGATCCGCGCGCGCCTCTCGAGCCCGGACGGCGCGGGTGGGGCCGAGACCGCCTACGATCCTTCCCTGTCGTTCGCGGCCGACGAGCGCGCGCTCGTGCAGACGCTGCTCGATCGCATCGCGCTGCTCGATCCCGACGTGATCATCGGCTGGAACGTGATCGAGTTCGACCTCACGGTGCTCGAGGAGCGCTGTCGCCAGCTCGGTGTGCCCTTCGTGATGGGGCGCAACGCGGAGCCGGCGCGTGTCTTGCCCGGTGATCGTGGTCAGGTCTCGATCGCGCGCATCCCCGGACGCGTGGTGCTCGACGGCATCGCCACGCTCAAGAACGCGACGTGGAGCTTCGAGCGCTACGGCCTCGAGCACGTGTCGCGCGAGCTGCTCGGTCGCGGCAAGAAGATCGATGGGGCCGCGCAGACCAAGCAGGAGAAGATCGACGAGATCCGTCGCATGGCGCGTGAGGATCCACGCGCGCTCGCGGCCTACAACCTCGAGGACGCGCGCCTGGTGGCCGACGTGTTCGAGAAGGCGGATCTTCTCGGCTTCGCGTTCTCGCGCGCGGAGCTCGTGGGCCTGCCGCTCGATCGACAAGGCGGCTCGGTCGCGGCGTTCGATCACCTCTACCTGCCGCGCCTGCACCGCGCGGGCTTCGTCGCGCCCGACGTCGGCGTCGACGTGGAGGCCGTGCAGAGCCCCGGCGGCGAGGTGCTCGAGAGCGTGCCGGGGCTTCATCGCGAGGTGCTCTCGTTCGACTTCCGCAGCCTCTATCCGTCGATCATCCGCACCTTCAAGATCGACCCGCTCGGCTTGCAGCTCGCGCTCCACGGCGCGCTGACGGACGAGGAGCGTCGTGCGCTCGTTCCCGGCTTCGATGGCGCCTCGTTCACGCGCGAGCCCTCGATCCTCCCGCCGCTGATCGATCGGCTGACGGACGCGCGACGAGAGGCGCAGCGCGACGGCAACGAGGCGCTCTCGCGCGCGATCAAGATCCAGATGAACTCGTTCTACGGTGTGCTCGGGACGCCGGGCTGTCGGTTCTTCGATCCGCGCCTGGCGAGCTCGATCACGCGGCGCGGTCATCAGGTGATCCATCGCGCCAAGCGCTTCTTCGAGGCGCAGGGCCTGCGCGTGCTCTACGGCGACACCGACTCGCTCTTCGTGCACGTCGAGCCGCGCAGCAAGGGCGAGGCCGCGCGTCTGCTCGGCAAGGAGCTCGCGGCGAAAACGAACGCGATGTTCACCGAAGAGATCGCACGCGACCACAGCCTCGTGAGCGCGCTCGAGCTGCGCTTCGACCAGCACTTCGCGGTGTTCCTGATGCCGACGATGCGCGGGACCGACATCGGATCGAAGAAGCGTTATGCAGGCGCGATCTACAAAGAGGGAGGCACGCTCGAGCTCGTGCTGCGGGGCCTCGAGGCGGTGCGCACCGACTGGACGCCGCTCGCGCGTCGCGTGCAGAAGCAGCTGCTCGAGCGTGTGTTCACGAACCAGCCGTGGGAGAGCTGGCTCGTGGGGCTGCGCGAAGACCTCGTGAAAGGCCGCCTCGACCGCGAGCTCGTCTATCGCAAGCGCTTGCGTCGTGATCTGGACGCTTACGGCGCAGCGCCTCCGCACGTGCGCGCCGCGCGCATGAAGGAGACGGCGACGGGCGAGGTGGCCGAGGGCGAGATCGAGTACGTCATGACGAGCAAGGGCCCGCTGCCGATCGAGCAAGTGGGACGCGGCGTCGTGATGGACTACGCCCACTACCTCGACAAACAGCTCGCCCCCGCGTGCGACGTGGTGCTCCCGCTGCTCGGCACGAGCTTCAGCCGTCTGTGCGGCACGCAGCTGAGCTTGTTCTGATGGAAGACGCGGACCTCCGAGAGCGCAGTCGTGTGTGGCGCGAAGCTTTGCTGCGCGAGGCGGAGATTCCTCCGGTTGGATGCCGCGCATCGACAGGGCCGCTGCGACCCGGGGGTCACTGCAGGGGGGTCCAAGCAGCCGAGATCGTTGGCGAAAAGAAGGGTGCTTTGACGCGATGCCTCGACGGCACATGAGGCCGCTGCCACCCGGGGTCACTGCAGGGGGGTCCAAGCAGCCGAGATCGTTGGCGAAAACAAGGGTGCTTTGACGCGATGCCTCGACGGCACATGAAACAAGGCTTTTCGTGCGTGGGCCTCGAATCCCTCGGCAATTCGCGTTCGCGTCAAACACTGCCAGAAAAGCAAACGATTCCGGGGGCTTGGCGGGGCTTGCAGTGACCCCGCTCCCGAGCTGGTGGTCAACGTCGTCGCTGCCGGTACGTGGCCACCGTCTCCGCCACTCGTGTCGCATCGGGTCGCGTGGGACGCACCGCATAGCTCGGTCGCTCGACGGCACGAGTCGCGCGCACGACGTCGGCTGCCCAGCTCTCGGCCCGCCCGATCGCGAACTCGCGATACGCGCTCTGACGCGCGGCATCGTTGGCGCCCAGGCTCGTCCACCACGGCGACGGCGTCCAGAGCTCGCGAAGCGCTGGTTGCTCGGGACCGCCCGCGTGAGTCCCCAGGGTGCTCCAGCTCGACCGCAGCCCCGCCCGGATGGGGTTCAGGTCGATGTAGGCGATGGTCGCCGCGAGCCTTCGCTCGCTCTCGATCGGCAGTGCCTCGTAGCGCTGCTCGAAGAGCTTGCCCGATGCTTCGCGCGCCGCGTTCCGCCGCTGCGCGTACGCCTGCGCGAAGCTCTGCACCCAACGCGACAGCTCGAACGCCGAGCGCGGCACCACCACGAGATGCACGTGATTCGTCATCACCGCCGCGGCCCAGATCAGGCACGTGTCGCGGCACCGTGCGGTCAGCATCAGTCGCAGGAGCAACAGCCTGTCGCCGACACCCGAGACGAGGTTCCTGCGGTTGTTGCCGCGCAGAAGGACGTGATGAGGGAGGCCAGGGACGATCTCGAGGAGACGAGGCTTGCGAGGCATGCGGGTCTCATCGGCAAGCCGTGCCGAGGGTTTCCTGAGGCGACGCGAATTCCCCGACGAAACGTGTCCGCGTCAAAGCCCTCCCAAAACCTCAACGATCAAGGAGGCTTTGGGGGCCTTGCAGTGACCCCTTGTCTCGGCGGCGAGGCGACGCGAATTCCCCGACGAAACGTGTTCGCGTCAAAGCCCTCCCAAAACCTCAACGATCTAGGAGGCTTTGGGGGCCTTGCAGTGACCCTTTCTGGATCAGGGGGCCGTGCACTGGGCGCGGTCGGCGGCCTGGGGGCGTGAGAGACGGAACGTGGCCGTGCGCTGCGCGGGGGCTTCGGGGGGTGACCACTGGATGTGGAGGAGGCGCGTGCTGTCCGAGATCGCGTCGCCCGCGGCGGCCGTCGCGTGGAGCTCGATGGTGACGAGCGGGCCGCCCTCGCTGCCGTGCGCCGTGCGCGCGCGCGACGTCACGTTCATCTCCAGCGTGTGCGCGGCCGCGGTGAGCAAGCACTGCACGTTCTCGCTGCTGACGACCTGACCGCCGTCGGGGCCGAAGGGCCACACGTCGTGTCCGTCGAGGCGGATCGTCCCGCCGACGCCCGCCGCGTTCATCACGCGCAGCTGGTAGAAGCGCGCACGAGAGGTCGCCGGGATGCGCATCGCCTCGGGCCGCGCAGGCGTCGCGTACGACGGGTTCAGAGGCTCGACGCCTTCGGTCGTGACGTCGATCGTGCCCGAGCGCTCGCCAGCGATCAGGGCGCCTGCCCAGATCGCGATCACACCCGCGGCCGGCTGCGTGAGCCTCACGCCCGCGTGGTAGCTGCCGCCCGGCAGATCGTCGTTGCAGTGCCACACGCCTGCGGCGTCGCGGACGGCGATCACGCTGTCGGCGTCTGCGCTCGCGCGGAGGGTGATCGCGTCCACCCCCGCAGGCACGCGGACGAGCTTGTCGGGATCGCGACCGACGAATCCGACGCACGTACGCGGGAGACCGAGCGACGAGAGATCCACGTCGCCACCGGTCGGCGTCGAGGAGCTCTCCTCCTCGTTCGTCCCGACCTCGCGCGCTTCGGCGTCGGCGGCAGGGATCGTGAGCGCGCTCGCCGCCGTACCGTCGCCCGCGGCGGGCGGCTCGATCGTCACGCACGCCGCCGGATCGCCGCCGTCGCACGCAGTACGAAGGAGCGCGTCGCGCCGCTCGGTGTCGAGCTCGGCGAGCGCGGTGCATGCGTGCGGGAGCTGCGCCTGCTCGCACGCGAACGAGAGGAGCTCACGCGCGCGCGTCGCGTCGGCCTCCATGCCGAGTCCGTGCTGTGCGGCCTGACCCTGGAAGTAACAGGCGAACGTGTTGCCGGCCTGGCAGGCCGCGTCGTAGCGACGCACGGCGTCCTCCGGATCCGTGGTGCCACCGATGCCGCTCATGCGAAGGCGCGCGAGGCCCTGACACGCGTCGGCGATTCCGTCGTCGCACGCCGTCGCGTAGAGCTCGGCGACACGCTCGCCCTGATCGGCGCGCGTGTCGAAGAGCGCGGCCCCGAGCCACGCGCAGCCCCACGCGTCCGCGCCCTGACAGCCTCGCTCGAGGAGCGTGATGCCGCGATCGACGTCGCGCGTGACGAGCTCACCGGTGGCGAGCACCAGGCCCGCGGTCGAGCAGCCGCATGCGTTGCCCGCCTCGCACGAGCGCTCGATGGCGGCCATGCCGGAGGCGTCGCCCGATCGCACGAGGCGCGCGCCCGCGACGTAGTCCTCCATCGCAGGAGAGTTGGGCACCGAGCACACGATGGGCTCTTCGCCACCGCTCGTCTCTCCGCCGCCCGAGCCTTCGCTCGCGCCACCGCCACAGCCCAACGCCACGATCGACACGCACGCCGCGAGGGCGCAGCTCTTCAGGTCCGTCCGCATGCAGGGAGCCTGGAGGAGATCGAGGCTCGAGGGCAATGCCCTCCTGATCGCCCTCGTTCGTCAGCGATCCAGCGCCTCGACGAGCACGGAGCTGCCCTCGCGCGGCACGAGCACGCGCGGGATCTCTCGCGCTCCCGCGACGAGCGCGCGCACGTCGTCGTCCACGTTCGTCGTGTCGATCAGCTCGCCGTGCACACGAATGTGCTGACCTGCCTCGAGTCGATGGAAGTGGCTCGTCATGCGCTCGCCCAGCGTCGAGGCGAACCGCACGTCGTGACCGTCGATCAAGACCATCTGTGCATCGTTGCGCACGACGAAGCGTCCCGCGCCGCGATCCTCGGCGCGGTAGCGCCCACCCGCGCGGCTGCACGGACGCGTGCACGCACACGCCTCGCAGCGGTGCACGACGTGATCGAACGCGCAGCACGCACCCTCTTGCGACTCGACGGGCCGCAGCGGCACCACGACGCCTTCGACCACGCGTGCCTTCCGAAGCGAGCGCACGAGCTTCTCCTCGCGCAGACCGCGGAGCGGCGTCCACTTGTCCCGCGCGAACGTGGTCGCGAGCGCGGCCGCCGTGAGTGAGCCCGCGACCACGCCGAGCTCGGGCACGAAGAGCGCGCCGACCCCGGCGACGTAGAGCACGCCGACGATGGCGGCCGCGACGTTGGTGCGTCGCTCCTCGCGCCCGGCCGCTTCTGCGTAGTCGCCCACGATCAGCCCGAGATCGGCACGCTGCGCCGCGCGACGTCGACCGCGTGCATGCGGTCCCGCGCTTGCGCAGCGTCGCGCTCGAAGCCTCGCGGGTCGTACTGACGATCGTGGCGCGCTTCCTCGACGGCGTGCCGGAACGGCAGCTCGGTCTCGTACCGCCGCGCGAACTCGGGGCCGGAGTCTCGCCCCTCGAAGACGGCGAGCCGACCCTGAGCCATCACGTTGCGAACGCCCTCGGCCGCAGCGACGAACTCCTCGGGGTGCGCCTGGAAGTAGCGGTCTGCGGCCCGGACTCCCTGCGCGAACGCGGGGTCGGTCTCCATGCGAGCCAAGGTCTCCACGTCGTCGCGTCGGCCTTCGAGCACGGCGAGCGTTCCCTCGAGCACGACGCCTTGGTTCTCGAGGTCACGACGCTCGCCCTCGATGAATGCCCCGGCGAACTGTGTCCAGAGCAGCGGGATGCTCAACGCTGCGCCTGCGATCTCGAGGCCGAAGATCGCCCCCGCCTCACCGACCGCGTGCAGCGCGGCCGCACTTCCCTCCGCGGCAGCTGCGGCGGCGTGCCCGCCGTCGTCGTGGGCGTGTGGCTCGAGCGTGGCGTCGGGGCGTGTGCCCGCGATCGTACGCAGGGTGGGCTCGAGGTCCGTCGTGGGGAGGTGAGTGGTCGAGCGAGAGATCGGATCCGGCATGGGGAGCTCCTTTCGAAAGCTCCCTTGTCGGTGCGTCGATCGCCGGGTTGCTAAGCCGCGAGAACTTTTTCTTCGACGACGGTGCTCAAGGCGTTGGACACCACCTCGGCGCAGTCGCGGCCCTCGCGGATCGCCCACACGACGAGTGACTGGCCGCGGCGCGCGTCGCCGCACACGTAGACGTTGGGCAGCGAGGTCGCGTGCTCGCGCGACGTGATCGTGCCTCGTGCGTCCACGGCCACGCCGAGGCGCGCGGCGTTCGAGCCGACGAAGCCCATCGCGCAGAGGATCAGATCCGCCTCGAAGATCACGGGCTCGGCGTTCTCCACCGGTACGAGCCTTCGGACGCCGTGCTCGTCCGTCACGAGCTCCACGCGTCGCGCCTCGAGACCACGCACGTTGCCCGCGCCATCGTCGAGCACGCGTGTCGTCTCGAGCGCGAAACGGCGCACGTCCTCGCCCGCGAGGTGCGCGGCCTCTTCGTGGGAGCTCGACGTGCGGAGGATCACGGGCCAGCTCGGCCACGGCATCTCCGCCGTGCGCTCGTGCGGGGGCTCGGGCATGAGCTCGAGGTTCACCACGCTCGCTGCGCCCTGACGCACGGCCGTGCCGATGCAGTCAGAGCCCGTGTCGCCGCCGCCGAGCACGATCACGCGCTTTCCGTGCGCGCTCAGCGTGGTGGGCTCTCCGCTCGCGACGCTTCGGTTGTTGGCGGACAAGAACGTCATCGCGAGGTGCACGCCCTCGAGCTCGGCGCCGGGAACACGCAGGGTGCGCGGGATCTCCGCGCCGATCGCGACGATCACGGCGTCGTGATCGCGCGCGAGATCCTCGAGCGTCACCTCACCGCCCACCTCGACGCCGGTGCGGAACACGACGCCCTCGGCCTCCATCTGAGAGACACGACGATCGACCCACTTCTTCTCCAGCTTGAAGTCGGGGATGCCGAAGCGCAGCAGGCCACCGACCTTCTCGTTCTTCTCGAGCACGACGACGTCGTGGCCCTCACGCGCGAGACGCTGGGCGGCGGTGAGGCCTGCGGGGCCCGAGCCGACGATCGCGACGCGACGTCCGGTGCGTGTGCTCGCTGGCTCGGGGACGAAGCCACCGTTCGCCTCGAAGTCCTCGTCGGCGATCGTCTTCTCGATCGACTCGATCGTCACGGGCTGGCCCGAGATCTCGAGCACGCACGACGCCTCGCACGGGGCGGGGCACACGCGGCCCGTGACCTCGGGGAAGTTGTTCGTGCGGTAGAGCGTGCGCGCGGCGTCGGTGAGACGACCTCGGTAGACGTGATCGTTGAACTCGGGGATCACGTTCCCGAGCGGACAGCCCCCGCCGCCGAGCTCGGTGCCCGCCAGCGAGGCCTGCGAGTGACAGAAGGGGACGCCGCAGTCCATGCAGCGGCTCGCCTGCGCACGCGCTCCGAGGATCGGCAGGCGCACGCCCACCTCGCGGAAGTCCTTCACCCGCTCTTCGATCGTTCGCTCGGTGGGCTCGGCGCGATCGAGCTCGAGGAATCCGGTCGGCTTTCCCATCAGGCCTTCCTCTGGAGCACGCTCGAGGCCGGGCGGAGCGACACGCGCGACGGAGGTGCGCCGGTGGGCGCGACGCTCTGCGCCCGCGCGAGCGCCTTCTTGTACTCACTCGGCATCACCTTCACGAAGCGACGCGAGTGCTGCTTCCAGCCCGAGAGCACGCGCCACGCGAGCGGGCTCATCGTGCGCTGGTGATGACGGTGCACGAGCTGACGCACGAGCTGCAGATCCTCGGCGAGCATCGGCTCGATCTCGACGCTCGCTCGGTTGATCGATCGCTCGACCGCGTCGCTCGTTCCGTCGGCGAGCACGTAGGCGATGCCGCCGCTCATGCCCGCCGCGAAGTTGCGACCGATGGGCCCGAGCACCACGACGCGCCCGCCGGTCATGTACTCGCAGCCGTGATCGCCCACGCCCTCGACGACGGCCGTCGCGCCCGAGTTCCGCACCGCGAAGCGCTCACCCGCCTGACCGCGCAAGAAGACCTCGCCGCTCGTGGCGCCGTAGAGCGCGACGTTGCCGACGATCACGTTGTCCTCGGCCACGTAGTCCGTGATGTCCGGAGGGAGGATCACGATGCGGCCGCCCGAGAGGCCCTTGCCTGCGCCGTCGTTCGCGTCGCCCACCAGGGTGACGTCGAGGCCCTTCGCGAGGAACGCGCCGAAGCTCTGGCCGGCCGAGCCCTCGAAGCGCACGCGGATCGTCGCGTCCGGTAGGCCTTCGTTCCCGTACTGCTCGGCGATCTCGTGGCTGAGCATGGTGCAGGTCGTGCGGTGCACGTTGCGGATCGGCATCTCGATCTCGACGCTCTCGCCGCGGTCGAGCGCGGGCCGCGCTTGCTCGATCAGCACGGTGTCGAGCGCGAGCTCGAGCTCGTGGTCCTGCTCGGCGGTGCGATGCCGCGTGGTCGCGCCCGCGGGCACGTGGAGGAGGCGCGAGACGTCGAGCTTCTGGGCCTTGGCGCTCGCGAGATCGACGCGCTTGGTGAGGCGATCGGCGCGGCCGACCATCTCGTCGAAGGTGCGGAATCCGAGGCTCGCCATCACCTCGCGCACCTCTTCGGCGAGGAAGGCGAAGAAGTTGATCACGTGCTCGGGCTCGCCGCGGAAGCGCGCTCGGAGGCGCGGGTCCTGCGTCGCGACCCCCACCGGGCAGGTGTTGAGGTGACAGACGCGCATGAGCACGCAGCCCATCGCCACGAGCGCGATCGTGCCGAAGCCGAACTCCTCGGCGCCGAGCAGCGCGGCCATCACCACGTCGCGCCCGGTCTTGAGCTGCCCGTCCGTCTCCACCCGCACCCGATCACGCAGGCCATTGAGCACGAGCACCTGCTGCGTCTCGGCGAGGCCGATCTCCCACGGGATCCCTGCGTGCTTCACCGACGTGAGCGGCGCCGCGCCCGTGCCGCCTGCGTCGCCCGACACGAGGATGTGATCGGCCTTGGCCTTCGCCACGCCCGCCGCGACGGTGCCTACGCCCGCCTCCGACACGAGCTTCACGCTCACACGCGCGCGCGGGTTGGCGTTCTTCAGGTCGTAGACGAGCTGGGCGAGATCTTCGATCGAGTAGATGTCGTGGTGGGGCGGCGGTGAGACGAGGCCCACGCCGATCGTCGCGTGGCGCGTCTTGGCGATGTGCGCGTCGACCTTGTCGCCCGGGAGCTGTCCGCCCTCGCCGGGCTTGGCCCCCTGCGCGATCTTGATCTGCAGCTCGTCGGCCTGCGCGAGGTAGGCGATCGTCACGCCGAAGCGTCCGCTCGCGATCTGCTTGATCGAGCTGCGCTTGCTGTCGCCGTTGCCATCGATCTCCCAGCGCTCGGGATCTTCGCCGCCTTCGCCCGTGTTCGAGGCAGCGCCGAGGCGGTTCATGGCGATCGCGAGCGTCTCGTGCGCTTCCTTCGAGATCGATCCGAAGCTCATCGCACCGGTGCGGAAGCGCCGCACGATCTCGTGTGCGGGCTCGACCTCTTCGAGCGGCACGGGCTCACCGGGCACGAAGTCGAGCAGGCCTCGCACGAGGGCGCGCGACGCGTCGCGATCCGCGCGCTCGGTGAACGTCTTGAACCTGCCGTAGTCCCCCGAGCGCACGGCGTGCTGGAGCAAGCCGAGGCTCGCCGCGCCCCACGCGTGGGCCTCGCCGCGCTCTCGCGTCTGGAAGCGGCCGGTGCCCTCGAAGACCTCGAGCTTGCGAGAGGGCGTGCCCCCGAACGCGCGCTGGTGTCGCGCGAGCGACTCGCGCATCACGTCGGCGAGATCGAGACCCGGCAGGTGCGTCGCGACACCGCCGAAGTACCGCGCGACCAGAGCCTCCGAGAGGCCCACGCACTCGAAGATCTTCGCACCGCGGTAGGACTGCACCGTCGAGATGCCCATCTTCGACATGATCTTGAGGAGGCTCTTCTCGAGGGCCTTCTCGTAGTGCGCGGCGGCTTCGTCGTGACGCATCGCGAGCTCGCCGCGATCCACCAGGCCGCGCAGCGTCTCGAAGCCGAGGTAGGGATGCACGGCGCCCGCGCCGAAGCCCACGAGCAGCGCGATCTGGTGAGGCTCGCGCGCCTCGCAGGTGTCGACGATCAGGCCGCAGCCCTGACGCAGGCCCTGCGCCACGAGGTGCGCGTCGATCACGCCGAGCGCGAGCAGCATCGGCACGGGCAGCGTCTCGGCGTCGACGCCGCGATCGGAGAGCACGAGCAGGCTCGCGCCACGTCGCACGGCGGCCTCTGCGCGCGCCGCCATCTCCGCGAGCGCGACCTCGATCTCTCGAGTGGCTGCCTGCGCTCCGGAGTCATCGGTGGACTCGATCGCGAGCGCCGCCGCGATGCGCGCGCGGCTCACCGTGCACGCGATCGTCTCGGCGCCGAGCGCTTCGACCGATTGGATCCGCGCCAGCTCGTCCTCGGTGAGGATCGGGCTCTCGACCTCGAGCTTCCTCGCGTGCGCGGGGCTCTCCGAGAACAGGTTCGACTCGGGCCCCAGGCGCTGCACGAGCGACATGACCAGCGCTTCGCGCAGCGGATCGATCGGCGGGTTCGTCACCTGCGCGAACAGCTGTCGGAAGTACGCGTAGAGGAGCTGCGGCTCGTCCGACAGACACGCGAGCGCTGCGTCGTTGCCCATCGAGCCGATCGCCTCTTCGCCCGTCTCCGCCATCGGGACGAGCACCTTCTTCAGCTCCTCTTCGGTGTAGCCGAACGCGCGCTGCCACGTGGTGCGCGTGCTCGCGTCGAGCGGCGGCGGGTGCGATCCGGGCGGCGTGGTGAGCGACGCGAGACGCACGAGGTTCTGCGCGACCCAGCGCCCGTAGGGGCGCCGCGCCGCGATCTTCGACTTGAGCTCCACGTCGTCGACGATGCGGCCCGCTGCGGTGTCGACGACGAACATGCGCCCGGGCCGCAGGCGCCCGCGGTTCACGACCTCTTCGTTCTCGAGGACGAGCACGCCCGACTCCGATGCGAGCACGACGAGGCCGTCCTTGGTCGTCGCATAGCGGGCGGGCCGCAGGCCGTTGCGATCGAGCGTGGCACCCACCAGACGCCCATCGGAGAAGACGATGCACGCGGGCCCGTCCCACGGCTCCATCACGCACGCGTGGTACGCGTAGAAGTCCCGCTTGTCCGCGGGCATGGTCGCGTCCTTTTCCCACGCCTCGGGGATCATCATCATGAGCGCGTGGGGCAGCGAACGGCCCGTGTGCACGAGGAGCTCGAGCACGTCGTCGAACTGCGCGGAGTCCGAGCCGCCCGTGTCGATCACGGGGACGAGCTTCTGCACGTCCTCGCCGAACACGGGCGCGACGAGCACCGGCTCGCGTCCCGCCATCCACGCGACGTTGCCGCGCAGCGTGTTGATCTCGCCGTTGTGCGCGACGCGACGGTACGGGTGCGCGCGCGTCCAGCTCGGGAACGTGTTCGTGCTGAAGCGCTGGTGCACGACGGCGTGCGTGGTGACCGCGCGAGGATCGGCGAGGTCGAGGTAGTAGCGGCTCAGCTGCTCGGGCGTGAGCAGGCCCTTGTAGACGATGGTCCGCGTCGAGAGCGACGCGAAGTACGGGTAGTCGCCGCGCTCGAGGCCTGCGAGGACGACCTCGCGCTCGATGCGCTTGCGGACCACGTAGAGCTTGCGATCGAGCGCGTGATCGTCGGCGGGCAGGGTGCCCGGGCCGATGAAGACCTGCACCACCGAGGGCTCTTCCTCGCGTGCCGAGGTGCCCGCGATCGCGTGCGCGATCGGCACCTCGCGCACACCGAGGAGAAACTGCCCTTCCTCCTCCACGACACGCGCGATGAGCGCGAGGATCGCGGCGCGCGTCTCCTCCTCCTTCGGGAGGAAGAGCATGCCGACGCCGTAGGTGTTGGGCGCGCCGAGTTGGAAGCCCAGCCTCTCGCAGTCCTCCGTGAGGAGCGCGTGCGGGATCTGGAGCAGGATGCCGGCGCCGTCGCCGGTGGTCGGATCGCTCGCCTGCGCGCCGCGATGCTCGAGGTTCTCGAGCACCGAGAGCGCGAGCCGGATGATGCGGTGCGAGCACTCGCCGCGTGAGCTCGCGACAAAACCCACGCCGCACGCGTCCTTCTCCGTCTCGGGTCGGTAGAGGCCTTCGCGAGACGCGCGCAGACGCGCCTGGGCGTCGAGCGGCTGAGAGCGCGGGAGAGAATCCCGCGAACGAATGGCTGTACGGGGGTTGGGGGCAGCGCCCCCATCTCGCAGCGCCTTCGCCGCGGACCGAGGTGCGCTCTTCAACTCCGTCTCCTCTTCGTAGGCTTCTCGTCGACCGCGGGGATGGGCAGCGTCGTTCGCTCCATCTGCGTCGCGAGCACGATCATCGTCTCGGTGCGCGCCACGCCGGGCAGCTCGCGCAGCTGCTGGATGAGCTTGTGCAGCGACTCCGTGTTCTCGGTGCGGACCTTGAGCATCAGCGTGTGGCGGCCGGTGACGTGGTGGCACTCGAGCACCTCGCGGATCTGCACGAGCTCCTTCTCGAAGGCCGCGATGCGCTTGGGGTGATCGATGCCGACGCCGATGAACGCGCCGATGTCGAGGCCGATGCGGCGTGCGTCGAGGTGCGCGTGGTAGCCGCGCACGAGCCCGGCCTCCTCGAGCTTGCGCATGCGCTCGAGCACCGACGGTGCGCTCAGCCCCACCTGCTGGCCGAGCTCCGCGAGCGACTGCTTGCAGTCCTCCTGGATCGCCGCGAGGAGGGATCGATCGGTGGTGTCGAGGTCTCTCGGTTCGTCGCGATCACGGGTCATGCGCGTGTTCTCACGGGCTCCAGACGAGCCGTTTGTAAGGGGAGATGACGCGACGCGCAAGAATGAAGTTCGACAGGACGACAACATCTCCGCATGGAGTTCAGCCGTCTGGCCAACGTCCGAATATTCTTCGGATGACGCGCCGCGATGACGCGATGCCCCGAACGATCTTCGCCGACGTCACGAGGTGCGGGCGGAGATCCGTCATGGCGAGGCAGCGCGAGGCCCGCATAGCTTCGCCGCGCGGAGGCTCTCGATGATGCGATCGCGCGCGGTGTGGCTCGTCCTCGGTGTGATCGGGACGACAGCCTGTGGTGACGGAGTCGGCAGCGACGACGCGGGCGGGGCCTCGCTCGACGCGCGGGCTCCGATGGACGTCACGCACTTCGACGAAGACGGAGACCTGCGCCCCGATGCCCGCGCCTTCGACACGTTCTTCTTCAGCGAAGAGGGCAACCGCGACACGTCGTTGCCGCCCGACGCGGCGCGCGCGGACGACGCGTTCGTCTCGTGCAGCAGCGAGCCGCCTTCGTATGCGTGCGGGGCGACCGAGCCGTGCACGGGCGGCACGTGCATCTCGAGCTGGTGCCTCGGCCCCGATCGCGATCCCGAGCGCTGGGCGAGCTGTGGCGATGGCACCTGCAGTCCGTGCGAGACGGACCGCTGCGGCATCGACTGCGGCGGGCCCACGCGCACGGCCTCACCGACCTTCGATCCGTCGAGCACGATCACGCTGAAGCTGCACGGCCTCGCGGTCTCGACGGAAGGTCGCATCGAGGATCGTGTGTACGGCGCCGCGATCGCGGAGAGCGATCTCGAGGCCACGCTGCGCGTGTTCGAGCCTGGCCTGCCGAGCGGGCTCACGGATCCGAGCGCGCCGAACCAGCTCGTCGCGGCCGAGTTCTACGGACGCACCGCTGCGGCGTGGATGAGCCCAGAGCAGGTCGCCGAGGTCGAGTCGCTCTCCGACGAGGGCCCCGAGGCCCTGCATCGCTACGCGCTGATCGTCGCGATGTTCCTGCGGGATCGGCTCTCGCGCAGCGGCGCGACGCACGTCGCGATCGCGTGTCACTCGATGGGCTGTCACGTGACGCGCTACCTCGTCGAGCACGATCTCCTCGGCCTCGCGTCCGAGGGTCGCATCGCGCGCATCGTGCTCATGGCGGGCGTGGTCAACGGCGCGGGCATGTCGGAGCTCTTCGACAACCCCAGCCTCCGCGCCTACGCCGAGAGCGCGCCGATCCGCACCACCGACTTCGTGCACATGCACCCCGAGTTCGTGAGGGACGAGACGGCGATCTGGGATCATCGCCTGCGCGAGGCGAACAACCCGATGTGGGCGGGCATGATCCTCCACACCATCACGGGCACCGACCCCGCCATCGCAGGCTCGACGGGCCTCCTTCGTCCGCTCGAGATCATCAACCCGGGCTCGCTCGCGAACGACGCGATCCTCTTCGACCAGGACACGTTCTTCACCTCGATGGCGGCGTCGAACCAGCTGCTCACGACGGGCGGCGCGCGTCTCTCGCCGGGGCACACGTTCGTCGACGCGAACCATCCGAGCGTGGAGCCGAACGACGGGGCGGCGGCGACGGCCGCGGCGATGCTGTTCCACCATCGACGCGTCACGATCACGCTGCGCTCGGTGACGCTTCACGACGATCACGAGCGCCACGGCGGCTTCGATCCGACGACGTTCGGCGCGCCGCCCGCGGATCTCGTGCCCGAGGTCGACGTGCGCTTCGACCGCTACACCATGCCGACGTTCGGCCGCGCGGCGCTCGTGTCCACGCAGTCGCTCTCGGCGCGCTCGGCGGCGTTCTTCCAGATGGAAGAGGACGAGACGCGCGACGCGGACGTGGTGCTCTTCGACGGTCCCGTCTTCGACGCGCAGACGGAGCTCGATCTCACGCTCGCCATCCGCGAGGTCGACAGCTACCCGCGCTACGGCATCACGGAGCTCCCCTCGGGCGACGGCTCGGTGCTCGCGAGCTTCGACGGTGCCGTGGCGATCGCCGACGGCGAGCTCACGCTCTCGAGCGAAGACCTCGACGCCGTCGTCGAGGTGCGCGTCCACACGCTCTATTGAGTCAGCGGCGGCCGCCGACGCGCACGGGCGCCGCGCGTGTCGGGATGGTCGGCCGACGCACCACACGTCGCACGTGGCGCACGGGCGCGGGCGGCTCGTACGTGAACGGTTGATCGAAGCTCAAGATCACGTCCTCGTCGGGGATCGTGAAGTCGTGCGCGGGCTGGTTCGGCTGGAGGAACGGGTTGATGCTGCCGGCCGCGAGCTCCACGCGGAACGCCGTGTTGGGCACGTAGCGCAGCGGCACGTGCGCGACGCCGGCCTCGTCCGTGTGACCGACCTCGCGTCCGTCGACGAGCACCGGCACACCGGCGACGAGCGGTGAGCCCGTCGCGCGGATGATCACGACAGCGTCGCGCTCGGAGGGAAGGCACTGGATCGAGTGCTCGATGCCGCGCGCCGCGATCGCAGGATCGAGGCTCCGGATCGGATCGAAGCGGATCGAGGGCACGGTGTCCGCCGCGCGATGGCCGGTGGGGCACGTCGCGGTGATCGGGATCGTGGTGCCATACGGCGCGCGCAAGCGCTGCACCCACGTGCCCGACGCGTCGGTGGTGCCGAGCAGCTGCGGGCTGCCGTTGAACATCGTGTTGATCTGCACCCCCGCGAGCGGCTCGCCGGGATCGGAGTGCGCGAGGAACGTGATGGTGTGGAGCGGGTCGGGCTCGGGCTCACCACACGCCATGGTGAAGGGCGCAGCGAGCAACGTGGCGCCGCCGAGCGCGAGACCTGCCATCACGTGGGATCGGAGCAGCGACATCGGGACCTCCAGCGTGCGCACGAGGATAGATCGGCTCGCGCCGTCGTGGCGAGAGCCGGTCCGTGACCGTCGTGTCGTGCGAGTCCTTGGGTCGCTCGTGTCACTCGGCGGGGTGCGCGGACACGGCGGTGCTCGCGCGCGCCTTCGCGAGCGTGACGAGCTCGCGCATGCTGGGGCTCTGTCCGTCGTGCTCGGCCTTGCCGAGGCAGCGCTCCATGTCGCGCGGGATGCGGTGGATCTGCCGGCGCAGCTCGTTCCTGCGCTCCTTGTGCTCGTCGTAGACGAAGCGCAGCTCCTGCTCCTCGCCGCCGAAGTCCAGGAAGTCCCACGCGAGGAAGCCTGTCTTGTCGGCGAAGATCGCGGCGCGATCGGGCCCCACGGCCTTGAGCGCACGCAAGACGAGCTCACGCACCACGGCCTTGGCGTTCTCGTAGTTCTTGCTCATCACCTCGAACGTCTCGTCGGGCCCGCGACGGTTCTGGAGATCGAGGTGCAGATCCGCGAGCGCCGAGGGGAACTGCGGCAGCGGCACGAAGTCACCGCGGCTCGAGCCCGGCTCCATGGCGGCCCACGTCTTGAGCACCATCTGCGACTTGAGGTTGAGCTCGTAGAACTGGATGTGGAGCTTCCGGAACTTCGCGTGGTCTTCAGGGGCCACGCGATAGATCTGGTTGAAGAAGTACTGGCAGATGAACGACCAGTAGTGGAAGTTGTCCCAGTAGAGCTTCGCGGGGAGCACCGAGGGCGAGCCGTTGATGTGCGAGTGGCCGCGGAACGTCGAGGTGGTGACCTCGGTGAAGCCGAGGAAGAACTCGTTCGACTGCTTCTCGCGCAGCACCTGCCGCTCCATCGGCTCCTTCGTCACGAGGTCCGCGCGTACGATCTCGGCCGACAGGCAGTTCGCGAGCGAGATGAGGTCCGAGCCCGGCGAGTAGAGCGGATCGACGAACACGCCCGCCTCACCCACACAGCACCAGCGCCGCTCGCGCGAGAACACGCGCTCGCTCGTGTACGCGAACTTCTTGAGGAACAAGAAGTCCTCCATCGGCTCGTCCTTGATCTTCTCGTAGAGGACGGGCTCGTGCTTGGCGAGCCACTGCATCGCCTTCTGCTTGGTGCCGTAGGTGTCGAGCGGGTGGTGCTCCTCGCCCGCGACGATGCCGATCGAGTGCAGGCCGCTCGAGAGGGGGATGAGCCACACCCAGTAGCCCTTGCCCATCAGGTGACAGGTCGAGAGCCAGCGGTTGTCGTCGACGTCGCGCGCGTGCCACGCGACATCCGACTCGGGCACGAGCTCCTTCACGTAGAAGCGCCGCTTGATGCGAAACCACGCGGAGCTGTGGGTGTGACCGCTGTCGCGCGTGAGGCCGAGCTTCTTCTGAATGATGCGGTGACGCCCCGAGGCGTCGATCACCCAGCGGCACGCGAGGACTTCCTTTCCGCCCTTGGTCGCGATGTGCACGAGGTGCGGAGACTCCGTGCCCACCTCGGCGAGATCGAGCCTGTACGTCGAGTAGCCCTCGAAGAGCGTGGTCCCTGCGTCGATCATGAACTGACGCAGATCGTTCTCGAGCTTGCCGCGATCGAGCTGGTAGCTCGGCAGCACCGGGTGCTCGCTCGGGCCGATCTCACGACGGTTCGCGAGCGGCCCCTGCGTGTCGCCCGTGAAGTAGCGCAGGCCATTCTTGATGAGCTGGTGCTCGAGCAGGTACTCGCGAAGGCCGCACACGGTGTCGAAGAAGTGCGCGCCGATCTCGACCGAGCTCTCGCCCACCTTGTGCGCCGCGTCCGGCAGCGGCCGCACCGTCGGCTCGACGATCGCGAGCGAGACGCCCGGCATCTGCTTCCTCAGGTGGAGCGCGAGGGTCTGCCCCGCGAGGCCACCGCCCATGATCACGACGTCGAAGCTCTGCATGCTGGGCCGAAGATACCGAGCGACCGACGTGGCTGCACGCCGCGTCATGCGTCACCGAGTCGGGCCACGGGGGTGGGGGGGTCCGATGCTCAGACATCCTCGGCCTGCGGCCTGCGGAACTCGCCCTGGACCCCCCCAACCCCCGCGTCCCTCAGGCTCCGCGGGTCTGCGCACGGGCACGGCGAAGGTGGCCGTTTCTTGTCGTGATCGGACCCTTGCCCGTACCATCGAGGGGTGACCGAAGCGCAGGCGGCCCCGGTGCGGAGCATGATCCCGACGAACGTCGTCGAGGCGCTCGGCAAGATCGAGCTGTTCCGCGGGATTCGTCCCGAGGGCCTGGAGCGCATCGCGGCGATCTGCAGCGAAGAGAGCTTCCGCGTGACGGACGTCATCTTCAAAGAGGGTGACGTCGGCGACAAGCTCTACCTGATCCTCGAGGGCAAGGTCCGCATCTCGCGCGAGGTCTCGGGCATGGGCGAAGAGGCGCTCGCAGTGCTGGGGCCGGGTGCCGCGTTCGGCGAGATGAGCCTCATCGACGACTTCCCGCGATCGGCCGACGCGCGCGTGCACGAGCGCTGTCGCCTGCTCGTGCTCACGAAAGAGGCGCTCGAGGATCTGCTCTTCCTCGACAAGGATCTCGCCTACGAGATCCTCTGGAACTTCGTGCGGATCCTGAGCGCGCGTCTGCGCGAGACGAACGACAAGATGACGTTCCTCTCCGTGACCGGGAAGTTCTGAGAGAGCGAGAAAGAATCCCCGCTTCGGAAGCGGGCCGCGGCGGAGGGGGGTCCGATGCTCAAACATCCTCGGCCTTCGGCCTGCGGAACTCGCCCTGGACCCCCCACCACCGCGTCCCTTCAGGTCGTGAATCGATTGTTTCTCGGTCTCTGAGTCGCAGCGCGCCATTCGGCGGGCGCAGGCGCCCCGAGACGCAGCTACAGGGCGAGCGAGTCGCCGATCACGCAGAGCCAGTGGCGGCGCGGATACGCGATCGGGTCGCGGCAGTCGCTGAAGTCGGTGCTCGCGGTGAGGTGCACGGCGCTGATGCGCTGCGTGGTGGGCTCGACCTCGACCGTGCACTGCTGGTGACGGCTGAGGCCCGTGCGACGAAACCAGTGGTGCTCGTCGGGCGGCCCGCTCGGATCGCCGTGCCAGCTGCGGCCCGAGACGTGCTGGTCGATGTCGGTGAAGGAGCTCGCGAGCGTCACGATCGGATCGCCGATCCTCGCGCCCTCGCAGACGCTCGCGAACTGCGCCTCTCTCCTCCTGTAGAGGAGCGAGACGCTGGCGATCGCCACGAGCGCGAGCGCGACGATCGCCGTCACCACCGTGACGATGAGGCGGGGACGTCGAGGCTCGCGCGGCTTCATCGCGCGTTGGTACCACCGAGAGGCTCGGTTCTCTTCCCTCGCGGATGGGGGGACGCGCCGCCGCGAGCACGATCACGGCGCTCGTTGTACGGTCGGGCCCGATGCGCGCCCTGTCTCTCGCTGCCGTGTCCGCGACGCTCGCGGGGTGCTGCTTCTCGCCGATGCCCGTGACGCCGATCGCGCCTCCGCCCGCGACGACGGTGGTCGCCGGTGGTGGTCCGCAGCTTCCGTCGACGACGCCCGCCGAGGCGCTGCCGATCGCCCAGGGCTTCGCGGATCCGATGATCTTCCACGGTCTCGCGGGCGGGCCGCGCGACGCGGGCAGCACGTTCAGCCCCGAGTGCCGCGGCTCGGTGTCGATGCAGCCGAGCCACCGCTTTCGTCTCGAGTCGAGCTTCCCGTACCTGCGCATCATGGCGCGCGGTGACTCCGACCTGACGCTCGTGGTGCGGAGCCCCGGCGGCGTGATGCGCTGCAACGACGACTCCGATGGCCTGAACCCCGTGGTCGAAGGCGCGTTCGAGCCCGGTGTCTACGAGGTCTACGTCGGCCTCTACTCGGCGGGCGCGGCCACGCCGTACGACCTCGGCGTCTCCACCAACCTCGCGATCCTCCCGACCACGATGCTCGGCGTCACGAGCGGCACGCCGGCAGCGGTGGGCTCCACGCTCCGCAGCGGCGTGCTCACCGTCAGCACGAGCGACACGACCGTCGCGCCCGTGGGCAGCGTGTGCACCTATTCGGAGGTGTCGGTCGCGCCGACGTCGGGCGGTCACGACGTGCGCTGGACGATCACGTGCGGCACCACGATCGTCTACGGAGCAGGCAACGGAGGCTACGGCCGCTCGTCGGATCCGAGCTGGCCTCCGGGCACCCTCGCGTACGACCTCGAGACGACGGAGGTCGACACCGATCCCTCGTTCGAGTGGTCCTCGACCCGCGTGCGCGTGGAAGACGACGCGACCGGATCGCTCGGCGCGCTCACGATCGAGTTCGTCCTCCCGGGCACTGCGTGACGATCGCGGACGACGCCGACGAGGCGCTGCGCACGCGCCTGCTCTCCGCGCTCGAGATCCTCCGCGAGGCGGCCGCCGATCGCGGCGTGCTCGCGGTGCTCGACGAAGAGACGCGTCGCGAGCTGATGATCGCGGCGGGTCACGTGTCGCGGCCCGATCGTGCGGAGATCAAGAAGCTGCTCAAGGCGCTTCGCCGTCGCGAGCGCGATGCGAAGCGCGACGCCGACCAAGCGCTGCTCGATCAGACCGGCATCCGCACGCTGCGACGCGCGCCCGTGTTCCCCACGCCGTCGCTCCCGAGCGTGCCACCGCCGGTGCCCGCGCTCGGCGGTGGATCGATCGCGAGCGACGACGACGGCGACGAGGAGCTCGAGGACGAGGGCACGAGCGCGCCCGAGCCTGCGCCGCACACGTCGCGCACGCGCAAGTGCTACGTGTGCAAGGCGGCGTTCACGAAGGTGCACGCGTTCTACGACCAGATGTGCGAGGCCTGCGCCGAGCTCAACTGGGAGAAGCGGAATCAGAGCGCGGATCTCACGGGGCGCGTCGCGATCGTGACCGGATCGCGCGTGAAGATCGGCTACCACGCCGCGATCAAGCTGCTCCGCGCGGGCGCTCGCGTGATCGTGACGACACGCTTTCCGCACGACGCGGCCGAGCGCTACGGACGCGAACAGGACTTCGAGGCGTGGCGCGATCGGCTCTCGATCCACGGGCTCGATCTGCGTCACACGCCGAGCGTCGAGGCCTTCTGCGCGCACGTGCTGCGCACCGAAGCGCGGCTCGACTTCCTCCTCAACAATGCGTGCCAGACGGTTCGCAGGCCGCCCGGCTTCTACCGTCACCTCGTCGATCTCGAGGCGCGCGCCGAGGTGCCGCCGCACCTGCGTCCGCTGCTCGAGAGCCACGAGGCGCTGCGCGCCAAGACGGACGCGCTGACGCACGGGCCCACGAGCGCGGCCCCGGTGGGCCTCGTGAGCTCGGCCGCGCTCTCGCAGGTCGCGCTCACCGACGAGGATCGGAAGAACGAGCTCCACCTCTTTCCCGAGGGCGCGCTCGATCAGGACCTCCAGCAGATCGATCTGCGCGGTCGCAACAGCTGGCGCCTCGCGCTCGACGAGGTCTCCACGGTGGAGCTGCTCGAGGTGCAGCTCGTGAACGCGATCGCGCCGTTCGTGCTCGACGCCCGCCTCAAGCCGCTGATGCTGCGCGTTCCCACGCGCGACAAGCACGTCGTCAACGTCTCGGCGATGGAGGGTCAGTTCTATCGCGAGCACAAGACCGACAAGCACCCGCACACGAACATGGCCAAGGCCGCGCTCAACATGCTGACGCGCACCAGCGCCGCGGACTACGTGAAGGACGGCATCCACATGAACGCCGTCGACACGGGCTGGATCACCGACGAGGACCCGCACGAGATCGCGGCGAAGAAGCAAGCGATGCACGACTTCCACCCGCCGCTCGACAGCGTCGATGGCGCCGCGCGCATCGTGGCCCCCATCTTCGATGGCTTCCGCACCGGGGAGCACGTGTGGGGGCTCTTCTTGAAGGACTATCGGCCCATCCCGTGGTGAGCCTCCTCGACCCCGACACGCACGAGCACGGCGGCTCGAAGGCTCTCGCCCCGACGGCATCGTCGACGTCGGCGGGGCCGGTCGTCGTCGCTCGCTACTACGACGACGTGCAGTGGCTCTACAACCTCGGGTGGTCGCCGGGTGGCACGCACTCGCTCCACTACGGCCTGTGGTGGGACGACACGCGCTCGCTCGCCGACGCGATCGTGAACGGCGATCGCTTCATCGGCGACAAGCTCGGCGTGGTCGCGTCCGATCACGTGCTCGACATGGGCTGCGGCGTGGGCGGCACGAGCGTGTTCCTCGCCGAGACGTTCGGGTGTCGCGTCACGGGCATCACGATCTCACCCGTACAGCGCGCGCAAGCCACGGCGTACGCGGCGAAGCGGGGCGTCGGTGATCGCGTGCGCTTCGAGCTCATGGACTACACCGCCATGCGCTTTCCGGACGCGACGTTCACCAAGGCCTTCACGCAAGAGACCTCGAACCACGCGCTCGACAAGCACGCGCTCCTCCGCGAGGCGCACCGCGTGCTCGTGCCCGGTGGCCGCTACGCGTCGCTCGACGCGTTCGAGAAGCGTCCCGCGAGGCCCGGTGACGAAGACGTGCGCTACCGACGCGTGCTGAACGGCTGGCCGGGCGGAGACCTCGTGAGCCTCGATCGTTTCGTCGCGATCGCGAAGGAGGTCGGCCTCGAGATCGTCGCGCAGGGCGACGTCACCGATCGGACCACGAGGAGCGCACACATCATCTGGCGGCGGCACGTGGTGCTCTTTCCGTTCGTGCGCGTGGCGCGGCTGTTCCGCTTGGTGTCCGCAGAGCTGGTGCGTCACTTCGAGGCCTCGATCGAGCAGAAGGACATGTTCGGCGCGAAGGACAACGTGCTGATGTACGGCTACTTCGTCGCGTCCAAGCCCGGCGGCTGATCACGCGGCTCGTCGTCCGAGGTCTCGCGGACGCGTGATCGAGGCACGAGGCGCGCGAGCAAGAGCACGATGACGATCGCCGCGATCGCGATCACGAGGCGAGGATCGGCGCTCGGGCCGGCGAGCACGTGAGCCAGAACGAGCGCGATCGCGAGGTACACGCCGCGGTGCAGCGTCTCCCACGTACGAAGGCCCACGCGCGCGTTGAGCTTCGGGAACGACGTGAGCGCCAGCGGCGTGAGCAGCGCGAGCGCGAGCGCGCCGTGACGCACGTAGGGCACCGAGGCGATCACCGTGAGCGCTTCGTCGACCGAGGGAGGCCAGAGCACACCGGTGAGCGCGATCGAGGCGTGCACGACCGCGCTGACGAAGCCGACGAGGCCTGCGATCCGACGCCACGCCACGAGCCGCGCGCGCTGATCGCGCAGGAAGCGCGATGCGAGCGACATCGCGAGGCTCGCGATCAGCGCGAAGACGGCGAGCCACCCCGAGAGGTGCGTGAGGCCCACGATCGCGTCGCTCGCCATCAGAGCGTCTCCAAGAAGAACACGAGGTCGGCGCGCTGCGCGTCGGTGAGCCCGCGCGTGTCGCCGTGACGGTTCGCCTCGTTCTCGCGGTCGATCACGTCACCGAGGGTCCCGGCGCGACCGTCGAACAGGTAGGGCGCTTGCTCGCGGAGGTTGCGGAGTGCCGGGACGTCGAGGCTCAGCGCGGGCTCGCCCGGGTGATCGGGGAACACAGTGTGGAGCGGGTAGCGCGCGAGCGTCGTGAACGCGGGGGGCGCGTGGCACCGATCGCAGCCCGCGCGGAAGAACGCGTCCAGGCCCGACTGCTCGCGCACGACGTCGCGCGGCGCGTGCGAGCTCGGCAGCGGCTGCGCGGACAAGTACGCGTCGAGCATCGCGCGTCGATCGCCGATCGGTGCGCGGTAGCCGCGGTACTCGAGCATCGCGACGTCGTGCAGGTCACCGAGGTGCGGATAGCTGCCGTCGCGCAGGTACGGCGCCGTGCCCGCCAGGCCACGCACGTCGAGCGTCGGCGCGAGCACCCGGCCGCCGATGTTGTGCGCCTCTCCATCGCTCGATCCGCCGGGGTGACAGCTGGCGCACGACGCGCCGGCTCGCGTGGCCTCCCAGAACGAGCGCTCGCCCAGACGGATCCGCAGCTGCTCGGGGTGCTCGCGGAGGAGCGTGTCGTTCGAGGGCGCGAGCGCCTGACCCTCGAGGATCGCGAGCGTGCGCGCGTCGATCACGAGCGCGCCACCATCGATCGCGGAGGTGACGATCACGCGCTGCCCCACGATCGCGACACCCGAGGGGCCGAACATGCGATCGGAGAGATCGAGCCATCGCGTGGGGGCGTGGTCGTCGAAGACGGCGAGCTCGCTCGATCCCGTGAACGCGACGAAGAGGCGCCCCTCGGCATCGAACGCGAGCGCAGACGGACCGATGCCTCGATCGGCGTCCCCCGCGTGATCTTGGCGATCCGTCCGTCGCGCCGTCGCGTCGACGCGGAGCGGCGCGAGCGTCTCGCGATCGAGCCACACGAGCTGGTCCTCGACGAAGTGGTTGCCGAGGTTGTCGCGAGCCTCCGGATCGAAGGCCGTGGTCGCGATCACGATGTGCGCGCCGTCGGGGCTCACGGCGAGCGCGCTGGCGGGCATGACGAGCTCGCGCGAACGATCACGCGGCGCAGCGCGGTCGATCGCGCGCACCTCGATGCGGGCTGGCGATCGGGTCGTCACGACCGCGTCGCCGCCCGCGAGCGCAACGTCGATCGCGATGCCTTCGAGAGGGATTCGATCGATCGCCGCGCGCAGGGGTGTGCCTTCGATGGCGATCCCCTCGGCTGTCTCGTCGCTCGAGAGACGCACGAGCACGAGCTCACGCGCCGCTCCCGCGCGTGCGATCGCCAAGAGGTCGGTCGACGCGTCCATGGCCACCGCCCCATCGCCCGTCTCGAGGAGGCCGAGCGGCTGAGCTGCCGCGTCGAAGAACGCGAGGCTCGGCTCGTACCGCTGCGCGACGGCGATCACGTCGGACGACACGTGCGCGCAGGCCACGGGGCCGTCGCCGACGTCGTGCGGCGTCAGGCTCGTGGGCGCTCCGAGGAACAGCGTGTCCGTCTCCTCGCTCGGCGCGCACACCCGCCCGTCGGGGCTGACCTGCGGTCGTCGGGGATGCGCGAGCGGCGACTCGAAGGCGAGGGTGCGCGCGTGGTGCGCGGCGTCGACGTCGAGGGTCGCGGTGATCGTGCCCGGCGCGCGATCCGTGAGGCCCGCGGCACGCGGATCGAGCTCCACGCGGAACACGCCGTGGCCCAGCGAGGTCGCTTCGATGGGCTCCGCGCTCTCGAAGGACACGCGCACAGCGCGAGCTCCCTCGGCGCGCACGAAGAAGCTCTGCGGGCGATCGCTGGTGACGAGCGGGGGCGCGATCTGGATCGCGCTCGCGAGGCGGAGGCGATCCTCGAGGCGCGGCCCGAGCTCGAAGAGGCCTTCGCCTTCGGCGATGACGTCGGCGCGTCGCGCGAGCACGAGCGTCGGCACGATCGCCAGCAGCACCAGCGCGGCGCGGTGATCGCGCGCGAGCGACTGCACACGAGGCGCGAGCTTGGTGCGCAGCGCGAGCTCGACGAGCGCCCACGCGATCGCGAGCGAGAGCACCACGCGTGCGACCGTAGGCGCGCCGATCGCCGCCGCGATCGAGAGCCCCAGCACGACGACGAGCGACGTCATCGCTCAGCGCTTCGGTCGGAAGTTGCGCCTCAGCTTCGCGGAGACCTTGGGCACCGGGCCCGTGCGCGTCGCGGACTCGTACGGCACGGCGGGCTTGCCCTTGGCCGCGCGCGTCTTGGCGGTCGCCGTCTTGAGCTTGGCCGACGCCTTGTTCGCAGACTTGTTCGCCCGCGTCGTGGCGGAGGGCGGCTTGGTCGCCGGACGCGGCGCGCTCGCGGCGAGCTTGGGAAAGGTCTTGGTCGGCCGCGAGCGCGAGTCGTCCTCGGGCGGCGGCGGTCGTCGCACCGCGATCGAGCCTACCTTGATGCGGCGCACGACAGCTTCTTTCTGTCGCGCCTTGTACGCGTCGTGGCTCGCGTCCCCGAGCTCGTTCTTCTGCTCCGTCTCGCGGTCCACGAGCTGGAACTCGGCCTGCGCGAAGACGACGTGACCGAGCGCCCAAGCCGCGGGCGGCGCGTCCTCCAGCAGGTCGGCGGGCAGGCGCACCGGCATGTCCACGACGAAGTGCACCACGCGGTACGAAGGCGCGGAGAAGACATTGTCGTTCGCGCCGTCCTCGACGTCGTCGGCAAGTGCCTGCATGCCGGGCGCGACGCTCGCGAGGCGTGGCTGACCGCGCACGTAGCTCGAGAGGTCGAACATCGTGTTCGTGCTCTCGCCCGGCACCACGTAGTTGAACGGGAAGAGGTGCCGCGTGAGGTAGCCGAGCACCGGGAAGATGTCCTCGGCGCTGCGCACCACGATGCGGAAGCGGAGCTTGTCGTAGATCTGCGCGGCGTGCGTCTCGCGCTTGCTGAGGAGCTTCGAGTAGAGCGAGTCCTTGTTCTTCCTGCCGCCGACGAACTCGAGGATGGGCAGGCCTCGCGCGAGCATGCCGCCGATCACGCGGTAGACCTTCTGCTCGACGAGGTGGAACACGTCCTGATCGGAGATCGGGAGCATCGAGAGCAGCTCGCGCGCCTCGAGGTGGTGGATGACGTGGATGACCTTGAGGATCGTGCACGCGCAGAGCTGTCGGTGGCCGCGACCCGAGGCGATGAGCAGGAGCTCCGCGACGTCGGCCTCCACGATCGGCTTGGGCACGGGGAACTCGAAGTTCCTGCGCAGGTACGCGATCGCTTGGTTCTTGATCGCCTCCATGCGCGCGTGGCTCGCGGGATCGTGGGGGTCGAGCTCGTGCGCCACGAGGAACTCGCGCACCTCGTCGAGCGTCTCGAAGGCGAGTCGCTGCCAGTCGATCACCGACCCACCGCGCAGCACCACGCGGATGCTCTCGAGGTCGAGGAGATCGAGCTCGTCGAGCTTGCGGTAGCGAGGGAGGGTCAGCTCGTCGCGCATGCGTCCCGTGCATCGTAGCCGCGTCGCGCGCCACGCAGCGCGACCAACGTTCCGCAGCCGCCGTTGTCTTCGGTGCGGGCCTTGGAGCTCATGCGCACGCGCAGGCCGCGATCGACGAGGCGTTGGTAGATCGCCTCGTAGCGCGCGCGGTCGACGCCGCGGTGCGGGCTCGTGGGCACGGGGTTGTAGGCATAGAGGTGCACGAAGAGATCGAGCGGACGTGCACGCGCGGCGAACGCGTCGAGCTCGTCGTCGTGATCGTTCTGGCCTCCGATCACGAGGTAGGCGAGCGCGATCTTCTTCTTTCGCTTGCGGCTCGCGCGCGGGATCGCGTCGTTCAGCAGCGCGAAGAGCGGATCGAGCGCCGGGCCCTTGGGCACGAGGCGCGCGCGTACGTCTTCGGTGCCCGCGTGCACGGAGATCGTGAGGCCGTTGTGGCGTGGCCCATCCTGCGCGAGCCATCGCGCGAGGTGCACGAGCGGGGCGCCCGTCGTGGTGACGCTCGCGGGGCTCGTGTCGCGGCACGCGTCGACGAACGCTGCGACGACCTCGTGGTTGTGCAGCGGCTCGCCCGCGCCCGACACCGTGACGCGCGCGATCGGTCGATCGCTCGAGGCCGCCACGAGATCACGCTGCGCGAACAGCTCCTCGAGCGTGAGGTTGCGGGCGACACCGCTCGCGCCCGAGGCGCAGAACGGACAGCGCACGCCGCAGCCCACCTGGCTCGAGACGCACAGGGTGTCGCCCCGGTAGAGCACGCTCTCGACCGCCGCCCCGTCCGACGCCATGCGCACCACGAAGCGCCGGTTGCCGCCTGGGCTCGCGACCTCGCGCTCGATGGATGCCGCCGAAATCACGGTGTTTTCAGGGTACCAACCTGGCTGCGCGCGCACAGGAAAGAATTGTATGCAGGAATTTGGACGGATGTTCAGTGTCGCCCGTACAGTGGTGCGCATGAACAGCCAGCTCACCCTCGCCTCGCTCGTCCTCGCCGTCTTCGATCTCGTTCGCCTCGGTCTTCCTGCCGACGCGGCTCGCCTCGCGGGTCGCCTCGGCATCGAGACCGTCCGCGTGGAGCGCGCGCTCGCCGAGCTCGAGCGTCGTGGCCTCGCCGATGCGTCGCGCGCACGACTCACGCTCGCGGGCCTCGCCCTCGCGTCGCAGCTCGACATGGATCGCAGCGCGCGCCTGTTCGGGCTCGCGCCCGCCAACGATGCGCCGACCGCCGCTCGCCACGTCGCGTGACGGGATCCTCGCGAGCGACGGACGTTTTGTGCGTTGGTCGCCGAGCATGCGAGAGTCGCGCGCATGCGCTCCACCCTGTCTTCGCTCGCCGTGTCGGCGACGGTGATCCTGCTCGCAGCCTCGCTCGCCTCCTGCGCCTACCCCCGCCGCACGACCTCGCTCTCGCCCGTTCGCACAGCGTCGGCGATGACGACCGGGCCGGGCGGCACGCCGGGTGACGTGTTCCGCTTCACGGCGGTGTCCGCGACGCTCAACGCGCAGAACCGCGGCGCCACGCAGTGGGACGACAACGGTGGTCTGCCCGATCCGGTGCTGCGCGTGTACCGCGACGACGCGCTGGTGTGGGAGTCGGGCACGGTGAACGACTCGCTGCACCCGGAGTGGAACGAGGCCGCCCCGCGCAACATCCGGTTTCCGTCGAGCGCGCGCATCCGCATCGAGGTGTGGGACGACGACGAGCTCGGTGGCGATCCCGTCGGCATCTGGCGCGGCATCGGCCTTCCGCCCAACGCGCGCTCGGGCGTCGACGCGCGCATCCTGCTCGAGGGCGAGTCGTACGTGACCGTGCGCGTCGATCCGCCGCAGCCGCATCGCGGCGTGGGGGTGCGTCTCTTCGAGGTGCACGGCAGCGATCTCCAGATCGTCGAGGTCGAGCCGTTCTCCCCGGCGGCGCGCGCAGACCTCGTGCCCGGCGATCGCATCCTCGCGATCGGTGGACAGACCGTGAGCCAGCTCGGATCGCAGCGCGCGGCGGGCGCGCTCTCGATGGCGGCGGAGCGACAAGAGGCGCTGCGCGTCGCGAACGCGCAGGGCGCCGAGCGCACGGTGACGCTCGACCGCGGCTACGTGTGGCTGATCCTCTGAACGATCGCGACGCTTGACACGGCGGGCGCGGGGCGCGAGGAACGGCGCCGCATGTGGAGCATCGATCTCTCGGGCAAGCGCGCCTTCGTGGCGGGCGTCGCGGACGACGGCGGGTTCGGGTTCGCGATCGCGAAGTCGCTCGCCGAGGCGGGCTGCAAGGTGTCGGTGGGCACGTGGCCGCCCGCGATGGGCATCTTCGAGACGCTGCTCTCGCGCGGCAAGATCGACGAGGCGCGCAAGATGGCGGACGGCTCGCTGCTCGGCTTCGAGCTCGTGGTGCCGTTCGACGCCGACTTCGACTCGATGGAGCTCGTGCCCGAGGACATCAAGAGCAACCGCCGCTACCGCGAGCGTGGTGACTTCACGATCTCGGGCGCGGCCAAGACGTGCGTGGAGAAGCTCGGCGAGCAGCCGTTCGACGTCGTCGTGCACGCGCTCGCGAACGGGCCCGAGGTGAAGAACCCGCTCCTTCAGACGAGCCGCAAGGGCTACCTCGCGGCGATGGGCGCGAGCGCGTACTCGTTCGTCTCGCTGCTCCAGCACTTCGGCCCGATCACCAAGCCGGGCGGTTCGTTCCTCAACCTCACGTACCTCGCAGGTGAGCGTGTCGTGCCGGGCTACGGCGGCGGCATGTCGAGCGCCAAGGCGGCGCTCGAGAGCGACACGCGCGTGCTCGCGTACGAAGCGGGCCGCCGTTGGGGGCACCGCGTGAACTCGATCAGCGCGGGCCTTTATGCCTCACGCGCGGCCTCGGCGATCGGCTTCATCCAGAAGATGATCGACTACTACGCGCACGCCTCGCCGCTGCCCGGCGAGCTGACGGCCGAGGAGGTCGCAGACGTCGCGACCTTCCTCGCGAGCCCGCGCGCCAAGGGCATCACGGGCACGGTGGTGCACGTCGATCGCGGCTACCACGGCATGGCCGTGCCGCACGACCTCGACACGCTGATCTCGCCGCTGACTGCGGCGAAGAAGGAAGGCTGATCATGGCGACGAACGAGCTCCCTCCCTGCGGCCTCTACCGGACGCTCGAGCAGATCGGGAACATCCCCGCCGGTCGCCTCGTGTACTTCCACAACCACGGCGATCCGGGCGCGGGCATGTACCTGCCCGAGTCGTGGAACGGCAACCGCGCGAAGTTCCAGCGACAAGGGCACCTCCTGCCCAAGCCGGCCGACGCGCAGAAGCTCGTGCCGCTACCGCCCGAGGGCTTCTACCGCGTGGAGAAGAGCTTCCACTGCTGCGAGAAGAAGTGCCGCCTCTACGAGACCGACGGGCTCGTGCAGCTCGGCTACAACGGCGAAGGATCGCCGATCCTCTTCGAGCCGTCGTGGGAGGGCGCCAAGCTCGCGCTGCCTGACCGCGGCACGCGCATCGACTTCGAGGCGTTGCTCTCCATCGCCCCTCTCCGCGTGGTGACGAAGCAGGGTGGCGAAGGCGGGGCCGACCCGTTCTTCGTCCACTGACGCTGCGGGCGCTATCATCGCCCGCATGGACTGTTCTCGCCGCGGGGACGGGCGATCGAGCCTCGCCCTCGCCCTGATCGTCGTGCTGCTCGGTGTCGTGCTCCAGGCGGCACCGGCCATGGCCCAAGACGTCAGCGCCAGCGCCGCCACGGTCGATCCCGACGAAGAGGCGCGCAACATCTTCCAGGCGGGTCGCGACGCGTATGCCCGCGGGGAGTACGGCGAGGCGCTCGTGGCGTTCCGTCGTGCGTTCGACCTGAGCGGACGCGCCGAGCTGCAGTTCAACATCGGGCAGGCCGCCGATCGTCTCCGTCACGATCGCGAGGCGCTCGCGGCCTTCGAGGCCTACCTCGAGGCCGTGCCGGACGCGGAGAACCGCGTGGAGGTGGAGGCGCGCCTCCGTGTGCTGCGCTCGGAGATCGCGCGGGACGACGCGCTGCGCGCGCAGGCGATGGCGGGCTCGACCCAGACGCCTGCCAGCGATCCCCCGATCGTGGAGCAGTGGTGGTTCTGGACGCTGATCGGCGTGGCTGCCGTGGGCGCGGGCGTGGGCATCGGCTTCGCCGTGGGCAGCCGCGACGAGCTCGCGCCGCCGACGCCAGGTGACCTCGGACCGGGCGGCGTGATCATGGCGCTGGAAGGGCTGTGACATGCGCGCGTCCGCGATCCTGTGCGCGCTCGTCGCCGCCACGAGCTTCGGGTGCGTGACGACACGCCCGCGCACCCAGCTCGTCGTCGAGATCGATGCACAAGAGCGCATCGCGCGGGACGCAGCGAGCCTGTTCGTCACCGTGCGTGGCGGCGTCGACTTCGAGACGCTGACAGGCACGTTCTCGGACGTCGTCGAGGGTCCTGCCTACCCCGTGCGCCTCACGATCCTCCCGCAGGGGGAGGACGCATCGCGCGCGTGGGAGGTGATCGTGCTCGCCGCGAACAGCGATGGGACCGTGATCGGACGACAGCGCGCGCGCGGTCGTTTCCTCGCGTCGACGACCGTCTACACGCGCCTCGTGCTCGAGGACTGCTGCCTCGAGGTGGCCTCGACGTGCTCGAGCCAGGAGACGTGCCGCGAGTGCGTGTGCACCGAGAACACGACCGTCGATCCCAACGAGGACGCGGGCGTGCCGCCCACCGACGCGGGTCCTGCGCTCGACGTGTTTGGCCTCGACGCGCCGAGCGATCCCGATGGAGGCAGCGATGCAGGCCCGATCGGCTGCGACAGCTCGCTCTCGTGCCCCGGTCGTCCTTGCGAGACGCCGACGTGCGAGCGCGGGGTGTGCACCTACCAGCCGCTCTGCGCCGAGGGCTCGGTGTGCTGCAACGGCGAGTGCGCAGCGAACTGCGACTGCGCCATGCGCCGCCGCGGTGAGGTGTGTCGCGCGGCGTCGGGCGAGTGCGACGACGCGGAGGTCTGCGACGGTCGGAGCGGTGCGTGCCCGCCGGACGTGGTCGCGCCCGCTGGCAGCCGCGAGTGTCGCGGGTCCGCGGGGGCCTGCGACCTCCCCGAGGTCTGCGATGGCGTCGCGCGCACGTGCCCGACGGATGCGTTCGTGGGCGCCGGCACCGACTGCGGCGGAGGCTCGACGTGCAACGGCCTCGGCACCTGCACGAGCTCGTGTATGGAGGGTGCGCCGTGCGCGACGTCGAACCCCTGCGCGATCGGCGCGATGCAGTGCGCGGGCACGCCCCGCTGTGTCGATGCCACGCCGCGCCCTGCGGGCACCGTGTGTCGCGCGAGCGCGGGCCCGTGCGACGTGGCCGAGACCTGCGAGGGCACGACGTGCCCCGTCGATGGCTTCCTCGGCGCGAGCACGATCTGTCGCGCCTCCGCGAGCTCGTGCGATCAAGACGACGCGTGCAACGGCGCGAGCGCTGCGTGCCCGAGCGATGCGCCGCGACCAGCAGGCACCGTGTGCCGCGCCTCCACGAGCGTGTGCGATGCCGCCGAGTCGTGCGACGGCAGCTCGCTCGAGTGCCCCACCGATGGCTTCGCGCCGAACACCACGGCGTGTCGTGCAGCGACCGGCCCCTGCTACGGCACCGCGCTCTGCACGGGCACGTCCACGAGCTGTCCGCCCAACCCGCCCGTGGACGGAGAGAGCTGCGGACCCTGCGGTGCGACGTGCTCGGGCGGCCTCTGTCGCCTGACGTGCACCAGCCGCTACTTCTGCTGCGAAGAGACCAACACCTGCGCTCGGAGCGTCGACGAATGCTTGTGATCCAACCGCTGCGCGTCGCGCTCGTCACCCTCGTGGTCGGCGCCTTCGCGCTCGCGGGCTGCGTGACGGTGCGCCCTCGCGCGCAGGTCGCGATCGACATCATCGCGGAGCCCGGCATCGCGGCCGACGCGCGCTCGCTCCTCGTGACGGTGCGAGGTGGGCCCTCGAGCGCCGAGCTCACCGAGCGTCTGCGCGAGGTCGTCGAGGCGCCGATCAGCTTCCCGGTCTCTCTCACGATCGTGCCCGAGGGCGAGGACGTCTCGCGCGTCTTCGAGGTCGTCGTCGTCGCCCTCGATGGCGGCGGCGGGACGATCGGTCGACAGAGCATGCGCGGGCGATTCCTCGCGCAGACCACCACCTACGTGCAGCTCGTGCTCGAGGACTGCTGTCGAGCTCTGGCACCCACGTGCGCGAGCACCGAGACGTGCGCGGAGTGCGAGTGCGTGCCGACGGTCATCGTCGATCCCAACGACGACGCGGGCACACCGCTCCTCGACGCGGCCGAGATCGACGCTGGGCCGAGCCCCGACGCCGACCTCGACGCGGACCTCGGCAACCTCGACGTCGGCACCGACGCGAGCGGCTGCAGCACGACGAGCCCGTGTCCTTCGGTCGCGTGCAACACAGTCGAGTGCGTGAGCGGAAGCTGCGTGTACACCCCGCTCTGTGGCAGCGGACAGGTGTGCTGCGGGGGCGAGTGCGCGAGCAATTGCGACTGCTTCGAGCAGCGCGCGGGGCACGTGTGTCGCGACGCGACGGACCGCTGCGACGTCGCCGAGACGTGCAACGGCCGCTCGCCCGTGTGCCCCATCGACTCGGTCCAGGCGGCGGGCGCCCTGGCGTGTCGCGTGGCCGTGAGCGACTGCGATCTCGAGGAACGCTGCGACGGACTCTCGGCGGCGTGTCCTCTGGATCGGTTCCGCGCCGTCGGCGAGATGTGCTCGAGCGGCTCGTGCAACGGCGCTGGCGCGTGCAGCTCCACGTGCGTGGCCGGCGGCGCGTGCTCCGTGCCCGGCATGCCGTGCGCCGCGGGCACCATCGCGTGTGCCGGGGGCACGCTGAGCTGCGTCGTCAGCGGGCCGGCGTCGTCGAGCGTCGTCTGTCGCCCGGCAGCAGGCCCCTGCGACGTGGCCGAGACCTGCACGGGCAGCTCGATGACGTGCCCCGTCGATGGGTTCCGCACGAGCGGCACGTGTCGCGACGCGAGCGGCCCGTGCGACGCGGTCGAGTCTTGCAACGGGTCGGGCATCGCGTGCCCGGCCGATGGTTTCCTCTCGGGCACGGCGTGCCGCGCGATCGTGGACGAGTGCGATCGCCTCGAGACCTGCACCGGCACGAGCGCGATGTGCCCTCCCGACACGTTCGAGCCCGCGGGGACGGCGTGCGGTCTCATCGCCGGCGATCCCGACTGCGCGGGCTCGCGACTCTGTACGGGCACGAGCGTGGAGTGCCCGTCCACCGACGGGCAGGCGTGTCGCTGCGAGGGGACCTGCAACGCGGGCCACTGCAGCTACGGCTGCTCGGGCGGCGGTGGCTTCATGTGCTGCGAGTCGACGGGCACGTGCACGTTCTGGTCGAGCGGTGACTGCCCGATGATCTGATCGTGAGGGTGCGCGCGCTCAGCGCTGCTGCTCGAAGACGAACGGGAAGCGGAACTGCACGCTGCCGCCCGTCGGTCCCGGTGTGAATCGGAAGCCGCGCACGCGGCTCTCGATGCAGCGCGAGACGACGTCGGTGCCCATGCCGTTCTCGATCGTGCGCACGCCCGAGACCGAGCCGTTCTCCTCGATGGTCATCTGGATCTCGACGCGACCGCGGAGCGTCGGATCGCTGAGGATCGCGTGCTCGTAGCAGGCCGTGATCTGCGCGCGCCGGCGCTGGATCATCCGCACCACGAGGGCTTGGTCGAATTCACCCACGCCGTCGATCTCGAGGTCGTCGTCTTGCGGTCCGGTGAACGCGATCGTCGGTCCCACCTCGCGCACCGGCTCGCCTTCGTTCACGGGACCGACCGGACGCGTGCCGAGGTGTTGGATCGAGAAGTCGCCCGCGATGGGGCCACCACCCGTGCGATCACGGATCGTCGGCGTGTTCGTGGCGATGTCGAAGCCGGTCACGCCCGCCATGAGGGTGGCCTGATCGAGCGGCATCGCGCCCCCCGCGAGGAGGTCACGCATCGCGTCGCTCTCTCCCGGGGATCCGATCATCTGGATGGCGCCCGTGGTCGCCGCCTCCATGGCGATGCGCACTTGCTCGTCTGTCATCGGGGAAGGTGACGGCGAGGGGTTCGGACGATCGGGACGCGGACGCGGTGTCTCGTTCTCGGCGACGGTCGTGTCGTCGGGTGTCGTGGTGTCGGCGGGCGTCGTGGTGTCGTCCGTGGTCGGGTCGGGGGTCTCGTCCGGCGGATCGGGAGGCTGCTCGTCGACGAAGATCATCTCCGCCACGTGATCGGGGACGCGATCGATCGACGACGTCATCGGCCAGTCCGCGCTCTCGAGGTAGACGACGAAGCCGAAGTGACCGAGGAAGCTGCACGCCACGAGCGCGGTGAAGACCATGTCGAGCTGCGAGAGCCAGCTCGCGCGCACCGCTGCAGGCAGCGCGGGCGCCTGCTTCTTGGGCGGCGCGGACGCGAGCTGGAAGAGCAGCGTCACCCCTCCGATCACGACCTTTCCGCGGCTCTTGGCGTCGAGCACCACGTCCTCGTCGCGTCCCTCGAGCTCGCGTGAGCCCGCGAGCGTCGCGAGGCGCGCCTTCATCGTTGCGCGCACGTGCAGCGTGATCACGCCGCCCGCTGCGGTGACGAGCACGTGCGGCGTCGCGAGGCCGGGCACGACGATCGACGCGCCCGCGTGCGAGCCGATCACGATGGGCGACGAGAGCGGCAGCACACGCTCCTCGAGGCGGCCCTCACCGCTGACCACGCCGAGGCGGATCACGTCCGCCTTGTCGTTCGCGACGCCCACCGCGCGCATCGCCATCGTCATGGAGCCCGGCTTCGTCGAGCCCGGCGTGCGCGTGTGCTTCGAGTCCATCGTCGATCTCCTCGTGGGTGAGGTGCGATCACACACCTCGCCCCCGCTTCGACGCCGCGTCGGCCGAGAAGTTCCGCGCCATCTCGCGAGGGAAGAACACGGCCGTGCGCGCGTAGAACGCGCCGATCGCTGGACGTTCCGCCGGCCGGCTCTAGAACGCCGCCGCGATGACACGCACAGCGATCGTGATCGGCTCGGGCCTCGGTGGCCTCGCGACGGCGCTTCGCCTGTCGGCCATGGGCCTGCGCGTCACGGTGCTCGAGAAGCTCGATGGGCCCGGCGGTCGTGCGTACACGCGGCGTGAGGCGGGCTTCACCTTCGACATGGGGCCCACGGTGCTCACCGTGCCTCACTTCATCGAGGAGCTCTTCGCGCTCGAGAAGGGCGTGCACGGCCTCGACGATCCGGACTTCCCTCCGCACACCCGGACCAACGAGCGCATCACGTCGGGGATCTCGGGCGGCCCTGCGACGAGTCGCTACGTCGAGCTCGTGCCCATCCTCCCGTTCTATCGGATCTACTTCGAGGACGGCTCGTACTTCGACTACGACGGCGATCCCGAGCGCACGCGCGCGCAGATCGAGCGGATCTCACCGCGCGACCTCGCGGGCTACGAGCGCTTCCACACGAAGGCCAAGGCCATCTTCGACCGCGGCTTCCTCGAGCTCGGCTACACGCACTTCACGACCGTCGGCTCGATGCTCGCGGTCCTGCCCGATCTCTTGAAGCTCGACGCCGTGCGCCCGCTCTTCTCGATCGCGCGCGACTGCTTCGAGAGCGACAAGCTCCGCGCCGTGTTCTCGTTCGAGCCACTGCTCGTGGGCGGCAACCCGCTCGCGGTGCCCGGCATCTACGCGATGATCCACTTCGTCGAGAAGACGTGGGGCATCCACTTCGCCAAGGGCGGCACGGGCGCGCTCGTGTCCGCGCTGGTGAAGAAGCTCGAGGAGCTCGGCGGCTCGATCCGCTACGGCGCCGAGGTGCGCTCGATCGACGTGATCGACGGACGCGGCCTGCCCGCACGATCACGCCTCGGACGCCGCCGCGTGCGCGGGGTGACGCTCGCGTCGGGCGAGGTGCTCGCGGCCGATCTCGTCGTCTCCAACGCCGACTACGCGCACACGTACGGGACGCTGATCGATCCGCGCGTGCGCCTCGCGCACCACGACGCGCGCGTCGCGCTCGCGCGGCAGTCGATGTCGGTGGTGGTGATCTACTTCGGCTTCCGCGACGACGGCGCGCCCCTCGATCTCCAGCACCACAACATCATCCTGGGCCCTCGCTACGAAGAGCTGCTCACCGACATCTTCGACCGGAAGATCCTCGCCGAGGACTTCTCGCAGTACCTGCACGTCCCGACGCTGACCGATCCGTCGCTCGCGCCGCCGGGCCACCACGCGGCCTACACGCTGATCCCCGTCCCGCACAACGGCTCGGGGCTCGACTGGTCGATCGAGGGACCGAAGCTCGTCGCGAAGGTGCTCTGCTTCCTCGAGACGCGCGGCTACATCCCCGATCTCGGCAAGCGCCTCGTGCACCAGAGCTTCGTCACGCCCGACTACTTCGAGCACACGCTGAACAGCCACCTCGGCAACGCGTTCGGGCTCGAGCCCGTCTTGTGGCAGAGCGCGTTCTTCCGCCCGCACAACAGGAGCGAGGACATCGAGGGCCTCTACGGCGTGGGCGCCGGCTACCAACCGGGCGGCGGTACACCCAGCGTGATGATGAGCGCGAAGATCACGGCGCGCGCGATCCGAGACGACCTCGAGCGCTGAAACTCCGTACGCTGTCTCCTCGACGGAGGAGCGATGAAGCGCGGACATCGGATCGATCGGGTGGGGCGAGCAGCGTCGGCGAGCGAGGGCACGCTCGTGGTCTGGGGCGAGAGCCTGTTCGGCGTGGTCGATGCGAAGGGCCGCCTCGTGTTCGCGCCTCCGTCGAGCGTGGCGCTGGTGTGGGCGGCCGATCGCTTGTGGTCGTGGCGCGTCGAGCGGCGCGAGGGCACGTCGGGCGTGGGCCGCGGCGACCTCCTCTGGCGCCTCGAGCGCTACCGACTCGGCGATGCAGACGGTGTGCTCGAGTGGAGCCACACGATCGAGACGAGCACCGAGATCGGCGTCGCCGATCACCTCGTCTTCGTTCCGCGCACGGGCCAGCGCATCGTCGAGCTCGCGTACGCCGCAGAAGACTCTCCGGGCGCGATCTTCGTCGTGCTGAAGGAGGACGGAACTGTCGTCGAGGTCGCAGACGATCGCGTCCGCGCGCTCGCCATCCTGAAAGGCGAAGACGGGTCGGCGAAGGACGCATCCATCGCGCCCACGTCGCGCGTCGTCACGACGCCGCGAGACGAGGGCGGTCCGCTCGACGCGCTCGTCGCCGATCCCGACGACGACGCAGCGCGACGTCGCTACGCCGCGCACCTCGGTGGAGAGCGCGGCGCGCTGATCGCGCGCTCGCTCGATCGCGCGCAGGCGGCCGCGCACCGCGAGCTCCTGAAGTCGAAGGGCGCCGCGTGGGCCGCCGCGGAGATGGGCCTGATGAAGACCGGCCTCGCGTGGGATCGCGGCTTCGTGGTGCGCGGCACGATCGGTCGCGCGAACGAGCAGCAGCGCAGTCACCCGCACTGGCGGATGTTCCGCGAGGTGCCGGCGAACATGGAGCTCCCGCTCGCCGAGCGCATGGACAGCCTCGCTCGACTCGGTTGCTTCAACACGGCGTCGTGGCTCGAAGAGCGCGCGCGACCGTGGTCGAAGCTCGCGTGGCTGATGGCGCGGCGCGCCGAGCTCGAGCTCCTCGTCGCGCGCCCCGAGCACGTCCCTGCGCTGCGAGAGCTCAGCGTGTTCCTCGAGCGCGGTGAGCCCTCGCTCGATCGGCTCCCCGCGAGACCGCTCGCCCAGCTCGAGCTCTTCGGTGACGTGCGCCTCGACGACGTGCCCGATCACCTCGCCCGCATCGAGTCACGCGGCGACGTCGCCGAGCTCGTGCTCACCGAAGGCCACGGTCAGTCGGGGCACGTACGCTGGGTCGCACACGAACGAGGGCGATTTCGTCGTGTCGTGGCCGACGCGAAGGTGACGCCGTCGCACTTCCTCGCGCTGCTCGCGCGCGTGGGCCGCCGCGATCACGTGGCTGTCGAGCATCCGTCGATCGCTCCGTCCGAGCTCACGCCGTGGTGCGCGTCGCGCTGATCAGCGCGCGACGAGCTTGTTCCAGAGGCGGCGGTACCAAGGCACGAGCTGCGCGACGTCTTCGTCGTCGTCGGGCAACGCGAGCTCGGCGGTGCGCTCCATCGCGAGCGCGGTGAGCGGGCTCGGCACGAAGGCGACGACCTGCGGTGCGGGCGGGGCGGTGAACGCCGGTGATGCGTACGCCGCCGGCATCGCGGGGACGGGCGCAGGCGGGGGCGGACGCGACGGCGTGAAGTCTGCGCTGATCTTCTGGAGCAGCGCCTGCGCGAACTGCGCGGGCTGCATCGACGGCTGCGAAGGCGTGCTCGCGCGCGGCGGCGTGGGCGCGCTCTTCCGACCGTCTTTGGCGAACAGCGCGTCGAGGTCGCGGATCACGGTGGGCGGCGGACCGCCTGGCGTCATCGGTCGCACCGTGCGCGCCGCGTGGACCGGCGCGACGTACGAGTGACGCGGCGGTGCAGGCTCCGTGATCGGGGCGATCG
>JAFLCL010000460.1 GCA_017303575.1 Deltaproteobacteria bacterium
GTCGCGCCGGGCGCACGCGAACGAACGGCACGGGCGCGTCGCTCGCTCTCGCGGTCGGCCTCGCCCTCGTGGTCGCGCGCCGCAAGCGCGGAGCGGATCCGACCCGCGGCGATCACTGACGCGAGGCCGTTGATCCGTGGCCCGTCACGGGGGAGCCTCCCGCGCCGGAGGCTCCATGACGTCCACGTACTTCTCCACCGTGAAGCAGATGAACAGCACCCTCGGCGCGCTCGAGGGCTGGCTCGACGAGGCGACGACGTTCGCGAAGTCGAAGAACGACTTCGATCCGAACGTCCTGCTCTCGATGCGCCTCGCGCCCGATCAGTACGCGCTCGTGCGTCAGATCCAGGCCGCGTGTGACGCCGCGAAGTTCTGCGCCGCGCGCACGGCGAACAAGGACGCGCCCACGCACCCCGACGAAGAGAAGACGCTCGACGAGATCCGCGCGCGTGTGCGCTCGGTGCGCGCGTACCTCGGAACGTTCGTCGAGGGGGACTTCGAAGGGGCCGAGTCCCGCGTGGTCCCGCTCTCGTTCATGCCCGGCAAGGGCATGGCCGCCGACGACTACGTGCGTCAGATGGCGACGCCGAACTTCTACTTCCACGTGTCGATGGCGTACGCGATCTTGCGCCACACGGGCGTGAACCTCGGCAAGCGCCACTTCATCACGGAGCTGGCGCTGCGCGACCTCTGATCAGGTCGACGGCGCTTCCTTCATCGTCGCGCCGCGGCCGACGGCGACGAGGCCGCACAGCAGCGGGACGAGGAACGCGCAGCCTCCGAAGTAGAGGTTGTTGTCGGCCTCGTCCTGCCCCTGCGCGCGCAGCATCGCCTGCGAATCGGGATCTGCGAACGCTACGGCCTCCTCGACCATGCGCATGCCCATGAAGTAGCCGCCCACGCCGACGCACAGCGTCGTCACCGCGAAGAGCAGCGTCGCGGCGCCCATGCCGAGCGGCATCGCGCGACGCTTGCTGAACAACGAGGCGAGCGAGGCGATCGCCAGGACGTGGCCGAGCGCTCCCGTGCAGAGCACGAGGTACATCGCCCAGCCGCCCTCCATGAAGAACCTGGCGGGATCGAAGCCACTCTCGCTCATGTGCTGCGCTCCTCGTCGAAGCCGAACATCGCCACGATGGTGCCCGTCTCGTCGCGCGAGCCAGCGATGCGCACGTCGTGGAGGCAGCCGGGGTGGGCGTGCACGACGCGGCGTCCGAGGTCGAGCAAGAGGCCCGCGCACGTGAGCATGGCGTGCGGGTGCTCTGCGCTCGCGAGGTGCGTGCACACGCTGCGCGGGTAGCCCTCGTGCGAGCCGAGGCGTGACCACAGGTCGGCCGCGCTCTCGATGGGCCGCTCGGACAGTGAGCGCTCGAGGAACGCGAAGCGCTCGAGCGTCGTCGAGACCGGCGAGATGCTCGAGACCTCCTTCACGTGCGTGCCGAGGCAGTGGTTCTCGTGATGAAAGCCGCGACCCGGCTGGCTGAGATCCGCCTCGGCCCACACCTCGTGGCGCGTGCCCGACGTCTCGATCCCGTACGCATGGCGGGCATCCGCGACGAGGTAGTGGTGACCCGAGCCGAGCGGCGCCGAGGTCACCACGTCACGCGCCTCGCTCGCGGTGCGCTCGGAGAGCGCGCGACGCACGAGCGCAGGCCACACGATGCCCACGCGCGCGTCGTGGCTCTTGAGGTTGTTGATCGTCAGGCCCACGCCGTGGGCGTTCATCCCCGCCATGCCGAGGCAGCCCGTGATCGAGAGGAGCCATGCCTCGGGGATCGCGCGCGTCGAGCCCTCGGCGGTGCGTGTCGTGCGCGCAGGAACGTGCAGCATCGTGACGAACGGGGCCGCCGAGCCGTGCATGTCCCAGGTCTGCGCGAGGTAGTTGCCACGCGCCGTGCTCGCGACGATCGCGCTGCAGTCCTCCTCCTTGTCGGTGGGCCGCGCGCGCGCCTCGCCGCCGTCCTTCAGCACCGTGCTCGGGTCGAGGTCCTTGAGATCGGTGTAGTGGTTGAGCACCACGAGCCGCTCGATCGGCAGGCGCGCGCCCTCGGCGATGCCGCGCAGCTCCTCGTGGAGATCGACGTCGAACGCGCGCAGCACCGGCAGGTGGAGCGCCGCGACGCGGAGCAGCTCGTCGTCGGTGCGGAACATCGCCTGCGAGCGACAGAGCTCGCTCCGGATCGTGGCGATCTCCGCGATCTCGTCGCGGCAGCTCTCGCCGTGGAAGAGGCCTCGCTCGAAGGGCGTCGCAGCCTCGGGAAGGTGCAGCGTGCGCATGGCCGCGAGGTACCACGAGCGGACGTCCGACACGAGCGTGCGCGCCCGCGGGCGTGCCCGCGGCGCGAGCCGTCCGAGGCACCGATCTCGCTGTTTCGTGGGCGATCCGCGTCTCTGTCGGGCGGTACGCGGGTTGCGATGGCCTCCGTGCGCCCGTGACCGGGCGCAGAGGAGGAACGCGATGCGGAACTGTGTGATGGCGATGGCGAAGGTGCTGGCGGTGGCGCCGCTCGCGTGCGCGGCGGTGATGTCGAGCGCGACTGCGGCCGAGGCGCAGACCCTCAACGAGGCCACGCTCTACCTGCGTCTCTACACGCCCGATCCCGAGAGCGGTGGCTACGCGGTGCGCCTCGACGCCGAGGTGCGTGACATCGCGAGCCGGCAGGATCGCCTGCGCATCGACGTGAAGCAGGGGGCTCGCACGGTCGTGTCGCAGGTCTGTGCGCCGAACGAGCTCGCTCGCACGTCCGCGGGCTTCCAGTGCACGACGGCGGACTCGGGCCTGATCACGACGACGGGCGCTGTCACGATCGAGATCCAGTACATGAACGACGTCGCCGAGACGACGACGCTGCTCCGCTCGATGAACGTGAACGTGCGCGGCTACCCCTACTGGGTGCACGACGACGATCGTGGACGCCCCGTGATCGGCACCACGTACCAGATCGATGCAGGCAGCCTCGTGGGCACTGCGTTCGCGTACATGCGCGAGGAGGACGATCGCCGTCCGTTGCAGCTCTTCACCACGTTCGCGGGCACCTACGAGGGCTTCGACTCGACGCTGCGCTGTCGCGTCGGTGATCAGCGCATCCCCGACGTGGAGGTGAGCACGTCGGCGTTCGCCGAGGTCCAGGTCGAGGAGTGGACGAGCCAGCAGGCAGAGCGTCGACGCATCGCGTGGTACCGAGCGAGGCTCGAGATGAACGGGCTCTGGTGGGGACCGCACGTCGAGGGTGCGAGCGCAGGCTGGTCCGGCGCGCCGGTGTTCCTCGGGGACCATCCGGGGCTCTGGTCGTGCGACATGCGCTCGGACGGCGCTGTGTTGCGCACGTTCAACTTCATGGTCGACGCGCAGGGCAACGTCGTGCCGCATGGCCTCGAGGCCAGCCCCGCGATGCCGCGCATGATCGAGCGACTGCACGTGGTCGACGTGCGCTTCCCCGCGACGAGCCCGCGCGATGCGTTCTTCGATCCGGCCGCCATCCGCGCGAGCTTCCAGTACGGCACGCCGTGGGCTGATCCGAGCGCGGTGTCCGAGATGCTCGCGGCGCTGCCTCCTGCGAACGGGAGCTCGGCGCCGACGGCCCGCGGGGGTGCCGCTGCAGGTCGACGCGCCCGCCGCTGATCGATCGGGTCACGATCGGATCACGACACGCGCGCGCGCCACGAAGGCGTCGCGCGTGTCGGCATCGGTGATGCGCGTCGCGAGCTCGGAGAGGCGCTCCTCGGCGCGCGTCCGCGCCTGGGTCGCGCGCTCCGTCAGACTGTGCCGATCGAGCAGGCGCGCGGCCGCGGCCCGGATCTCGATCTCACCCTCCTCGAGACCGTCGTCCGCGATCGTGAGCGCCTCGTCCACGTGGGTGATCGCGCGATCGGCAGCCACCGCGCGCTCGGCCTCGATCACGTGAGCCGACGCGCGGACGGTGGGTGATGGATCGCGCAGCAGCGCGGCGAGCGTGTCGGCGTCGGCGGCGATCGGATCGAGGCGGCACGCATAGAGCGCAGCGGCCGAGGCGAGGTGCGCGTCCTTCATCTGCCGCGCGAGCGCGGAGGCCTGCTCGATCGCCTCGCGCGCCTCGCGTGCGCGTCCCTGCGCGGCCAGCGCGCGGCCGAGGTTCGCGAGCGTGTAGCCCTCGGTGAGCCGATTCCCCACGCGCC
>JAFLCL010000461.1 GCA_017303575.1 Deltaproteobacteria bacterium
ACATCGGGTGCACGACGCGCGCGTGGGCGCCAGCGGCGAGCACGATGGCGCGATCCTCGGGCCCGAGCGTCGCGAGGCGGGCCAGGGCGGCGTCACGTGCGCGATCGAAGCGCGTGGTGGGCGCGTCGATCGCGAGACGCGCCTGCATCGACGCGCTGGCGTCGATCACGATCACGAGCGTGCGCGCGTCGTCTTCCTCTTCGGCGAGGCGCGGCTGCCCGAGCGCGAGCGCGATCAGCGCGGCGACGATCAAGACGAGCAAGAGCGAGAGCAGGTTCTTGAGGCGCGTGAAGAAGCTCGTCGTGCGCTGATCGGGAAGCGCGTCGCGGAAGAGCGCGATCCAGGGCACGGTCACGACGCGGCGACGCAGCCGCACGAGGTAGAGGACCACCAGCGCAGCCGCCGTGAGCGCGAAGGCAGCGCCGATCTCGGGCCACGCCCAGCCGAGCAGCTCGAGCCCGCTCATGTCGTCGCCGCCCGCATCACGCGACGAGCCCTCCGCGCGCCAACACGCGCAGGACCGACTGATCCCACGGCACGTCGCTCGCGACCTCGGCGTACGCGACCTGCTTCTGTCGGCAGTACGCGGCCGCGCGCTGTCGATGCTTGGCCTGCGCCTCCGAGAGCCTGGCGAGCAGCTCGGGCGTCAGCGTGATCTCGCGTCGCTCCCCGGTCTCGCTGTCGACGAGCACGAGGTCGCGCCCTCCGCCCGCGTCGAGGCGCGCGGCCTCGCGTGGATCCCAGATCTGGAGCACGACGACCTCGAAGCGCGCGTGGCGCAGTCGATCGATCGCGAGCTCGAACCCGCGCGCGTCGTAGAGATCGCTCACCAGGATCGCGAGCCCACGCTTCTTCGTCTGCACCGTGAACGCGCGCACGGCGCCCTCGAGGTCGGTCGCGCCCGGGCCGCCCATCGTCTCGTGCGACTCGGTCCGCAACAGCTCGAGCACACGATGGATACGCGCCTTGCCGCGCACGGCGGGCAGCACCTTGGCCTTGCCGTCCGCCATCGTCGCGACCGACACCCGGTCCAGGCCCGAGAGCGCGATGTACGCGAGCGCCGCGGCGAGGCGCTTGGCGATCACGAGCTTGGTCGGCGTCGCGTCGCCCGTCTCGACGCCCATCGAGCGCGAGACGTCGACCAGCACGTGCACCGAGAGATCTTCTTCTTCCTCGAACAGCTTCACGAACAGGCGATCGGTGCGTCCGAAGAGGCGCACGTCGACGAAGCGGAAGTCGTCGCCGGGCGCGTACTCACGATGATCGGCGAACTCCACGCCTGCGCCCGACTTCTTGCTGCGTCGCTCTGCGCGCAGGCGCCCTTCGAACACACGACGGGCCACGAGCGCGAGGCCCTCGAGCCTGCGTTCGAAGTCCGCGTCGAAGAGCGACGCATCGGCCATCAGGCGCTCTTGGCCTTGCTCGTGTTGCCCTTGGCGGCGCTCACGTCGGAGATCGAAGCGAGCACCTCGTCGAGGAGCGCGTCGGCGCGCACGCCCTCGGCCTCGCCCTCGAAGCCGAGGATGAGACGATGTCGCAGCGCAGGCTTGGCCGCGCGCCGCACGTCGTCGAGGCTCACCGAGAAGCGTCCGTCCGCGACGGCCGCGACCTTCGCCGCGAAGAGGCACGACTGCGCGCCGCGAGGGCTCGCGCCGAAGCGCACGAAGCGCTTGATGCGCTCGGGCGAGCTCGGGTGCTCGGGGTGCGTCGCCTCGAGCACGCGGATCACGAAGTCCTTCACGTGCGCCGGCACGGGCACGTCGCGGGCGAGCGCGCGCATCGCGAGCACCTCGTCCTTGCCGAGCACCGGCGTGATCACGGGCTGCTCGCTCCCCGTCGTGCGATCGAGGATCGCGCCGAGCGCCTCGTGCGAGGGAAACTTCACCTCGAGCTTGAAGAGGAAGCGATCGAGCTGGGCCTCGGGCAGCGGATACGTGCCCTCCATCTCGAGCGGGTTCTGGGTCGCGAGCACGAAGTAGGGCTGCTCGAGGCGGTGCGTCTCGTTGCCGATGGTGACCGCGTGCTCCTGCATGACCTCGAGGAGCGCGCTCTGCGTCTTGGGCGTCGCGCGGTTCACCTCGTCGGCGAGCACGACGTTCGCGAAGATGGGGCCCTTCCTGAACTCGAGCGCGCGTGTGCCCGAGCCCTTGTTCTCCGTGATCACGGTCGTGCCGAGGATGTCGGCGGGCATGAGATCGGGCGTGAACTGGATGCGGGAGAACGAGAGGCGCAGCGCCTCGGCGAGCGTGCGCACGAGCATCGTCTTGCCGAGCCCGGGGACGCCCTCGAGCAGCACGTGACCGCCCGCCACGAGGCACGTGAGCACGTCGTCCACGAGCGTGCCCTGCCCGACGATGCGCCGCTCGATCTCCTTCTTCGTACGCGTGAAGCGCGCGCGGAACTCGTCGACCCGCTTCTCGGTGTCCTTGGTCTGGTCGTCGCTCATGGGTCCTCGGTCGTTGCTGCGCTCGCTCCCGAGCTCGTCGTGGTTCGTGGTCGGATCAGCTCGAAGTAGCGCTCGACATAGCCGCGGCGCCCGGGCGGCACACGATCGCGCTCGACCGCCTCGTCGGCGTGAGACGCGTAGTCCTCGTAGACGCGCTCGTAGTCACGCGAAGCAAAGCCTCGCGACGACGCGCCACGGATCACCTGGCTGCGTGAAGGGCCTTCGCCGGGCTGACCGCTCACCTGCACCTGACGTCCGCCCGCGAGGCGGCCCGTCGGATCGTCGAGCGAGGTTCCGTCGTGCCCGCTTCCTTGACCGCTGCCTTCGCCCTGACCCTCGCCGCCGCCCTGCGGCGTGCCTTGTCCCGCACCGCCCTGACCCATGCCGGGGATCTCGAGGACGGCGTCGCCGCCTTGCCCCAGGACGAGCATCTCGCCCTCTTGGCCCTGCCCGCCCTGTCCTTCGCCGCCGGGCTGATCGCCGCCCGCGCCGGGCTGCCCTTGGCCGGGCTGCTGCCCGCCTTGGCCGCCCTGACCTTCTTGCTCGCCGCCTTCGCCGCCTTGCCCGCCGGGTCGTCGCACGCCGAGCGACACGCCGCCTTCTTGATCGCCACCGCCCGCGCGGAGCGTGAAGCGACGCATGCGCGCGCCCTGACCGCCTTGCTGTCCGTCCTGTCCTTCTTGCTGGCCGCCCTGGCCGCCCTGGCCCTGATCGCCTTGCTGCTGCGCTTCACGAAGTGCTTCACGAAGTCGTTGGAGCTCACGAGCGAGCTCCTGCATCTGCTCGGCGCTCTGCTGATCGCGCGCGTGCTGCCGCATCTGCTCGGCCGCGCGCTCCATCGCTTCGCTGCCGCCTTCGCTCGGACGCCGGTGCTCCTCCTGCATGCGGTCGGCTGCATCGCCGAGCTCGCGGCGGAGCTGATCGAGCTGACGCTCGACCTCCTGCCGCGCCTCGTGCTCGCGACGGAGCTGATCGAGCTCCCGCTGCCGCTGCTCGAGGAGGCGCTCCTCTTCTTCCGGAGGCTCCTCACCGCGCGCCTCACGCTCGCGTCGTCGCTCGAGGAGGCGCTCCTCTTCTTCCTCGGCGTGCTCGAGCTCCCGCTCGCGGGCGCGGCGCTCGCGGTCTTCGGCCATCGCGCGCAGATCCTCGATCAGCTCACGGGAGGGCGCCTCCTCACGCGTCCTTCGCGCGAGCGCCTCCATCTCGCGCGCAGCCTCGTCGAGCTGACCATCGCTCAGCGCTCGTGTGAGCGCCTGGGTGTCTCGGGCGCGCATCTGTCGCGCGGCCTCGGAGAGCTCGCGCTGGATCTCCGCGCTGCGCGTGAGCGCGCTGCGATCGAGCGAGGCCTCGAGCTCCGCGATGCGTGTGAGCGCTTCGTCTTCGGTGAGCTGGCCCGTCGCGAGCTCTTCGATCAGCGCGTTGAGCGCGTCGGTGCTGGCCTGCGCCTCGGGCGTGAGCTCACCCTCGCGCCGCGTCTCGGCCATGCGCTCGCGGAGCGCGTCGAGCGCATCGGGATCGACAGCCGCGGGAGGCTCGGCGACCGCGAGGCGAGGCCCCTCGTCTGCGATCGGCGCGGGCGCGACGCGCGGCGTGAACGGACCGATCCCGAGCAGCACGAGCGCGGCGCCGAGCGTGAGGATCGCGCCGAGGATCGAGCGAGGCCACCGCAGGGGCAGCACGC
>JAFLCL010000462.1 GCA_017303575.1 Deltaproteobacteria bacterium
AGGACGCCGGCTCTGCCGGTGGCGTGTCGAGGGCAGCACGCTCGGGCGCCAGCAAGCCTGCGGCGAGCGGCGTCACTCCGTCCACCGTGATGGCCTCCGAGCGCTCGTCCGACGGCGCGGCGGGGCGCACGGCCACGCCGTCGGGGGTGCTCGGTACGCGGGCGCGCCCGAGCTCGTCGCGCACTTCCTGCACGGCGGCGCGCATCGCCTGCGCGGACGCGAAGCGGTCGTCCGGGCTCTTGGCGAGCGCGCGACGAATCAGCGCGCCGAGGGACGCGGGCAGATCCGGACGGAGATCCGAGAGCAGCGGCGGGGGCTGCGTCGCGATGGCGATGATGAGATCGCCGGGGTTGGGGCTCTGGTACGGCCGCTGGAGCGTGAGGAGCTCGAAGAGGATGACCCCCAACGCGTGGAGGTCGGCGGCGGGACCGACCTCCGGCAGCCCTCGCGCCTGCTCGGGCGCCATGTACTCCGGGGTGCCCACGAGCGCGCCCTCGCGTGTCGTCAGCGCGGAGCGAACCTCGGTGCGGCGATCGGTCGCGCGAGACACGCCGAAGTCGAGGATCTTGAGGCGCTTGCCGCCCAACAGGCTGCCGTCGTCGGGCACGGAGGGATCGCGCGCGAGGAACAGGTTCTCTGGCTTGAGGTCGCGGTGCACGATGCCGCGCGCGTGCACGACCGACAGGCCGTCGAGGGCGGCCGCGAGGATCGTCAGCGCCTCGGGCGCGGCCACCGGTCCTCGCGCCAGCGTGCGATCGAGGCTCGCGCCCTCGAGGAGCTCCATCACGATGAACGGACGACCAGCGTCGACCCCCACATCGAGCACCTGGACGATGCTGGGGTGCCCGGTGGCGGCGAGCAGCCTCGCCTCGCGCAAGACGCGGTCGTGATCGCCGTCCTCGGACTGCGTCAGAACTTTGACTGCGACGTCACGATGCAGACGGAGATCACTCGCTCGCCAGACCACGGCCATCCCGCCCTTGGCGATCGGATCGCGCAGCGCGTAGCGGCCTGCGAGGACGAGAGCTCCGTCGACGACGGCCTCGGACATGACGACGAAGGTACAGCGACGACACGACGTGGTTCCACTCGGTCGCCGTGGCGCAGATGGGCCCGCCCTTTGCTCTTACGCGTGCGAAGCCGTTGAGACCCCTCGCCTGCATCGTTGCCGCCCTCGTGCTCGTCCTGAGCGCGACGGCGCGCGCGCAAGCCGTCGACCCCGCCACGACCGCCGCCGCGCGCTCGCTCTTCGAGCACGGTGTCGCGGCCGCAGACGCGGGCGAGCATGCCGCCGCCGCGGAGCTGCTGGGTCGATCGCTCGCGCTGCGGCCCTCACCGGTGGTCGCCTACAACCGCGCTCAGTCGCTCGCGCAGCTCGGCCGCCTGGTCGAGGCATCGGAGATGCTCGTGCTCGCCGAGCAGCTCGCCTCGAGCGATGCGCTCCACGAGGCGGCGAGCGCTCTTCACGCGCAGCTCGAGGCCCGCGTGTCGCGCCTCACCGTCGTCACCTCGGAGGAGACGGACCTCGTCGTCCAGCTCGACGGGCGGCCCCTGGGCTCGGCGCTGCTCGGCACCGAGATGCCGATCGATGCCGGGCCGCACGTGGTCTCCGCGCTTCGAGACGGTGAGGTGATCGCCTCCGTCGAGCGCCGGATCGAGGAGGGCGAGTCGGCCGTGCTGACGCTGGTCGTTCCGCCTCGGGCACAGCCTGTCGCGCTCGTGGCGACGCCGGGCCCGCAGCGCACCTCGGGTGACGGGTCGATCGACCTCCCCCTCGTCATCGCCCTCACGACCGTCGGAGCCCTCGCGGTGGCTGGCCTGGCGATCGGCCTGGGGGTGGGGCTCTCGAGCGCTCCCTCGCCCGTCGTGGGGAACCTGAGCCCGGGTGTCGTGAGGTTCGGCCCATGAGGCGCGCGCGCCCGTTCCTCGCCCTCGGTCTGCTCGCCTGCGCGGCGTGCACCGCGCGTCCGGTGACCGAGGTCGTGCTCGAGGTGCAGACCAGCTACGCCGTCCCCACAGCCCTCGACCGCGTTCGCATCGAGACCACGCGCGCAGGGTCGACGACCACGACCTCCATGGGCGCTTGGACCGACGCGAGCGTGCCGCGTGTCCTCGGTCTCGTGCACGAGGGAGGCGCGCTCGGGCCCGTCGACGTCGTCGTGGTGGGCATGCTGGGCACGAGCGCGATCGTCGAGCGACGCGCCACCTTCACGTTCGTCGAGGGTGAGATCCGCCGGCTCGTGCTCCGGCTGGTCCCCGAGTGCGCGACAGCGCTCGGTCGCTGCGCACCACCCGAGACGTGCGACGAGGGTCCGGTCTGCCGTGATCCACACGTGTGGCCCGAGGAGCTCCTGGTGTGGACCGATCAGGAGGTTTCCTCGGACGCGCAGTCCCTCCCCGACGCGGGCGCGACGGACGCGCTCGACTGCTGCCCCTCGAGCGTGCCCAACGCGGTGTCCACGAGCTGCGCGACCGGAGCCTGCGCGATCCTCGCGTGCGAGCCTCTCTATGCGCACTGCGACACGAGCATGAGGAACGGCTGCGAGACGCGCCTCGACACCCGCGCGGACTGCGGCGCGTGCGGGACGCGGTGCCCGTCGGGGACGGCATGCGAGCTCGCGGCCGGCTCCTACGCTTGTCGCTGACGATGCTGGTCGAGCGAGGCTCGTGCACACTCGTGCGATGCCCAAGGCGAGCACCGATCCCATCCTCCGCGCGCTACGCGAGCGTGGCCTCCGCTATCCCGGCGCGCACCTCAAGAGCCCGTGGCCGGGTCACCTCGATCTCGCGGTGAAGGACAAGACGTTCGCGTACCTCTCGCTCGAGGGAGAGCCGCTGGGCATCGGCTGCAAGCTGCCTCACAGCTCGGCGGTCGCGCTGATGCTGCCCTTCTGTCAGCCCACGCCGTATGGCCTCGGCAAGAGCGGCTGGGTGACGGCGAAGCTCACCGACCCCGAGCAGATCGACGTCGCCATGCTGGAGGCGTGGATCGACGAGAGCTACCGTGCGCAGGCCCCGAAGAAGCTGGTGAAGGAGCTCGACGCTCGCTCGGTCGCGGAGCCAACGAAGACGACACCCGCGAAGAAGACACCCGCGAAGAAGACACCCGCGAAGAAGACACCCGCGAAGAAGACACCCACGAAGAAGTCGGCCAAGAAGAGCGCATGACCACGCAGCGCACCTTGTCCTCGATCACCGGCAACACGCAGCGCCTCGATGGCGGCGCGATGTTCGGCAACGCGCCCCGACCCGTGTGGGAGAAGTGGATCCCCGCCGACGATCGACACCGCATCCCGCTCGCGTGTCGCGCGATGTTGATCGAGGAGCGCGAGGGCGACCGCACCCGACGCGTGCTCTTCGAGACCGGCATCGGCGCGTTCTTCCCGCCCAAGATGCGCGATCGCTTCGGCGTGGTGGAGAGCGATCACGTATTGCTCGCGAGCCTCGGTGCGCTCGGCCTCACCGACGCCGACATCGACGTGGTGGTGCTCTCGCACCTGCACTTCGATCACGCGGGTGGCTTGCTCGCGGCGTACGAAGAGGGCGCGCCGCATCGCCTGCTCTTCCCGAACGCGACGTTCGTGGTCGGCGAGGAGGCGTGGCAGCGCGCGGTCTCGCCTCACGCGCGCGATCGTGCGTCGTTCATTCCGGAGCTCGTGCCGCTGCTCGAGGGCTCGGGCCGCCTCGAGCGCGTGAGCGGCGAGCGATCACCCACGCTGGGCGACGCGTACCGTCTGCATCGATCGAGCGGTCACACGCCTGGGCTCGTGCTGGCCGAGGTCACCTCCCACGAGGGAGCGATCGTGTTCGCCGCAGACCTCATCCCCGGAAGGCCGTGGGTGCACCTGCCGATCACCATGGGCTACGACCGCTTCCCCGAGCTCCTGATCGACGAGAAGCGCGCGCTCCTCGAGGACCTCGTCGCCCGACGCGGTCGCCTCTTCTTCACGCACGACGCAGAGGTCGCGATGTCGCGCGTGGAGCGCGACGCGAACGGCAAGTTCGGGCCGGGCGAGAGCTGGCCCGCGCCCGTGCGCCTACCGATCTGACGTCAGCGGCGTCGCCGAGCGAGGAGCGCGAGCGCGGCGAGCGCGAGGCCCACGCTGCTCGCGCCT
>JAFLCL010000463.1 GCA_017303575.1 Deltaproteobacteria bacterium
GACAGCTCCCACGCCACGGTCGTGCCGCGTGTGGTCACCTGCACGAGGCCCGCGTGGCGCGCGAGCTCGCGCGGCGTGCGAGGGGCGCGGTGCTTCGCGAGCCAGGCGGGTGACGCGACCACGAGCCGCGTCATCGACGCGAGCGGGCGCGCGACGAACGCGGTGCTGTCGGGTGGGGGAAAGCCGGCGCGGATCGCCACGTCGACGCCATCGCCCACGAGGCTGGCGAGCCCGTCGTCGAGACGAAGCTCGAGCTCGAGCCGCGGGTGCGCCGCGAGGAGCTTCGGAAGCCGCGGCGTGAGGATGCTCGTGCCGTAGGCGATCGACGCGCTCACGACCAACGTCCCTCGCACCTCCGTGCCACCGCGCACTGCCGAGCGTGCGTCCTCGACGTCGCGGAGCAGACGCAGCGCGCGACGGTGGAGCTCGGTGCCCGCCTCGGTGACGTGCAGCCTCCGCGTGGAGCGCACGACGAGCGTGGTGTCGAGCTCCCGCTCGAGCGCGCGCAGGCTGCGGCTCACCGCAGGCAGCGAGAGCCGCGACGCGCGCGCCGCCCCCGAGAGGCTCTTCGCCTCGATGATGCGCACGAAGAGCGCGAGCCGATCCAGGAGGTCCATCCCCCGATCCGAAGCGATCCTTGCGCGCGACGCAACAATCCCTTCTCGCCGTCGGAGCTACTGCGAGAGCGCCCGCGACGACAGGGTGTGCGTCGAGGTGACGACATGTTGATCGAGAACAAAGTGGTGGTGGTGACGGGCGCCAACCGTGGTCTGGGGCGCGCGCTGGTGGGCGAGCTCCTGCGCCGAGGCGCGGCGAAGGTGTATGCCGCGGCCCGACGCGAGGAGACGCTCGCGTCGTTGGTGGAGGCGCACGGCGCGCGGGTGGTGCCGCTGGCGCTCGACGTGACGCGACCCGAGTCGATCGCGCAGGCCGCGGAGAAGGCGAGCGACGTGAACGTGCTGGTGAACAACGCGGGGCTCCTGGCCTCGTACGGCATCCTCTCGAGCTCGCTCGCGAGCATCCGAGACGACTTCGAGGTCAACGCGTTCGGGTTGCTCGCGACGACCAAGGCGTTCGTGCCCGCGCTCGAGCGCGCCGTGAAGCGCGGCGAGGCGCCTGCGGTGATCAACGTGCTGTCGGTCGCCTCGCTCGCGAACATGCCGAGCCTCGGTGGCTACTCGGCGTCGAAGGCGGCCGCGTCCTCGATGTCGCAGGCGATCCGCTGGGAGCTCGCGAAGCTCGGCATCCAGGTGTTCGCTTCGTATCCGGGCCCCATCGACACGGAGATGGTCAAGGCGCTCGAGATGCCCAAGACCTCGGCGGAGGCCGTCGCGAAGAGCCTGCTCGAGGCGGTGGCAGCCGACGTGCTCGACGCAGCGCCCGACCCGACCGGGGCGCAGTTCCTGGCCACGTTCGAGCGCGAGCCCGCCGCGCTCGCGAAGACCTTCGGCGCGATGTCGGGCTGAGGACGGGTGAACACACACGCCGGTGCGCCACGGACCCACGCGGGTTCGTGGCGCGAGCGGCCGATCAGCGGATCGGGCCGAGGTCCGAGGTCCGTCAGTCGCGACACTGGGCCACGAGGACTTCGGCGCGATCGGTGCGGAAGCGCGAGAGCCCGCTGAGCTGCGGATGGATGCTCTGCAGGTCCACGAACGCGCCCGCGGGGCGCACGTCGAGCACGCAGAACCACGGCACCTCGAGCCGCACCCGCGCGCGCGGCAGGGCGCGATCGAGCAGCGTGCTCGCCCCTGCGTAGGCCGCGACGGCGGCGACGATCGCGAGCACGGCAGGCAGGCGCGGATCGTCGATCCACGGCAGATCGACCCACACGAAGAACACGATCGTGAGGAGGCCCGCGCATGCACCGAGGATCACGCCGAGGATCGTCGCGAGGCGCGTGCGTCGTCGCGACCCCGAGACGACGAGCGCAGCGTCCGTCACCTCGATCGTGCCCGCACCTTCGAGGCCGGCCCACGCGCTCGGCAGCGGCACGAAGTCGCCGCTGAACGAGGTCATCGCGCGACCGCTGCGGGCCACGCGCTTGGGCGTGCGCGCGAGCACCTCTTCGGGCGGGACCTCGAACGTGTACGTGAGGGACTCGGTGGTCTCGACGATCGCGACCCGCACGTGCGCGCCGCCGCGCGACTCGTAGGAGAAGCTCACGCGTCGCACCTTCTCCGGGTGCTGCTCGAGCACGCGCACGAGCACGTGCTGGCTCTCGTGCGGCAGGCCCCCGCGGAGCAGGAGCGCGGTGGGGATCGCGACGACGACGAATGTGAAGATCGCGATGACGCCCACGCCGTCGTCGGGCCGCGCGGCGCCCGAGATCGTGACCGCCGCGAGGATCCCGACCACCAACGCGCCGAGGCCGCCCAGGATCGCGGCCAGCGCGAGCTGCGTCGTGCGCGTGCGACGCAGGCTCTCGCGCGCGAAGGGTGCGAGCTCGAGCGGGCTCATGGTGGTCCGATCATCGGGCGCGCCGCAGCTCGATCGGAGACTTCTTGAACTGCGTCTCGATCGCGGGCGTGAACCCGACGGTCGCCTGGGGCGCGAGGCTCGCGACGGCGCGCAGCACCTCGTCCTCGCGGCCCCTTATCGCGGGCAGCCGATCGCGCTTGCCGTCCTCGAAGCCGATCAGGATCCACGAGCCCACGCCGCGGCCCGTCTGCGTGAACACGTAGAGCCACACGATGCGCTGCGCTTCGTTCCGCAGGCGTCCGAGGATCTTCGCGTTCTCGGGATTCCCCAGCGAGGGGATGAGAAGGAGCACGCCGACGATCCCGCCGAGGCCACAGAGCGCCACGAGGTTCGTGCCCTCGCGACCGCCGAGCCCGAAGTACGAGATCATCGCGAGGAGGCCCATGAGGGCGATCATCGTGAGGCCACCGTTGCGCCAGCTCCCCTTGGCGGCGCGGATCTGCTCGACGAAGAGCGCCTCGAGCTCGGGAGTCATGACCGCGAGGATACGCCCGTCCGCGTGGGCTCTTCCCAACAGGGTGCCGGAGGAAGATGCGCTCAGGACTCCGAGAATGGGAGAGGGAGGCGCTGTGCGCTCCGAGCATCTCACTCCAGCGCGAGCGCATACGCGACGGTGAGCACGGCGCGCATCGCGTGGTCGAGCGAGACGCGATCGACCTCCGTCATCACGTCGTTGGCCGTGTGGTGCAGATCGAAGTAGCGCGTACCGTCCTGCACGACGTCGAGCACCGGCATCGGTGAGGCGAGCGGTGGCTCGCCATCCTCCGACTCGTGCAGCGGGGAGAGATCTGCGCCGCCGTGCGGCTCGTCGGGCTGCCAGACGACGCCCATGGGCGCGAGCAAGCGTGCGATGCGCTCCCAGCGCGGCGTCGGCGCCGAGGCTTCGCTGCGCTCGCTCGCGTCGGGCGTGCGCAGCGCCCACGCGCGACCGTCGCCGAAGTCCGCCTCGAGACCGATCACGTGCGTCTCGCTCGCATGCGCCGCGGCATACGCGCGCGCGCCGGCGAGGCCGTTCTCCTCGTTCGCGAAGAGCACCACGCGGATCGTGCGTCGTGGCCTCGTGCTCGAGGTCCCGATCCAGCGTGCGGCCTCCATCACGATGGCGACGCCTGCGCCGTCATCGATCGCGCCGCGGCCGAGGTCCCAGCTGTCGAGGTGCGCGCCGAGCAGCACGATCTCGCTCGCGCGATCGGTGCCGGGGATCTCGCCGATCACGTTGGCGCTCTGCGCCTCGCCTCGATCGCTCGCGCCCAGCTCCATGTGGAGGCGCACCGTCTCGCCCCGCGCGATCCAGCGCGCGAGCACGTCGGCGTCTGCGTTGCTGATCGCCGCCGCGGGGATGCGCGGCGCGCCGTCCGCGTAGCGCATGCCGCCGGTGTGGGGGAAGCGTGTCGCGTCGGTGCCGATCGATCGGATGACGACGGCGATCGCGCCCAGCGCCGCGGCGACCGACGCGCTGTGTCCACGCACCGGCACGGCATCGCCGTAGCCGTGGCCGTCCTGCGCGCGCTCCATGCGCTGATCGACGAAGACGATGCGACCGCGCGCCGCCTCGGGCGCGAGCGCGCGCAGCGCCTCGAGGCTCTCGACGCGCACGACCTCGCCGTCGAGC
>JAFLCL010000464.1 GCA_017303575.1 Deltaproteobacteria bacterium
GCGCCGCTCCGGCTCGATGGGCCATGCGCCAGCTTCGCGCTCGCGCCTCGCGTAGCGCAGCGCTCGAGAGCGCGTCGGGCGTCGCGAACGGGCCGATGCACGCGGGCCTCGTGCACGTCTGTGCGTCCATCGGGCGGGCCGTCGAGACCGCGAGCACGATGCCGAGCGAGGCGAGGAGAGCAGGTCGGCGCATGGGTGCAGCGTACGGGCCGATCGCGCCGGATCTGGCGTCCCGGTCAGCGCTCGTGTGATCGTGGTGAGGGCTGAGCCCAAGAATCCCCTCTCCTGTTCCCTCCTGGATCGTCCCGAGTCCCACGCCTCCATGTCGTCGAGCTTTCGAGATCTGCCAGAGAAGTGCGCGGTCGTGACCGGCGCTGCCTCCGGGATCGGTCTCGCGATGGCACGGGCGCTGGCTGCGGAAGGATGGAGGCTGGCGCTGGTCGACCAGAGCGCCGAGCGACTGGCGAGCGCCGCCGTGGCACTGACGCCTCACGCTCGCGGAGTCAGCACGCATGTCGTGGACGTCGCAGACGCCGCACGGGTGACCGCCTGTCGCGAGGAAGTCCTCGCCTCGCATGGCGGCGTGCATCTGCTCGTCAACAGCGCTGGAGTCTCACTCGCAGGCACCTTTGCCGAGACCACGCTCGAGGACTTCGACTGGGTGATGGACGTCAACCTCCGCGGCACGGTGAATTGCTGCAAGGCGTTTCTGCCCGCTCTTCTCGCCCAACGCCGGGCCCACATCGTCACCCTGTCCAGCAGCTTCGGGCTGGTGGGTTTTCCCGGCAAGAGCGGTTATGCCGCATCGAAGTTCGCGGTGCGCGGCTTCAGTGAGTCTCTGCGCATGGAGCTGCGAGACACGGGCGTGGGGCTGACGGTGCTCTATCCCGGTCCGGTCGACACGGGAATCGTGCGCGAGGGACGCGCCGCCTCCGAAGGCCAGCGCATGCGTGAAACTGCGTTTCTCGCCCGCCGCGCCATCCCGGCCGAGACCGTGGCCCGGGCCACGCTCCGCGGCATCGATCGCAATGCCGCTCGCGTGATGCTCAGCTGGGACTATCGCGTCATCGACTGGCTGACGCGGCTCTTCCCCTCACTCGCGCAAGACCTCATCGGGTATCTCGGGAGGCGTGAGCTGGGATGAGTTGGCGGCGCCAACTCGACCCGCGCGGAGCCGTGAGCCTTCGAGGACCCGTTCGTCCTCGCGACGTCACCCGCGTACCAGGTACGCCGAATAGGCCGCGCCTGGGCCGCGCCAGCCCGCGGCACTACGTCCCCATGACTCCCTCGTTCTGAGCGGATCGGGGCACTCTGCCGCGCCGCCTGGCGCTCGTAGGCCCAATTTCGTGGGAGATCGGGGCTGGCCCTCGCGTTGCTAACGGGGCGGCCATGAGCCTGCTCCCCTCGCTTCCTCTCTCTCCTTCTCTTCTCCCTCCTTTCCTTCGATCGCTCCTCCTGCTCGGCACCACCTTCGCCCTCGCGGGCTGCGGGCAGATGCTGGTCACCGACCTGTCGGAAGACTCGGGCATCGACGCTGCGCGCGTCGACGCCACCGACTCGGACGCCAGTGACTCGGACGGCAGTGCTCCTGACGGCAGCGCCCCCCTCGATGCGCGAGACACCCTCGACGCACAGGTGCTCGCGATGCCGGACGCGATCTCTCCGGACGACGCGGAGATCGTCGCGCTCCCCGATGCGCTCTCGCTCCCCGATGCGCACGCGCTCGCAGACGCGTTCGCGAGCTCGGATGCGTTCGCCCCGGTCGATGCGTTCGCCCCGGTCGATGCGTTCGCCCCGGATGCCGCGGTGCTCGACGCCGCAGCGCGTGATGCTTCTCGGAGCGACGGTGGCATGCCGCGCGGGGTCGAGCTCGGAGCCGCGGGCCCCTTCGCGATCCTCGCGGCCTCCACCGTCACCAGCACTGGCTTCTCGATGGTGACCGGCAACATCGGGCTCATCCCGGGCCCAGACGTCGTCGGGTTTCCCCCTGCCGTGATCTCCGGCACGTTTCACATCGGCGACGCCACCGCAGCAGCGGCCGCGCTCGCGCTCACCGACGCCTACAACGACGCGGCGGCGCGCATGATGCCGGCGCCCGCGAGCGTCAGCGGCAACCTCGGCGGCATGACGCTCGCGCCTGGCATCTACGTCTCCGGCTCCTCGCTCGAGATCAGCTCGGGCGATCTCACGCTCGACGCGTTCGGTGACCCGAACGCGACGTGGATCTTCCAGATGCCCTCCACCTTCACTGCGACCTCGAGTCGACAGGTCGTGCTCTCGGGTGGCGCGCGCGCCACCAACGTGTACTGGCAAGTCGGCTCGTCGGCGACGCTGGGATCGAATTCCCGCATCGTGGGCAATTTCCTCGTCGATCAGTCGGTCACCCTGGAGACCGGCGCACGCCTCGACGGTCGCGCACTGACGCGTGTGGGCGCAGTGACGCTCGATGGCGCCGTGATCGTCGTGCCGACGCCGTGAGCCCGCCGGCATCTGCCGATGCCGATCACATGCCCAGTCCTTCTTGGTTCCTGCCCTGTTTGCCGTGGGCGGGGCGCGCCCTGACGCGCGCTTCGTCGCCCACACGAGAGAGAACATGAACGATCTTCTTCCTTCGCTCGAGCGTGCCAGTTGGAGGGCGTCCGCAGCCCTCTTGTTTCTGTCCACCACTGCCGCTGTCGGGCTCGTACACGCCGACGATGTAGGGCACACGGTGCGCCTCGAGGGAGGCTTCGCCGCCGCGGTCACCGATCCACAAGCGGACACGTACGACATCGGTGGAGGCGGGGCGGGCAGCTACGAGCTCTTGCCCGTACCGTGGTTCGGCATCGAGCTGCGCTTCTCGGCCTTTGCCCTGCCGGTGGATTCCGACAACCGTGGCGTGCACGAATTCGGCACCTACCTCGCGCCTGGGCTCGCGCTGCGGCTTCACCCCTTTGCCACGTTGGGGATCGGCGATCTCTGGCTCAGCGGTGCTGGTGCGATCGCGTTCACCGGTGACGTGATCCGCCCCGCCGTGGAGGTGGGCATCGGCTACGAGCTGCCCGCGGCGTGGTGGCTCCGCATCGGCCCGTATGCCCGCTATCACCACGTGTTCCAGACCGAGCCGGGCGCCGACGCAGGCTTTCTCGCGTTCGGCGTCTCGATCGCGTTCGGTGGCGAGCCGCCTCCCGCGGAGGATCGCGACCGCGACGGTCTGCTCGATCCCGACGACAGGTGCCCGAACGAGCCCGAGGACGTCGACGGCTTCGAGGACGCAGACGGCTGCCCCGACCCCGACGACGATCACGACGGAGTGCTCGATGGCTGTGATCGATGTCCTCGCGTCCTCGAGGACGCAGATGGCTTCGAAGATCTCGACGGCTGCCCCGATCCCGACAACGACCAAGACGGCGTGCTCGACACCGCGGACCGCTGTCCCGACGTCGCCGAGGACGTGGACACCTTCGAAGACGACGACGGATGCCCGGACCCGGACAACGACCAAGACGGCGTTCTCGACGCAGCCGATCGCTGCCCGAACGAGGCCGAGACCCGCAATGGCTTCGAGGACGCGGACGGCTGCCCCGACGTGCTCCCGCCGCCGCCGCGGACCGAGACCGAGCAGCAGCTCGAGCAGCTCGGCGAGCGCATCCAGTTCGCACAGGACGGGACGCGCGTGCTCCCGGCGAGCCGCGCAGCGCTCCGCGCCGTGATCGCGCTCCTGCGCGCGCACCCCGAGCTCACGCGCGTGGTCGTCCAGGCCCACGCGAGCAGTGAGGGAAGCACCGAGCACAACATGACGCTGAGCCGTCAGCGTGGTCAGGTCGTCGTGGACGCGCTGATCGCGGGCGGCATCGCGCGAGACCGCGTGTCGGCGCGAGCGTTCGGCGAGGGGCGACCGGACGTGGCTGGCACGACCGAGGACGAGCTCGCCGCGAACCGGCGCGTGATGTTCGTCGTGGAGAGCACGGTCGAGGTCCCGGCCGCCCGATGAGGAGCGATCGAGCTCCTGCGCTGGACGGATCAACGGTCCGGTCCGGCGTCGGAGCTCCCGCGAGTCCAGGGGTCCGCCTCTCGCCCGTCCGACGGCCCTGTCCCTAC
>JAFLCL010000465.1 GCA_017303575.1 Deltaproteobacteria bacterium
TGATGCTCCGCGATCGCGCGGCGCTTCGTACGGCCGCCGAAGAAGCGGGCCTGCGTGTGCTCGCGGCCTCCTCGCGCGCGCTCGCCGCGCCGGGCGAGGACGATTGGGCGCAGGCGATGCGCGACGAGTCGGGACAGCTCGGCTTCCCGCTCGTCGTCAAGCCTGCGTACGGCGTGCAGGAGCCCGCCACGCTCACGGTGATCGAGGACGCCGAGGGCCTCGAGGTGTGGATCGCCGATCGCATGAAGGACGACGAGGGCGAGGCCGTCGTGCTCGAGCGATGGGTCGAGCGACCGCGGCACGTCGAGGTCTACGTGGTGGGCGACGGCACCGACGTGGTGGTGATCGGCGACGTCGAGACGAGCGTGCGCAAGGATCACCGTCGCGTGATCGCCGAGTCGCCCGCGCCCGCGATCGACTGCCTCCATCGCGGCGCGGCGGTGCGCTCGGCGGTGTGGGCCGCGTCGCTCGATCTCGCGCGCGATCTCGCGCTGCGCGGCGTGGCGGCGGTGCACTTCCTCTTCGACGCGAGCGGCCACTTCCACTTCGTGGGCATGCGCCCCGGCCTCGCGCCCGAGCACGCGCTGCTCGAGATGTGCACGTCGGTCGATCTCGTCGAGGTCGAGGTGGTGCTCGCGCTCGGCGAGGGGCTGCCCAAGCAGGCCACGAGCGCCGAGCCGACCGGGCACGCAGTGCAGGCGCGCGTCGAGGCGGCGCTCGATCCGCGTGATCAGCGTCCGTTCGCGGGCCGCACCGAGGACGTCCGCTGGCCGCCCGCGCCCACGGGACGCGTGCGCATCGAGGCGAGCGTACAGCCCGGCAGCCGCGTCGCGTCGCACCACGATCCCTTGGTCGCCACCATCGCGACGTTCGCGCCCACGCGACACGAGGCCGTGCTCACGCTCGATCGCATCGTCGCCGAGACGCGCATCGCGCCGCTCACCACGAACCTGCGCCTCCTGCGACGCGCGCTGAACCACGAGTCCTTCCGCGCGCTCACCGTCGACGAGGGCTTCCTCGATCGGCCCTGAGGGCGCGGCCGCTCACTTCACGAAGCGACGCGCCCGCACGAGATCGACGACGGGCGCGATGCCCTCGCGTCGGTCGAGCGGCGTGAACGGCGCGCGCTTGGCGGCGAGCTCTGCGAGCACCGCGGCGCCGTAGGGCGTGTCGGTGCCCCACACAGCGCGCACGGACGTGGCCGGCAGCGCCGCGAAGATCTCGGGCGTCTCGGAGGGCTCGATCGAAGGAAAGCTCGCGCCATCGACGAGCACGATGGCAGGCGCCTTGAACGCGATGGCCTTGCGCAGGCGGATCGGGTCGTCCCACGTGAGCGTCGCGACGTTGTCGCTGCCGAGGGCCCGCTCGAGCTCGCTGCCCAGCGCCTCCGACGACGAGAGCACGAACACCAGCACCTGCGCCGTCTCGAGCGGCATCTCGCGCGTGACGTCCTGCGAGCGCGTGCTGGGCGCAGGCGCGCGCGTGACGAGCATGCGGAGGAGGTCGTCGATCACGTCATCCGCCGCCGAGCCGTGGCGCCTCGCGAGCGCGGCGCGCAGCGGGCCGTTGACGAGCCCCACGATCTCGGCCGGCGAGCTCAGCGCGTTCGGCATCGAGCGCACCGCCTCGTCGATCGTGCTCGCGGCGAGCTCGGGCGAGAGCACGGCCTCGAGCGCGTCGCGGATCAGCCGTAGCTCGGGGTGTCGCATCGTCGCGCGGCATCATACCGCGCGGCGTCGGGTTGCGTTCCCCGAGCCCTCAGCGGGTCTGCGGTCGCCTCTCGAGGCGCCTCCGACGTCACGAAGCGCGGAGTGTCGAGCGACCCGCGTAGCGCGCGCCCGAGCCCAGCATCTCCTCGATGCGGAGCAGCTGGTTGTACTTCGCCACGCGATCAGAGCGCGACGCCGAGCCCGTCTTGATCTGGCCCGCGCCCGTCGCCACCGCGAGGTCCGCGATGAACGTGTCCTCGGTCTCGCCGCTCCTGTGCGAGATGATCGACGAGTAGCCGTTCTGCGACGCGAGGCGGATGGCCGAGAGCGTCTCGGTGACCGAGCCGATCTGGTTCACCTTCACGAGGATCGAGTTGGCGATGCCCGCCTCGATGCCGCGCGCGAGGCGCGTGACGTTGGTGACGAAGAGGTCGTCGCCCACGAGCTGCACCTTGCCGCCGAGGCGATCGGTGAGCTTCTTCCACGTGTCCCAGTCGTCCTCCGCGCAGCCGTCCTCGATCGAGATGAGCGGGTACTTCTCGGACAGCTTCGCGTAGAGATCGATGAGCGCGGCGCCGTCGATCTCCTTCTTGTCGAAGGTGTAGGTCTTCTTGTCCTTGTCGAAGAACTCGCTGGCGGCGCAGTCGAGCGCGAGCGAGATGTCGCGCCCCGGCGTGTAGCCGGCCTTCTCGACGGCCTCGAGGATCACGGCGAGCGCCGCCTCGTTGCTCTCGAGGCGCGGCGCGAAGCCGCCTTCATCGCCGACGGCGACGGTGAGGCCGCGCTTCTTGAGGATCGACTTGAGGTGATGGAACACCTCGGTGCCCATGCGCAGGCCCTCCCGGAAGCTCGCCGCGCCGTGCGGCACGACCATGAACTCCTGGATCTCGAGGCCGTTGTCGGCGTGGGTGCCGCCGTTGAGGATGTTCATGAGCGGCGTCGGCAGCACGCACGCCTGGGCGCCACCGAGGTAGCGATAGAGCGGCAGCCCGAGCGCCTCCGCGGCCGCGCGCGCGACGGCCATCGACACGCCGAGGATGGCGTTCGCGCCGAGCTTGCTCTTGGTGCGCGTGCCATCGAGCTCGAGCATCGCCTGATCGATCGCGGCCTGATCGAGCGCGTCGCGTCCGAGCACCTCGGGCGCGATCTGCTCCATGACGTTCTCGACCGCCTTGAGCACGCCCTTGCCGAGGTAGCGGCTCGCGTCGCCATCGCGGAGCTCGAGCGCCTCGTGCTCACCCGTCGAGGCGCCGGAGGGCACCGCTGCACGACCGACGGCGACGCCATCGATCTCGATCTCGACCTCGACCGTGGGGTTGCCCCGTGAGTCCAGGATCTCTCGCGCCGCGATGCCAGTGATCTCGAGCATGACGTTCTCCCTCTTCGTAGTTCGACGACGTCCCCGGCGGGATTTGAACCTGCGACCTTTCGCTTAGGAAGCGACTGCTCTATCCAGCTGAGCTACGGGGACTCGGCGGCCGCCTATAGCACGCCCTCGACGCCGTCTGCTGACACGCCGATTCATCGTGCGCGCTGGAATCGAAGGCCGCCGCGTCGTCGACGCCCGCGGGGAGCGTACGCAGACGCTCGGTGCGGCGCAGGAGTCGCTCTTCCGTTGGAAATCGTGGCAATTGCAGTCCGCACCTAGCGTCTGGCCGAGCTCGCCGCAGTCGTTGCGCCGACCAGTACGCCAGCGTTCGCCTGACATCGCCCCGGTGCGGACGGACGTCTACGGCTCGGGCCCCAGCCGACACAGGGCCTCGCACACGTTCTCCGTGTTGCACACAGCTCCGAGCTCGCACGTGGCTGGCTCGAAGCTGCATGCCTCGCCCAGCTGCGGACGCGGGATGCACGTGCCGTCGCAGATCAGACCGTCGGCGCACGCATCCAAGAAGGCGCTCGCCTCGCAGGCCTCGCCCTCGGCCAGCGTGACGCAGCGACCTCCCGAGCACAGACCGCGAGCGCAGCGATCACGGCACGACTCGCCGAGGCCCGGGAAGCGGACGCACACGCCGTCGACGCACTCGGCGCCCGCGCTGCACACGTCGGGTGGGGCGCACCGCTCGCCTGGCGTGGCGGTGCGCGCGCACACGCCGTCGTTGCAGTCGAGCGATGGCTCGCACGCGTCCGGCTCGGTGCAGAGGCTGCCGTACGAGCGACCGCAGGGCGCGCCGTCGCAGAGCCTGTCGACGCAGACCCCGCTCGCACACCGCAGGCCGGGCGCGCACTCCACCGGACCGAGGCACGCCTCGCCGAGCGACGCGACCTCGCGCCGCACGCACGTCGCCGTCTCGCGCGCGCAACGCAGGCCCACCGCGCACTCAACGTCCGCGCCCTCCCAGTCGTGCCCTTCGCACGGCCCACCCTC
>JAFLCL010000466.1 GCA_017303575.1 Deltaproteobacteria bacterium
GCACGCACGCCCCAGAACGCGTCCTTGGTGAGCGCCGTGGTCAGCGCCTTCTGCGCCTTGGGCTCGTTGCGCTTGGCGAGCGCGCGCGCCGCACGCCAGCGCGGCTGCGCCGTGGGCGCGCTCGCGAGCTGCTCCGAGAGGAGCGCTGTCGAGAGCCGGTTGTCGACGGTGCCGAGCACGTGCGAGCCCGGATCGACGAGGACCATCTTCGGGGCCTTGGCGCTCTTGATCGCGAAGGTCTCTCTCGCGCGCGTCACCTCGAGCGTGATCTCGTCGGTTCCTTCGTCCGTGATCACGCGCAGCGGGAGCGCGAACACGAAGAGGCCGCTTCCGTCGCGCTGCGCCTGGGTCTGCGCGACAGTGACCTTGAGGATGCCGTCCGCATGGTCGCTCGAGATCTCGAGCGCGGGATGGCCCGCGCGCGTGATCCACTGATCGAAGAAGGCCTCGAGCGATCGGCCGGTCGCGTCCTCGAGGGCGCGATGGAGATCGCGCGTCTCGGCGCTCTTGCCGCGCATCGTCGCGAGGTAGTGCGAGAGGCCGCGGAAGAAGGCGTCGTCGCCGAGGTGACGGCGCAGCGAGTGAAGGACGAGGCCGCCCTTCTGGTAGAGGTGGCGATCGAAGATGTCGATCGGCTTGCTCCACACGTTCGTGACGATGGGCCGCCGGTACCGATCGCGATCCTCGTCGAGGTAGACGTCCTGATCGTGCTCGAGGCCGAGGAGGTAGTCGTCTTCCCCATCCGCGTGCTCGCGCCAGAGGTGCTCGCAGTAGGTCGCGAAGCCCTCGTTGAGCCACGCGTGGCTCCAGTCGCGGCACGTGACGAGATCACCGAACCACTGGTGCGCGAGCTCGTGCGCGACGAGCGAGGCCATGTCGACGTCGATCGCCGCGCGCTCGTCGAGCAGCGCGCGATCGTAGAGCGTCGTCGCGCTCGTGTTCTCCATGCCGCCGAAGATGAAGTCGTGCACGACGACCTGCGCGTACTTGTCCCAGGGGAACTTCGTGCCGAGGCGCTGCTCGAAGAGCGCGATCATCTTCGGCGTGTCGCCGAGCGAGCGCGCGATGTCGCCGCCCCGACCGACGGGCACGTAGTAGTCGACCGGTAGCTCGCCGTGCTTGGCGTGCGACGAATCGAAGCGGCCGCAGGCGAGCGTGATGAGGTACGGCGCGTGCGGGGTGGACTGACGCCAGTGGAAGCGCTCGTGCTCGCCGTCGGGGCCATGCGACTCGAGCGTGCCGTTCGAGAGCGCGAACCAGCCGCGCGGCACACGCGCGATGATCTCGGTGCTCATGCGCTCGCCCGGATGATCCGCGAGCGGGAGCCAGCAGCGGTTGTCCTCGTCCTGTCCCTGCGACCACACCTCGGTGGGGAGCGCGCTGGGATCGGGTCGCGTCAGCGGCTTCGTCGCGGTGACGAAGTAGAGGCCGCGGCGCGGCGTGGCGCGGTAGCGAACGCGGACCGAGTGCTCGCGCGCCTCGGAGGCCACCTCGATCGTGAGCACACGACCGTCGTAGCGGTGCGTGGCTGCCTCGTCGTCGAGCAGGACCTCGTGGAGCTCGAAGTCGATCGCGTCGAGCGCGAGCTCGCGCGCCGCGGTGTCGATGCGTCGCACGCGCAGCGTCGCGTCGCCCTCGACGGAGCGGGTCGCGAGATCGAGCGTGACCTCGGCGCGAAGCGCTTCCACCGCGAAGGGACGTGGACGCGACCAGCGGGGCGCATCGCCCGGCATCTGGAAGCCGCGCGAGCCATCGGCGCCTCGCTCGATGGCGCCTGCGGACTCGAGCGCGTCGCGATCGGCGTCGCGCTCGAGCTGTTCGAAGAGAGAGAGGTGTCGACAGCAGTGGTGGGACATCGAGGGGGCGGAAGTAGAGCATGGGGGCGCGCGACGAGAACATCCCGAACGGAGGGGCCGTCGCGGCGCAGACCGGACCCACGCTACGCTCGTCTGAGCGGCATGCATCGCCTCGCGCCGAGCCTCATCGCTCTCGTCGTCGTGGTCTTCACGGCGGATGCGCGCGCGCAGAACGCGCCGGTGAGACCGACCACCGCGGCGCGCCCCGATCCCTGCCTCGGCGCGACCTGCAGCGGTCACGGACAGTGCATGCGCGAGGTCGAGGAGGGCTTCTGCTTCTGCGACGAGGGCTACGCCGCCGAGGGCCTCACGTGCCGCGCGGTTCCGCGCGTCGAAGATCCGCGGAACACCCTGCCCTCGACGATCGGTCTCGCGGTGGTGCAGCTGGCAGCGGCCGAGGACGGCCACGATCTCGCGCACGTCGGCCTCTCGCGGACGACGCCGCCGGGGCCGCTGATCCGCTACGTCCGCCCCGACGCGCTGTGGTGCAGCGACTTCGTGTCGTGGGTCTACCGAGCGGCGGGCCTGCCCTTCACCGGCGGCTACCACGGCGGCTGGATGCTGCCGAACAACGCCGCGATCCGCGCGTGGTTCGAGCGGCGCGGGGCCTGGGTGTCTCGAGGCAACCCACCGCCCGGCACCTCGGGCTTCGGGAGCTTCCAGCCGCGCGCGGGTGACTACGTGCGCATCTCGACCACGACCTGGAACCACAGCGCGATCGTCCGCTACGTGGAGGGCTCGACGTTGTTCCTCGTGGAAGGCAACGCGGGCGGCCACGTGCGGCTCACGCGCTACACGCGCTGGCGCAACGACGCGCGGCTCGAGGGCTTCGGGCTCGCGACCCTCGTCGAGCTGCGGATGGAGGCGCTGCGTCGGGCCGGGGGGTGAGGCGCCCGCGTCACACCTCGAGCCGGTCGAACGGGCTATTGCGCTCGCCTCGCGGGAGAGGCGACCATGCGCAGACTCGTTCATGGCAAAGACGCCCCGCGAAGGAGCTCTCCGCCAGGCGGATGCTCCTCCCGAGTCTCCGTGGGGCGCGAGCACGTCCAGTGGCGAGCACGCGAAGCTCGATCCCGTGCGGTGTCCCCACTGCACGGAGGCGCACCCGCCGACGTACTCGCACTGTCCGCGCACGGGAAAGCCCCTCCAGACAGGGCCGGCGCTCGTCGGTCGTGTGATCGCGGGCCGCTACCGCGTGACCGGGATCCTCGGCGAAGGTGGGATGGGCGCCGTCTACATCGCGGAGCACCTGGCGCTCGGGCGCAAGGTCGCGATCAAGCGGCTGCACCCCGAGCTCACCGGTGACGAGAAGGCCGTCGCGCGGTTCCAGCGCGAGGCGCGCGCCGCGGCGGCCACGGGGCACGAGCACATCGTCGAGGTGCTCGACCTCGGCTACGCGGAGGACGGCGCGCCCTACCTCGTGATGGAGTACCTGCGCGGCACCGCGCTCGCGCAGATGCTGAAGCAGGAGGGGCGCCTGCCGCTCGCGCGCACCGCCAACATCATCGGTCAGGTGCTGGCCGCGCTCTCGGCCGTGCACCAGCGCGAGATCGTCCACCGTGATCTCAAGCCCGACAACATCTTCCTCACGCGGCGCGGCGGCATCGCGGACTTCGTGAAGGTGCTCGACTTCGGCATCTCGAAGATGAAGCACGAAGACGGCGAGCCCACGAACCTCACCCGGACCGGCGTGACGATGGGAACGCCGTACTACATGAGCCCCGAGCAGGCGCGAGGCATCAAGAAGCTCGACCACCGCGTGGATCTCTACGCCGTGTGCGTGATGCTCTACGAGTGCCTCACGGGAAGGCTGCCGCTGACGGGAGACAACTACCACGCGCTCCTCCAGCAGATCCTGCGCGTGGAGCCGCTGCCGCCCTCGACGCTCGCGCCCGGGATCCCGCCTGCGCTGGACGCGCTGATCCTGAAGGGCCTCGCCAAAGATCCGATGCAGCGCTTCTCCTCCGCGGCGGAGCTGCTCGAGGCGCTGGTGCCCTTCGGCGCGCGCAGCGGAGACGTCACGGCGATGCTCGCGACCCAGCCCGTGGCGACGCCCACCGCGCGCGCCGCGGATGCGCCGAGGGCCGAGGCGCCTCCCTCGAAGGTCGACGC
>JAFLCL010000467.1 GCA_017303575.1 Deltaproteobacteria bacterium
GCGGGCGAGAGCCGCCCTTCGCCGTCGCGCGTCACGAGCTCGAGGCCCACGCCGCCCGGCGTGACCACCTCCACGCCGCCACGCACGTCGATCGGGAGGACGCCCTGCGCCATCCCGATCGGCCGCAGCACTTCGCCCGACGGCGTCGTGACCCAGCGGCCGAAGAGCACGATCGACTCGCCCGTCACGTAGATCGCTTCGCCCTCGACGCGGAGGCCGAGATCACCGACCGCCCCGCCGAGGCGCAGCACCGTCGTCTGCTCACCCACCGCCAGGCGACCGAAGAGGCTCTCTTCGATGCGGAGCGAGACATCGGTGACGATGCGCCCCTGCGCGTCGTAACGCGCGCGCTGACCCTCGACGCGCGCCACGACGATCACGTCGGCGGTCTGCGTCAGCTCCGTGAGGCTCATCGCCTCGACGATGGAGGCGCGCGCGGGGGTCACGACCGTGAGCGTCGCGAGTGCGACGAGGCAGACCCACGCCACAGCGTGGAAAGGCAAGGAGCGCATCGCCCGCATGATGGTGGGGCGGCGCATCGCCGCGCAAGAGACGGAAGAGAGACGGGGCCCAGCGCCGTGGGTCTCCTCCCCCGCTGGCGGGGGAGGAAACGCGGGCTCGGGCCCCGCGAGGAGGGGGTCCGCGAGGCGTCCTAGGTCACGACCCAGGACGAGGCCAACTCACTCCGAGCGCGACGTGATGATGAACTGCACGCGACGGTTGCGCGCGCGTCCACCGGCCGTGATGTTCGGCGCCACGGGGCGCGTGTCGCCGTAGCCGCGCGCCGTGAGGCGATCGGCCGCGATGCCCGCGTTGACGAGGTACGTGCGCACAGCGTCCGCGCGCTGCTGGCTGAGCTCCATGTTGTGCTGGGCGCCGCCACGGTTGTCCGTGTGGCCCTGGATCTCGATGCCCGTGAGCTCGGGGTGACGAAGGAGCGCGTCGGCGATCTCCGTCATGAGCGGGATCGAGTCCGGCAGGATCTCGGCGCTGTCGGTGGCGAAGTTGATCTGACGGCGGATCGTCAGCTCACGCGCGCGGAGTTGGACCTGCGAGCGCGTGGGACGAGCGACGACAGTGATCGTCGGCTCCGCCGTCTCGCGCGGGCGGACGTCGAAGGCCGAGGTGGTGATGAGGTGCGCGTCCGACTCGACGCGCGCCGCGTACGTGCCGGGCGGCAGGCCCTGGCGCGTGAAGCCGCCGTTCGGGTCGGTGAGCACCGAGAACGCTTGCGGGCCGGTGACGTTGACGGTCGCGCCCGAGACGGGCTGGCCGTTGTCGCCGATGACGCGGCCGCGCACGATGCCGAGGCGCGGCAGGGCCTCGAGCGAGCAGCTGATGTTCACGTCGCCACCCGCCTCGGGGATGGTGCCCGCGCAGTCCGCCGAGTGGTACTCGGGGTGCGCGATCGACATGCGGACCTCGCCGGGGGCGAGCTCGTAGCTGCGGAACACACCGTCGCCACCCGTCGAGAGCGCGGTGAGCTCGCTGCTCGGGAAGCTGACGATCGCGTTGGCGATGGCGGTGGTGGTGCCGCGCTCGACGACGGTGCCGATGATGCGGCCACGGACCGGCGGCGGGATGCGGACCTCGACGCGACGCTCGACCTCACGCTCGAGCACCTCGGCCGGCGGCGGCACCGTGTCGACGGCGTAGGACATGCCGAGGAAGACGTTGTACGGCGCGTTGCCCGCGAGCTCGCGCACGAACGTCTGACCCGAGGTGCCGATGTCGACGGCGAGCATCAGCGCCCAGCCACGCACCGGCGGCTGCACGCGCAGACCGAGCGTGAGGGTCGACGGCATCGCCGAGAAGCCCTGGAACTCGAGGCAGCCGTCCTGGCCCGGCGCCGGCGTCGAGCCGCCCGTGGTCTCCGGGATCCAGAGGCAGGAGTAGTTGCGGCTGTTCACCGGGACGCGGACGTTCCACTCCACGATCGGCGAGATGTAGAAGTTCTCCGACACGTTGATCGGGACCTCGACGCCGAGGCCGACGTCGAAGAAGTCGGTGCGGTTGATGTTGAGCGCGAAGCGCTCGACCCGCGTGAGGAGGTGTCGGTCCTCGTCGTCGTAGCTGCGGCGCGCATCGGGCCCGACGGTGGGCAGCGCGTCGTAGCGCGCGCGCTCGACCTGATCGGTGAGCACCGAGGAGCGGTCGTAGTAGTAGCCGAGGTTCACGCGCCCGATGAGCGGGATCTCCACGCCCTCGAGGGCGCGGAAGTCCGCCGACGCGTTGAGGCGGAAGTTCAGGCTCGTCGAGTCGAGCACGAGGCCGATGTCGCCGACGGTGTTGAGGAAGTAGACGCCGAAGTCACCACCGAGCGTCAGCCACGGCAGCACCTCGTAGTAGGCCTTGAAGCCGAGCGTCGAGTCGCCGAGCACCTGGAAGAGCGAGGGCGACTCGGTGTCGTTCGAGTTCGCGTAGCTGCGGATCGCTGCGTAGATCTCGAGGAAGTCGAACGGCGTGTAGCTCAGCGAGAGCGAGCCACCGATGTGGCGGTTCTCGTCCGACAGCGCGGGGTCGGAGCCGGGCGCGCGGAGGAAGCCTCCCGCGATGAAGAAGTCGGTGAGCAACGAGACGCGGAACGTCTGCGAGGGGCCCGAGCCGGCGTCGGCGACGTGCAGACCACCGACAGTGCCGTTGTAGGTGTTGTGCAGCACGAAGCGGCGCTGACGCCACGCGCGCGAGCCGTTGGTCGAGAGCAGATCGCCACGCGCGTCGGTGGGCCGACCCTCGGGCGGCGCAGGCGCGGCCTCGCGGGGCTCGGCCCGCCGCTCTTCGGCCTCTTCGACTTCCTCGTCGCGACGGGCGCCGCCGCCCTCGAACTCGTCCTCCTCGGCGAGGTCGTCCGAGATCGAGCGACCTCGCGCCGGGGGACGCTGACGATCCTCGAAGTCGTCGTCGAACTCGTCGTCGAACTCGCCGGACTGCGCGCGTGCCGTGGACACGGACGCGAGCGGTGCGGTGACGAGGAGAGCGCACGCCGCGAGAAGGGTGACGACGTGAGAGGTCGCGCTGTTCGGTCTCATTCCTGGCTCCGATCGAGGAGAAGACGACAGCCAACGCCGCCGAGCCCGACTTGCCGGGCGCCGTTCGCTGCGCGGCTACATACCACCACCGAAGTGCCGAGCACAAACTCGACACGAGCAGAAAAACGCCGCGGACGCGAGCACATCGCGGTGCTCGAGGGGTGGTGCTGGACGGTGGCCAGCCTCGAGCCGTTCCGTCTCGCGCCGAGCGCAGCGCGAGGTGTGCGACCTGGTTGGGGCCCCGCGACGCGCGGGAGTCAGGGCACGGAGACGAAGAGCGACACCTTGCCGTCCGCGGGGATCAGCACGGGGCGGCTCTCGGCGCGGCGTCCGTCGCGACCCTGGGCGACGACGAGGTGTCGTCCCGGCGCGAGGCCCGACAGGCTGCACTGGCCGTTCTCGGTCTCACAGCTGACGGTGTGACCGTCGTCGTCGGTCACCGTGACTGTCGCATCCGCGGCCTCGCCCGCGCGACGCACGTAGACGATGACCTCGGGCTCGGCCCACGCGATCGCCGTCGGCGCGAGGGTCGCGGCGACGGCGAAGAGCACGAGCAGGGGACGAGACGACACGAGGCCGAATCTAGCAGGCGATCGCACGGACGCGCTCGCGGATCGTCATGCCGTCGTCTGCGCGGACCACGGCGCGGTTGGCGTCGGGGCGGCGGCGACGCGCTGATCCTCCGCGAGCTCGGGGTGCGGCGGCGCGGCCGGACGGGGAAGCCCGCCCTGGTAGTCGAACAGGCCGCTCGACTGTGCGGGCTCGGGGCGCGGCGTGACCTCGGGGCTCCAGGCCGCCGACGACGAAGGACGCGTGAGCACGCCGCCGTCGAACGTGTGGAGGAGCGGCAGCGTGCCCTGTGGGCGCTGGGGCGGCGATATGACCTGCTCGGCCAGGCGGCCGACAGCCTCTATGGCTCCGGCGCGGCCATGCCCATGTCCGATGGGGCCCGCTATGAGGTCTGGATCACCCAGTCGGGCCTGATCGCCC
>JAFLCL010000468.1 GCA_017303575.1 Deltaproteobacteria bacterium
CGTCTTCGCCGTCAAAAATTACTTCGCCCTTGGTTGGCTTATCAAGTGTGCCAATTATATGCAGCAATGTGCTTTTTCCGGCACCTGAAGGTCCGACAATTGGCACCTCGTGTTTCCGAGGCCGCGGCAGCTGGCGCGCGATCAGGGCACGTCGGTGGTGCGCCTCGTGGTGCGTCGTGATGGATCGATCGCCACCGCCCCACGCGTGATCCGCTCGAGCGGCTTCGACGATCTCGACGACGCGGCCCTCCTCGCCGTGCGCAGCAGCCTGCCCTTCGCCCCCATCCCCACCGACCTCGCCGTGGGCCAGTCGCAGGTGACGGTCACGCTCCCCATCGAGTTCGCGAACCCGATGGTGAACTGACCGCCAAGCCACCGCGGCGGGGGTCGCCCCTCTCCGCGGCGGCAGCGGACTCGTGCCACCGGGGGGCCACCCTCCCCGCGACGAGGTCCGCGCGGCTGCGCCGAGGGTCGACCCTCCCGTTGCCCTCTCGCCGAGTCGTCGACGAGGGGGTTGACCCCCACCCGCCCGACGCGTCGTGCCTCGGACCAGGGGGTCGCCCCCCTCCCGCCCGACGCGTCGTGCCTCGGACCAGGGGGTCGACCCCCTCCCGATCGGCTTCAGCATCAGCAAGCCGGGGGGATGAACCCCCGAAACCTGAGGGCGAGTGCGACGAGGACAACCGCGAGGGGCGCGCGGCCGGGGGTCGCAGCGCAGCGTCGGTGCGGAGACAACACGCGGAGCGGAGGCCCCCGGCCGCGCGCCCCGTTCCACCAGGTCTTCTCTCGACCGCTCGAGAAAAAGATCGCGCGAGGACGAAACAGCACGCGCGAGCCACCGACAAGAGGGCGTTCGCGAAGAGACCGTCGGCACCGAGGTGGTGCGGCGGCGCTCCCCGCGAACGAAAGGAAGGTCCCCATGAGTGTCTCGTTCTCTCGTTCCTCCACGCCCGTCACCCACACGACCCGCTTCACCGACGCGCTCGACGCCGTTCGCCCCGAGCTCGCCGCGCTCGACGCGTCGGACCTCGAGAGCGTCAACCTCGAGATCGCGTCGGCGACGGTCACCGCGATCGGGGTCGTGCCCGAGCTGCGCCATCACCGCGAGGCCCTCGAGCGACGCTTCGATCGCCACGAGGCCGATCGCGTCGAGAAGCTCGAGCTCTACGCACGCGCTGCGAGCCAAGCGCAGGCGGCGTACCTTGCCGCGGCCGGCGCGGCTCCGGATCTCCAGGTGCTCTCCAAGCGCTGCGTCGAGCTGCGCACGATGCTCTTGGCGGACGCCACCTCGCTCGTGCACCGCAAGGTGATCGCGGCCGAGCGTCTCTCGGGCCTCCAGGGGCCGATGGGCTTCAAGAACCAGGTCACCGATCTCCAGCAGCTGGTGTCGATCTTCGAGGAGCACTGGGATCGCATCCAGGGCATCTCCCCCGTGCGACGCGAGGACCTCGAGGCCGCGGAGGATGCTGCCAACGCGCTGTTCGTCGGCATGGGTCAGCGCGAGCAGGCGCCGCCGGCCGTGAGCGAAGCCGCGGACGTGCGACAGCGCGCGTTCACGCTCTTCGTGCGCACGTACGACGAGCTGCGCCGCGCGATGAGCTACCTCCGTTGGCACGAGGAGGACGTCGACACGATCATCCCGTCGCTCTGGGCCGGCAAGGCGCAACGCAAGCGTGCGGCCCCGGAGCCGACGCCCGAGCCGACGCCGTCGGACGAGCCGAAGAAGGATCCCGAAAGGCCTTTCGGACCCGACTTCCCCTCGCCCTTCGAAGACGAGCCCACCACGTGATCCGGAACCGAGCGCCTCGCATGGGGCGCTCGGTCTTCGCTCGATTCGGTCAGACTCTCTTTCGACCCGAGGGACCCATGTCGATTCATCCACTCGATGCGCTCCGCGACGAGCTGCTCGCGATCGATCCGTCCGAGCTCGACGTCATCGATCTCGACATCGAGGCCATCACCAAGGTCGCGCTCGCCGCCGTGCCCGTCGTTCGTTCACACCGCGACGAGGTCGAGGGCTCGTTCGCGCCTGCCGTCGGTGCCGAGCGCGTGCGGCGCCACGACGAGCTCGAGCTGCGCACGCACGCCTTGGCCGAAGCACACCGCCGCTGGGAAGACACCGACGAGAGGGTGACGGGGCGGCGCGCGCAGCTGATCCACGCCTGTCGAGGCTGGCGGGCGGACCTGCTGCTCGAGGTGCGCCCACTGCTCGAGAGCGGGCGCATCGCTCACGCCGAGGTGCGGAGCCTGCGCGGGAATGAGAGAGCGGGAAAGAATCCCGCGAACGAGCTGTCGTACGGGGTTTGGGGGCAGAGCCCCCATCTCGCGGCGCCTGCGCCGCGGACAAGTGAGGAGCCGCGCGACCTCGCGCTCGACGTGACGCTGCTCTGCGCCGTGCTCGACGGGCGCGTCCCGTACCTGGATCTCTCCGAGCCCGGGCGCGCAGCCGGCGCGCTGATGGCGGCGCTCGACGTCCACGGCCCGCTCGCTGTCGCGATGCGCGACGCGACGGATCTGCGGCGACGCGCGTTCACCTCGTTCGTGCGCCTCTGGGACGAGCTCCGTCGCGACTTCACCTACGTGCGGTGGGAGACGGAAGACCAGGACACGATCGTCCCGCCGCTCTGGCCCGGCGAGGGCTGCCGCAAGCGTCCGAGCGCGAGCGCGATCGCGATGGTCACACGCGAGCCCGACGACCCCTTCGGCAGCGACCCCGAGGCGTAGTTGCTGCGCGCTTCGCGCGCGCTCGGGGGCTCGGGCGCCCCCGGACCCCGCCGGGTTCTCCCGTGCTCGCTCACCTCCGTGAGCTGCGCGCGTGTCCGATCGCCGGCTCGACGTCGGAGACTCCTCCTCGCTCCCGCTCCAGGGGTCAGCGGACGCTGACCCCGCCGCGAGGCGCCCCGTGCTGGTCACTCGTCGTCTTCGTCGAGGAGGCGGCGCCAGTTGGGCGGCAGGTCGAGGAAGCCCTCGCCGTGGAGGTAGTCGTAGAGCGCGTCGTTGATGACGGTGCAGATCTCGGCGTGGATCTGCGGGTCGGCGACGAAGCGGAGCGTGGCCTCGCGGAAGCCCTGCGTCTCGCTGGCCTTCTGCACGATCGGCTCCTGCACGTTGAGCACGAGGCGCTCGAGGAACTTGCGATCGAAGACCTCGCGGAACGCGTCGAACTTGTCGGCGGTGAGCTTGTAGCCGAGGTCGTGTCCCACCGCGACGCGCGACTCGCGGATGACCTCCCAAGCGAAGTCACCGAGCTCCATCGGCAACACGCTCTGGAAGAAGTGCAGCAGCACGGCCTTGTAGATCGCGAGCAGACGCTCGAGCTCGGGCGTCGTGCGCGAGAGGAAGTCCGTGCACAGGCCGCGCATGAACGTCTGGAGCTTCTCCTTCGCGCGCTCGCGGATCTCGTCGCCGGCCGGGGTCGAGTCGATCTCGGACTCGATGAAGTCCTCGTAGCGCTTGAGCGCGAAGTAGAGCGCTTGCTCGGGCCAACTCGCGGCCGGCAGCTCCTGCGAGCCCTCCTGGATGCGGACGTAGAGCTCGCTGTTGAAGAACAGCTGGGTGATGCGCCGCTGCACCTCCTCGATCTTCTTGAGCAGGAAGGAGCTGCGCTTGGGCGACATCAGCTTCTCGAGCAGACCGCGCAGCGCCTGGATGAGCTCGATCTCGACCTCTTGCGTGGGCCGTCCGCCGCCCTGCCCCTGCGCCATCTGCTTGAGCTCGGCGACCACCTGCGCGGTGATGGCATCGAGCTCGGCGTTCGTCTGCTGATCGCCGTTGTAGTACTGGACCCGCGCGCGCAGCTGCTCGTCGCGCAGGCGTAGGGCGCTCGAGGCCGCGATGATCAGCTGCTGCGTGTTGGTGGTGCGCGGTGCACGCGCAGGAGTCACCAACGGCACGGGCTCTTCGGCGCTCGACGGGGGCCCGGGAGGCTGCGTGCCGAACGCGCCCGAGGGTGCGCCCGCGCGCTTGGGCGGCGGGGGCGGCGGCATGCGCGGGATCGA
>JAFLCL010000469.1 GCA_017303575.1 Deltaproteobacteria bacterium
CCCGACGCGCGCTCATCGCGGCGCACGCGTCGAGCAAGAGCGAGGCCCCCCCGCCGTGCTCGAGATCGCCGGGGAACGTGACCACGAACCGATCCCGCAGCGCATGACGTCGCACCACATCGGCGAGCGCGTGCTCGCTCGGGACCGGTGGCGGCGTGATCGCGATGGGCACGAGCGCGAGGCGCGAGGCGGGCACGCCCTGCTCGAGCGCGCGGGCGTGCGTCGCGCGAGAGAGCGCGACGACGCGATCGGCGAACACCACATCGCCCAGGCGCACGCCGGCCGCAGGCGCCGACGCGATCGTCTGCACCGTGGGCTTGTGTCGCAGCCTCGCGAGCGCGCCTGCTGCGCGTCGCGTGCGGACGCTCGGCGCGAACACGAAGTGCCACAGCGCGGATCGGCGCTCGCTCGCCAGCGTGCCGAGGATCGCGAGCGTGGTCCGCCTCGAGAGATCCCGCGTCGGCGTGCGATGAACGACGCTCGCCTCGACGCCGCCGTGCTCGGGCGCGAACGCGTGGGCCTCGCGCGCGATCGACTCCCGACCGCGCACGATCTCGCGCGCGAGGTTCTTCGAGCCGTCGGTCCAGGGAGGACCGAGCGGCTTGGACACGACGAGCACGGGTCGGCGGGGGGACGTCATCGAGCGGACGCGAGGAGGAGCACGCGCAGGGGCCCGATGGTACTGTGGCGACCGTGGCAGGCCTGGAAGAAGACGATCCGTCCCTCGACGAGCACGAGCACGAGCCCGACGACGTCGAGGGCGAGGACGACATCCCCCGCCGACGCCGTCGCCTCGAGCGCATCCTGCCCGAGGCGATCAAGCGCGCGATCGAGAAGGGGATCGAGACCGGGATCGGCACGTTCACCAACGCCAACGAGTCGATCCGCGGGATGGTGGGGCAGAGACACGAGGTGCCGAAGGAGGTCGCGAGCTACGTGCTCTCGCAGATCGACGACACCAAGAACGCAGCGGTCGGCGTCGTGGCCCGCGAGGTGCGCGAGTTCCTCGAGCGCGCCGATCTCGCGACCGAGCTCCAGCGTGCGCTCACGAGCCTGTCGTTCGAGATCCGCACCGAGATCCGCTTCATCCCCAACGACAAGGGGGGCGTGACGCCGGAAGTGTCGGTGAAGGGCGCGGATCCGAAGCGCACACGTCGACCGAGCGCGACGCCCGAGCCCACCGACGACGGCGACAGCTGAGCTCCTGCACGTCGCCGGGCGCGGGCCCCCCCTCCGCCGCGGCCCGATTCGAAGCGATGGATTCTTTCTCGCTCTCTCAGTGACCGTGGCCCTCGTGGCCGGGGGCTGGCGCGCGGGGCAGATCGCGGATTCGCCCTCGCGTCTCGGACGGATCCGGGCTCGCGCCGCGCGGCGTCTCCGGCTCGCCCTCGGGCAAGCGCGGGGGCGTGGCTTGTGCGGCCGCCGCACCGCCAGGCACACGACGAATCAACACGCGCGTCACGTGGAACGGCGTGAGCGGTCGGTTGTCCGGCGCGCCCGACTGCGGCAGGCGCGCGATCTGCGAGACGAGATCCTCGGGCAGGCAGTGACCGAAGACCGTCGCGGTGCCGTCGAGCTGCGCCGCGGGTCCATCGGTGATGTAGAACTGCCCGCCGCCGGAGTCGGGCCCCTCGAGGGTGGCGAGCGCGAGCATGCCGCGCTGGTCGTGGCGCAGCGTCTCGTGCGGCTCGTACGGCAGCGTGTAGCCGATGGTGCCCGTGCCGTCGCCGAGGTAGTCGCCGCCTTGCACGATGTAGTCGGGGATCACGCGGTGGAAGGTGAGCCCGCGGTAGTACGGACGCGTGACCCACTGGCCCGCGCGAGCGTCCCACCAAGGACGCGTCCCGCGCACGAGGCCGATGAAGTTCGCGACCGTGCGCGGCGTGCGATCCGCATAGAGATCACAGAGCAGCGTTCCGAAGTCGGTGCCCATCTCGGCCACGAGCTGCCCGTCGGTCGTCATGCCGGCCACCGCCTCGTCGAGCGTGAAGTCGCCCGCTTCCGGGTCGGGGGCGTTCGGCTCGCGCACGAGGTGCGCAGGATCGTAGGCGGGCCGTTCCGCTGGGCGGCGCGCGCTGCCGGCGAAGATCACGGTCTCACCGTCCTCGGTCGTGCCGGTACCTCCGGGAGGAGGCGCTGGCGTGGCGGGTTCGGTGGAGGTCGTCGTCGGCTCCGCCGTCTCCGTCGTGGCCTCGGGCTCGGTCCCTTCGGTCTGCGCCTCGTTGCCGCAGGCGCTGAGGCTCGCGACGAGTAGTCCGGCCACCATGCTGCGCGCGTTCGTCATTCCTCGTCCTCCCACGCTTCGTCGTCTTCGTCTTCGCCGGCGGCGCCGTCGACAGGGACATCCGGGATGCCCTCGAACCGCACCACCGTGCCCGCGCCGATCCCGTGCTCCCGCGCGAAGCCCGCGTTCACCTCGAGCACGAACTGCGAGACACCCTCGACCTCGCGGCCGTCGTCCGTCTCGGGCGGCGCGTTCTCCACCACGCCGAGCACCCGCATGTCGCTCTGGATGAAGATCATGTCGAGCGGGATGTAGGTGTTGTGCATCCAGAACGTGAGCTGCCGAGAACGCGGGAAGAGAAAGATCATTCCCGCGTCCGGATCCATGTGACGCCGGAACATCAGCCCGCGCTGCGTCTCCGCGGAGGTGCGTGCCACCTCGACGTTCACGGTCACGGGCTCGGCCCCCGGCGGCTCGAGGATCACGCGCGCGGCGGCCGTCGGCTCGCGGTCGCGATCGACTGGGACCGCCTTCGTCGTGCTCGTCGTCCCGCGTGTGGTGCCGCTCGAGGGACGCGAGGTGTGGCCGCTCGTGCTGACGTGATCCGTGTCGCTCCCCGAGCACGCGATCACGGTCGCTCCGGGCACGAGGGCGAGCACGACGACGAGGATCGGTCTAGCGACGGAACGCATGGTGGGCGAGTCGTTACCACAGACCCTCGGGAGCGGCCGGTTCGTGGGTCGTGTAGGGTGCGCGCATGCAGCCGCGCGTGTTCCTCCTCGGCGCGGGCCCTGGTGATCCGGGGCTCATCACACGCCGCGCAGCCCGCCGCCTGGGCGAGGTCGACGTGGTCCTCTACGACGCGCTCGTTCACCCCGATCTGCTCGCGCTCGCGCGGCCCGACGCCGAGAAGGTGTTCGTCGGCAAGCGCGCCGGCCGGGTGTCGCAGCGACAGGACGACATCCATCGCCGCATCCTCGAGGCCGTCGACGCGGGCAAGACCGTCGCGCGCCTCAAGGGCGGCGACCCGTACCTCTTCGGCCGCGGCAGCGAGGAGGCCGAGCTTCTCGCGTCGCGCGGGATCCCGTTCGAGGTCGTACCCGGCGTGCCGTCGCCGATCGCGGCTGCGGCCTACGCCGGCCTCGCGCTCACGCACCGCGAGAGCTCGAGCAGCATCGCCTACGTCACCGCGACGGAGTCGCCCGAGAAGGACAGCGCGAGCCACGACTGGCCGCGCCTCGCGACGGCGACGCAGACGATCGTGCTCTTCATGGGCCTGCGTCGCCTCGAGGCGCTGATGGAGACGCTGATCGCGCACGGACGCGACGCGAGCACGCCAGCCGCCGTGGTGGAGCGCGCCTCGCTTCCTTCACAGCGCACGGTGGTAGGCACGGTCGGCACGATCGCGGCGCTCGTGAGGGACGCCGGCCTGGGCACGCCAGCGCTGACCATCGTGGGCGACGTGGTGCGCCTGCGCGACAAGGTGCGGTGGTTCGACACGAGGCCCCTCTTCGGCGCGCGCGTCCTCGTGATGAGGCCCGAGGGGCAGACGGACGGCATCGTCGAGCGCCTCCGCGACGAGGCTGCCGATCCGATCGTGATGCCCATCCTGCGCATCGCGGCGCCCACCGATCCCGCGCCGTTCGCGCGCGCGATCGAGAAGCTCTCGACCTACCACTGGGTCGTGCTCACGAGCGCCAACGGGGTGGACGCGCTCTTCGCCGAGCTGTCGCGCACGGGGCGCGACGCGCGTGC
>JAFLCL010000047.1 GCA_017303575.1 Deltaproteobacteria bacterium
CGGCGCGCCGAAGCCCGGCTGCGGGCCGGGCGGACCGCCGAAGCCACCCGGATCACCCGGCGGCGGCGTCATCGGCCCCAACATCGTGGCCTGGAACGCCATGTTCTTGGGCGGCTCGGCGGGCGCCGCGGGCGGCGGTCCCATCGGTCCTGCAGCTGGCGGTCCACCCGGTCCGGGCGGTCCTCCTGGGGCGCCGGGCTTCGGCGGCACGGCCGGTCCCGACATCATCATCGTGCCCTTGAACTTCGAGGCAGCGGCCTTGGGCTTGAGCGCGGTCGCGCACGCGACGCACTGAGTGGCGGTGTCGGTGTTGGGCTTTCCGCAGTTCGGACAGAAGACGGTCACGTGTGTGCCTCCGGCCAAGTCTGTTCCGCGCGAGCTCCCCTCGAAGGGCGCCCCCGGACGGGGGAGTGACCTCGCGTGTTCGAGACCGACACGCGCTGCCACCACGGACGACCTGGCGACGCGCGGATGCTAGTCGTCTCGATCGCCGATTTCAATCCGAACTCGTCGCCATCTTCACTGCCGCTCACGACGACGGCGGGGCTCTCGCAGCAGGCCTCCGGCGCGGCCTCGGCGTGTCTTGACACTCTCGCACGCGCGGCCTAGCGTCCGGCCGCTTTCGCGCCCGCCGAGCATCGCTCGCGGTCGTGATGGCGGCCCGCCGAGCGCTGCGTGCGAGCGCGCGGCGACGCATCCGCCGCGCTGCATCCGACAGCGCCCTCGACAGCCACCGACGGTGTGGAGAACGACCGCCCCATGACGACCCCGGCTCAGTCCATCGCGCCCCTCACACTCACGCCGGACCAAGAGCGACGCATCGACGAGATCCTCGGTCGCTACCCGACGCGCCGCGCGGCCTGCATCCCCACGCTCCACGTCTGCCAGGAAGCGATCGGCTGGGTGTCGCCCGACGTCATCGCCTACGTCGCGCAGCGCCTCGGCATGGCGACCAGCGAAGTGCAGGGCGTCGTGACGTTCTACACGATGTACCACCAGGCCCCGGTGGGGAAGCACGTGCTGTGGGTGTGTCGAACGCTCTCCTGTGATCTCCGCGGCGGCAAGACGATCCAGGAGCACGCGGAGAAGCGCCTCGGCTGCCACGCGGGCGAGACCACCAAGGACGGCACCTGGACGCTCAAGAAGGCGGAGTGTCTCGCGGCGTGCGGCTACGCGCCGATGGTGCAGATCGACGACCGCTTCTACGAGAACCTCACGCCCGAGAAGCTCGACGCGCTCATGGATCGCATCGAGAAGGGCGAGATGCCCACGCAAGAAGAGACCGCGTGGGTGCCCAACACGGCGTCGAGCTGAGCTCCGCCTCGTCTCCTCACCGCCCGCACTCGCAGAGACAGGCGAACGCATGCCCGACTACAAGAACATCCTCTCCAATCGCTACCCGCTCGCGCAGAGCTGGACGCTCGCCGTCGCCGAGCGCGCAGGCGCGTACGGCCCTGCGAAGAAGGCTCTCGGGACGATGACGCCCGAGCAGATCAAGAACGAGGTGAAGGCTGCGAACATCCGCGGACGCGGTGGCGCAGGCTTTCCCGCGGGCATGAAGTGGGGCTTCCTCAACCCCAAGCCCGGTCAGGACGTCTACCTCGTGATCAACGCGGACGAAGGTGAGCCCGGCACCTTCAAGGACCGCACGATCATGGAGAAGGATCCGCATCGCCTGATCGAGGGATGCATCATCGCGATGTACGCGATCGGCGCCCACAAGACCTTCATCTACGTGCGCTGCGAGCTCGTGCTCTCCATCCAGCGGCTCGAGGCCGCGGTGAAGGAAGCGCACGCGAAGGGCTACCTCGGCGCGCGACCGTTCGGGAAGGACCACGCGATGGAGATCGTCGTGCACCCGGGTGCCGGCGCGTACATCTGCGGCGAGGAGACCTCGCTCCTCAACTCGCTCGAGGGACAGCGCGGCGAGCCGCGCCTCAAGCCCCCGTTCCCTGCCGTGAAGGGCGCATTCGGCATGCCCACGATCGTCAACAACGTCGAGACGATCGCGTCGGTCCCCGACGTCGTCGCGATGGGCGGCGAGCCGTGGTCGAACCTCTCGCTGCTTCCTCCGGAGATGAAGGACGGCGGCACGCGTCTCTACGGCATCAGCGGCCACGTGCTCAAGCCCGGCGTCTTCGAGGCGCCGGTGGGCATCACGCTGCGCGAGCTCATCTACGACTTCGGCGGAGGCATGCTGCACGCGGGTCGTCCGCTCAAGGGCGTCATCCCCGGAGGCTCGAGCACGCCGGTGCTGCGCCCCGAGGACAAGGTGCACGCGCCCGATCCGAAGAGCCCCATGAACAAGTGGCACGGCAAGAGCCACCTCGACGTCCCGATGGCCGTCGACACGATGCGCAACCTCGGGACGATGCTCGGCACCTGCTGCGCGATCGTCATGGACTCCTCGGTCAACATGGTCGAGGCCTCGCGCAACCTGATGAAGTTCTATCACCACGAGTCGTGCGGACAGTGCACGCCGTGCCGTGAAGGAACGGGCTGGCTCGAGGACACGCTCAACAAGCTCGCGTCGGGACGTGGCAAGGCGAGCGACGTCGATCTCCTCGTCGACATCTCGAACAACATGATGGGCAACACGATCTGCGCGCTCGCCGACGGCACCGCGATGCCGATGCTGGCGTTCGTGAGGAAGTACCGAAAGGAATTCCTCGAGGCCGCGGACAAGGGCCTCTCGCCCTCGCAGACGCGCCTCGACGAGGCCGTGCGTGCAGCGTTGGTGGGCGCCGCGCGCGCCCAGTCGCACGCGTCGCACGCGGTCGGAGGTGCAGCGTGATGAGCCTGGGTGGACAGCTGCTCTTCGCGTTCGCGGGCCTCATCGCGATCCTCTCGGCGCTCCTCACGGTCACGCAGCGCAGCCCGCTGCGCGCGGCCGTCGCGCTGCTCGTGCACGTGGTCTCGCTCGCGGGCCTCTACCTCACGCTCCACGCGCACCTGCTCGCTGCGATCCAGCTGCTGGTGTACGCCGGCGCCGTCGTCGTCCTCTTCGTCTTCGTCATCATGCTCATCGGTCCGGGCGCGCTCGACGTGAAGCCCGACCAGCGCGGCTTGATGGTGAAGCTGCTCGGTGGCGCCACGATCGTCATGGTCGCAGGCGCGATCGCGGCGCAGGTCGGTCATGCCGTCGGCATCTTCCCCGGCCTGCCGGGCTGCCCCGAAGGCGACACCACCACGCTCGCAGGCGAGTGTGGCCAGTTCGGCGGCGTCGACGCGCTCTCGAACGCGATCTACGTCGGCGCGGCCATCCCGTTCGAGCTCGTCTCGGTTCTCTTGCTCGTGGCCATCGTCGGCGCGATCGCCGTCGCGCGCGGGCACACGGACGCGGAGAAGAAGGCCAAGGACCCGGTCGAGCTCGACCCGCGTCCCCGCTCGGCCGATCCCAACTCGCCTGATCCCTCGGGCATCACGCCCGCTGAGTGAACGGAGCACACGATGGTCACCGGACTCGGCACCTACCTCACGCTCTCCGCCGTCCTCTTCGGCATCGGCGCCGCGGGCTTCCTCGCGCGCCGCAACCTGCTGCTCCAGCTGATGAGCATCGAGATCATGTTGAACTCGGTGAACCTCGCGCTGGTCGCCATCAACCGCGCTCACCCGACCTCGCACGCGGGTCAGGTCTTCGCGTTCTTCGTCATCGCGGTCGCTGCCGCCGAGGCCTCGGTGGGCCTGGCGATCCTCATCAGCGTCTTCCGCCTCAAGAAGTCGGTCGAGAGCGACCGCGCTGATCTCCTGAAAGGCTGAGCGATGGAGTTTCTCCAGACCCTCAACGAGCGCGTCCAAGCGTCCGAGCTGCTGCCGTGGATCATCCTCTTGCCCCTCTTGGGCGCGGTGATCAACGGCGTCTTCGGCAAGGGCGCGAACAAGAGCCTGATCACCACCGTCTCGGTGGGCTCGGTCTTCCTCTCGTTCCTCCTCGCGCTCTTCTGCTTCGGCAAGCTGCTCGGCGCCGAAGGCCCCGAGGAGCACGTCGACACCGTCTACGAGTGGTTCCGTCTGAGCGCGCCCGGCGGCTTCGGCGGCACCTTCGAGATGCCGGTCCGCGTGCGCTTCGTCATGGACCACCTGTCCGGGATCATGACCGTGATGATCACGGGCATCGCCTCGCTCATCCACCTGTACTCCACCGGGTACATGGGCGAGGACCCTGGCTACCGCAGGTTCATGACGTACCTGAACCTGTTCACGGCCTCGATGCTGATCCTCGTGCTCGCGTCGAACATCCCGCTGATGTTCGTGGGCTGGGAAGGCGTGGGCCTCTGCAGCTACCTCCTCATCGGCTTCTGGTGGGAGAACCCGACGTACGCCGCGGCTGGCCGCAAGGCGTTCGTCGTGAACCGCATCGGTGACTTCGGCGTGCTCATCGGCACGTTCCTCATCGTCTCGACGGTGCACAGCTTCGAGTTCTCGGAGATCAACGCGGCCTCGGCCGAGCTCGCGGCCACGCCGCTGATGGTGGGCGGCGGTCCCGTCGGCATCGGCATCGCGACGGGCGCGGCGCTGTTCCTCTTCCTCGGCTGCACGGGCAAGAGCGCGCAGCTGCCGCTCTACGTCTGGCTCCCCGACGCCATGGCCGGTCCGACGCCGGTCTCCGCGCTCATCCACGCGGCCACGATGGTCACGTCGGGCATCTACCTCTGCTGCCGACTCTCGCCCGTGTTCATCCACAGCGAGGGCGCGATGATCACCATCGCGCTGGTCGGCGCGGCCACCGCGTTCATCGCGGCCTCGATCGGCCTCGTGCAGAACCAGATAAAGAAGATCCTGGCCTACTCCACGGTGAGCCAGCTCGGCTTCATGTTCGCCGCGGTGGGCGTGGGCGCGTTCAGCGCGGGGTTCTTCCACGTCTTCACGCACGCGTTCTTCAAGGCGTGTCTCTTCCTCGGCGCCGGCTCGGTAATGCACGCGGTGCACGCGCACGGCGACGCGGACATCCGCTACCTCGGCAACATGCGGAAGTACATGCCGAGGACGCACGCGACGTTCTTGATCTCGTGCCTCGCGATCGCGGGCTTCCCGCTCACGAGCGGCTTCTTCAGCAAGGACGAGATCCTGCTCGGTGCGCTCGACTCCACGCATCACCTGCCGGCGTGGGTCGGCTGGACCGTCTTCTCGGTGCTCGCCGTGAGCGCGTTCATGACGGCCTTCTACATGTTCCGCCTCTACTTCCGGACCTTCTGGGGCGAGTTCAAGGGCGGGCACCCGCCAGCGGAAGAAGGCGCACACGATGCGCACGGTGACGATCACGCACACGCGGAGCCGCACGAGTCCGAGGACGCGATCACGCTTCCGCTCATCGTGCTGGCGGTCGGCGCGCTGCTCGTCGGCTTCCTGGGCCTGCCGCACTGGGTTCCCGGCCTCGGCGAGTGGTCGTGGTGGGGCCACTGGCTCAACGGTCACGGCGAGCACATCGGCCCGGTCGCCAGCTGGGCGCACCTCTACCCGGTGGCAGAAGGCGCGGAGCACGGCCTGGGCTTCGGCCCGATCGCGATGGCGGTCGGCACGCTCGTGGGCCTCGGCGGCATCGGCCTCGCGTACGCCTGGTACTACGCGTCGGACGGCACCACCCCTGCGGGCATCCGCGCGCAGTTCCCCGCGGTCCACTCGTTCCTCATGGACAAGTGGCGCGTCGACGAGCTCTACGAGTTCGTCTTCATCGGTCCCTTCAAGTGGATCGCGGTCGTCGCGGCCAACATCGATCGCATCGCTGTCGACGGCCTCCTCACGAAGGTGCCCGGCCTGATCGCGAGGGGGCTCGGCGCGCTCGTCTCGCGCATGCAGAGCGGCGCCATCTACGCCTACACCACGGGCTTCGCGATCGGCGCGTTCGTGCTGGTGTGGTGGTTCACCTACCCGCACGTCGAGCTCGAGGTCACTGCGCCCGACAGCGGGACGACGTTCGAGATGTCGGCCAGCACTGGCCCGGGCTACGAGTACCGCTGGGACTTCGACTCGGACGGCGAGCCCGACACCGAGTGGAGCGGCGAGCACGCGACCAGCCACACCTACGAGAACGACGCGTTCTTCGGGCTCGTCCTCGTCATCGAGGCGCCCGACATGGGCGACTCGATGGAGCTGCCGATGGGCGAGGATCTGATCGTCGACCTCGAGGAAGACGAGACGCTCGGCCTTCCGGTCGATCGCCTCGCGATCGACTGGATTGATCAGTCGCGCATCCCCGAGGCGGGCGTCGCCGTCGCGCCGACTGCGCGCCTCGAGATCAGCGAGGAGCACGGCGCCGAGGTCGTGATCGTGCGCGGCTCAGCCGCCCTCGTTGTGTCGGGCACGCCGAGCGATGCACAGGGCGAGGAGGTTCGCCTCCGCACCGGTGACACTGCGCGCATCGGCCTCTCCACGATCCGCGTGGCGGCCCGCGCCCGCGTGACGCTCGAGGTGAAGAACCTCTTCGGCAACCACACGCGTGTACGCGAGGACGTCGTCGTCGCGCTGCCCACGCCGCTCGAGCACGTCGCCGTCGCTTCACCCACCGTCGTTGGGAATTCGGGAGGTGCGCGATGAGCGCGTCCGACACGCAGCATGCGCACGGTTCTCCTGCCGAGACCGTGACGCCCACCGAGGCGCGCATCGAGATCGTGCTCGCGATCCTCGTGGCCGTGATCTTCCTCGAGCTCCCGATGCACGCACCTGCGGCACCGGCGAACCTGCTCACGATGCTGCTCGCGGTGCCGTTCTTCGGCGCGATCGGCGTGCTCTTCATCCCCCGCCAGTGGACGGCGATCATTCGTCGCTTCTCGCTGGCGGTGATGGTGATCGAGCTCTGGATCTCCTCGTGGCTCTTCCACGGCGACTACAGCGGCGCGTCGTACCAGTTCGTCCAAGAGGGCGAGTGGATCCCGGCGCTCGGCATCCACTACTCGGTGGGCGTCGACGGCATCTCGTACTGGCTCGTGCTGCTCACGACCGTGCTGACGCCCATCTCGCTCTACGTCTCGTACAACTCGGTCTCGACGAAGATCAAGGAGTACGCGTTCAGCTTCCTCCTCCTCGAAGTGGGCATGATCGGCGCGTTCGTCTCGCTCGATCTCTTCCTCTTCTACGTGTTTTGGGAGCTGATGCTCGTGCCGATGTACCTGATCATCGGCATCTGGGGCGGCAAGGATCGCATCTACGCCGCGCTCAAGTTCTTCCTCTACACGATGGTTGGCAGCCTGCTGATGTTGGTCGCCATCCTGTACGCGGTCTCGCAGTACCACGCGCTCTCGGGTGAGTACTCGTTCGCGCTCGCAGACCTCCTCCGCCTCCAGCTCACGCAGGACGAGCAGATCTGGCTCTTCGCCGCGTTCGCCCTCGCGTTCGCGATCAAGGTGCCGATGTTCCCGCTCCACACGTGGCTGCCCGATGCGCACGTGCAGGCGCCCACGGGCGGCTCGGTGATCCTGGCAGCCGTGCTTCTGAAGCTCGGTGGCTACGGGTTCTTGCGCTTCGCGATGCCGCTCTTCCCCTACGCGAGCCACTACCTCGGGCCGACGCTCGCCGTGTTCGCGGTCATCGGCATCATCTACGGCGCGGCATGCGCGTGGGTGCAGCGCGACGTGAAGAAGCTCGTCGCGTACTCCTCGGTGAGCCACCTCGGCTTCGTCATGCTCGGCATCTTCTCGGTGACGCGTGGCGGCATCGAGGGCGCGGTGCTCCAGATGATCAGCCACGGTGTCTCCACCGGCGCGCTCTTCATCTTGGTGGGCGTGATCTACGACCGTCGTCACACGCGTGACCTCGCGGACTTCGGGGGGCTCGCGAAGGCGATGCCCATCTACGCGACGCTCTTCGTGATCGTGACGATGAGCTCGGTGGGCCTGCCCGGGACCAACGGGTTCATCGGCGAGTTCATGATCCTCACGGGCACGTTCGTGTCCGAGGAGCTCAGCGTGTGGGAGCGCGTGTTCGCGCTCTGCGCGGCGACGGGCGTGATCCTCGCGGCCGTCTACATGCTCCACGCGGTGCTGAAGATGTTCTGGGGCCCGCTCGACAAGAAGGCGAACATGGGCCTTCCGGACATCAACCACCGCGAGGCCATCGCGCTCTCGCCCCTGGTCTTCCTGATCTTCTGGATGGGCATCTTCCCCGCGTCGATCCTCGACACGATGCGCCCCACGGTCTCGCACTTCGTCACCGTCTACGACGAGGGCTGGCGCGAGTCGTACTCGGCGGATCAGCTGCGCCTGCGTCCGGCGGCGGACGAGGCTGCCGAGGACGCCGAGCCCGCGGCCGCTGAAGGCGAGGGCGGCGAGGCGGCTGCGCTCGATCGGGCTGCTGCCGACCATGCCTTGGCGATGGCGGGAGGTGCACGATGACCGACCTCTTCGGTGACTGGGCGGCGCTCTACTTGCCCGAGGGGTCGTGCGACCCCTCCCCCGCGCGACGCGGGGCCCCCTCTCGCTCCACTCGCTCCGCTCGTGCTCCGCGTGGGGCCCCAGCCCCGCTTGGCTGCTCCGTGGTTGGAGGTGCACGATGACGAGCCTCTTCGGTGACTGGGCGGCGTTGTTGCCGCTGCTCGTGCTCGCGGGCGCGGGCATGGCGATGCTGTTCGTCGACGCGTTCGTGAAGGAGAACGCGCAGCTCGGTCTCTTCGCGGCGCTGATCCTCGGCGGCACGGCCCTCGTCTCGTGTGGTCTCTGGGACGAGCCCGTCACGATGACCTCGCCCGCGATCCTCGGCGGCTACCTCGCCGCCGATCGCCTCGCGCTCTTGGCCGACATGGCGATGTGCGGCGGCGCGGGCCTCGCGTGTCTCCTCGCCGGCGGCTACCTGCGCGAGCACAAGCTCGAGCGCGGCGAGTTCTACGTGCTCGTCGTGTGGAGCACGCTCGGCGCGATGGCGCTCGTGCGCGCGACCGATCTGCTCGCGCTCTTCGTCTCGCTCGAGGCGCTGTCGCTCGGTGTCTACTGTCTCGTCGCGTTCCGTCGTCACTCGCCGAAGTCGGCCGAGGGCGCGATGAAGTACTTCCTCCTCGGCAGCTTCGCCTCCGCGATCCTGCTGTTCGGCATGGCGCTCCTCTACGGGGCGACCGTGCACACCGACTTCGCCGGCATGGCGGAGGCCTTCCGCACGGGCGAGACCGGCGATGGCCCGCTCGATCTGCGCCTCGGCATCCTCGGCATGGCCCTCGTGCTGATCGGCCTCGCGTTCAAGGTGAGCGCGGTGCCGTTCCACATGTGGACGCCGGACGCCTACGAGGGCGCGGTCACGCCGGCCACGACGTTCATGGCGGTCGTGGTGAAGGCCGCGACCGTGGTGGTGATCGTGCGCGTGTTCTTCGGTGTCTTCGGCACCGAGATGCTCGCGGGCGCCACGTCGGGCTGGCCGGTCGCGGTGATGGGGCTGGCGGCGATCACGCTCGTCGTCGGCAACGTCGCGGCGCTCGTGCAGAAGAACGTGAAGCGCATGCTCGCGTACTCTTCGATCGCGCACGCAGGCTTCCTCCTCGTGGGCATCGCGGCCGCCGCGCAGCTCGACGACGGTCGCCTGACGACGGAGACGGTCTCGAGCGTTCTCTTCTACCTGCTCGCCTACACGGTCTCGAACGTGCTCGCGTTCGGCAGCCTCATCGCCGTCGGCAGCCGCGGCAAGGAAGCCGTCACCTACGAGGACCTCGCGGGCGTCGGTCGACGTCATCCGTGGGTCGGCGTGCCGTTCACGATCGGCGTGCTCTCGCTGATGGGCTTCCCGCCGACGGCGGGCTTCTTCGGCAAGTACTGGGTGCTCGAGGCGGCCGTCAGCGCGGGCGGCCCGCTCACGTACCTCGCGATCCTCGCGGTGCTGATGAGCGCCGTGGGCGCCTACTACTACCTCAAGGTCCTCGTCTTCCTCTTCATGAAGCAGCCGGAGGCGGGCGCGCCCGTCGCCGAGCCGATGCGCTCGGGCTACGTGGTCGCAGCGCTCATCCTCTCGGGCTACTTCGTGATGCGTATGGGCCTCGCGCCCACCGCCTACCTCGAGCTCGCGCAGGGAGCGAGCTACCAGCTCGCGGGTCTGCCCGATCCCAACGCGGAGCCCGCCGAGCCTGCGGAGGCCGAGGCGCCGCCGACGGAAGTCGCAGCCGCGGCCGAGTGATCGGGCGCGCGAACATCCGCGCACTCTGGGTCTGGAAAACGCCGTGCCCGCGATCGACACACGCATCATGATCGCGGGCATGCGCGTTCCGTCCGTCGTCTCGATCGCGTTGTGGATGTCACTCGCTGCGTGCAGCGGCGGCTCGGAGGACCTCGCCACGAGCGAGGATCCCCCGACGAGCTCTGATCCCGACACGACCGGCGAAACGGCCGCCGGTCCCATCGACGGCATCCCTACTGGCACCATCGAAGGCGTCGTGCGCCTCGCGCCAGGCACGACGCTCCCGCGCTACGCCGACAACCCGATGGTGAGCGCAGGTGCGTCGGCGCCGCTGCCCGAGGGCTGCGCCCAACCGAACGAGTCCGATCGGCAGCCAGTGCAGGTCGGCGCGAGCGGCGGCCTCACGAACCTCGTGATCGTCGCCACCGGTGATCGCGAGCGCTGGCCCGACACCGCCGGCCCCCGCACGCACACAGCGCGCATCGAGGGCTGTCGTCTCGTCCCGCACACGCTCGTCGCGGAGCGCGGCGACACGATCCACTTCGAGAACGAGACGACCTTCCCGTTCTTCCCCGATCTCGGCACCGGCTTCACGCGCGCGCTCTTGCCCACCGATCCGCTCGACATGGTGCTCGATCAGGGCGGGGTGCGATCGATCGGCTGCGGCTTCGCGAACGCGTGTGGCCGCATGGAGGTCGTGACGCTCTACCACCCGGTGTTCACCGTCAGCGATGCGGAGGGCCGCTTCCGCATGACGAACGTGCCGGCGGATCAAGACGTACGCGTCACCGCGTGGCACCCGCTCTTCCAGGAGATCGGTGGGACCGCGCGCGTCTCGGTTGGAGGCACGACGACGCTCGAGCTCGTCATCACGCCGAACGCGCCCCCTGAGCCGCCACCGACGACGACCGAGCCCGCGCCGCCCCGCGATCCCCTCGCCGGCGACATCCCCGAGTAGCTTCGTCAGCCGCGATGGTAGTTCTCGATGCAGGCTTGGCCGGCATAAGCAGCTTCGACCACCCGCCACTCGCCGTGACGTTGGACCACCGACACCCACGCGAATGTCGCTCCCCAACGAACCTCGACGTCGAAGGCGACCTCACCGGGCCGAATCGCTGTGGACGTGGCCCGTTGGAAATCATGGCTGGTCGTCTCGCCCCTCTCCGCAAGGCTCCCGATGACATCAGAGTCGGTTGGACCTTCCATCGAACTCAACGGAGTGAGCGTGCTGCGCCCTGGTCCGCGGTGCCGACCCGCCAGCGTCACGATGCTGCAGGGCCCGTGGTGATCGTCCCAGTCCGACGCGAGCCATGGCCGCGGGTCCAGCAGGTGGAAGTGCTCGGCGATGGCGACATCGATCGCATCGCCTGTAGCGCAGGCCTCCGAGGCTCCCGCTACGCGCTCGACCGCTACTCGGAACGCATCGAGGACACCCGAGTCGTCCACGTGAGCACCGAGCCAAGCGCGCGTGATGGCGACAGCGCGCAGCGCGCGGTAGGCGTCGGCGCAGTCCGCATCACGAAACTCGACACGCTCCCACAGAATGCCGAGAGCCATGTGCTCATCGATGGGGAGCGGCGAGATCGAGGCTCCCTCTGTGATCCATCCCTCCGCAGAGAGTTCGCCGATCACGTCGTCATCGTGGGTCGCGACGGGTGATCCGGTGGCGGGTCGACGTCGGGCGTCACACCGCTCGTCGCGTAGCTCCTCGAGCCGAGAACGCGACACGCGCTCGATCCACAGGAGCGAGCTCGACAACAACGCGCGCACGTCGTCGTCGCCCACGTCGCCGAGCTCGTCGATGTGCTCGCGGGCGTCCATCGCGTCGTCGGTCGGTGTGTCGACGACCATGCGCGCGAGCAGCGCACGATCGGCTTCGTCGAGCTGTGAGACGCGGCCGCTCGGATGCCATGCGTCGAGGCTCGAGCGCAGGCTCACGCCGCACCCCGCGCTCATCAACGCCACGACGAGCAGCACGAACCGCATGCGGTCGAGCGTAGATCGTTCGGTGCCGTCACGTTCGTCGGGCTCGTGGGCACTCGGCAGCGATGCGCATCTTCGCCTCTCTCTCGCTCGCGATGAGCGTGCTCGCGATCACCCCCGACATCGCCTTCGCGTGCGAGCCCTCGGCGTCGGGTGCGTGGTCGTACGACGTGAGCGTCTCGCCGCGCGCCGGCATGCTCTGTCTCTTCATCGTTCACCTCCACCACGACGGCACGTGCAGCGCGCCCGCGGAGGCGAGCTTCGAGGTGAGCTGCGGCGAGACGCACCGCGCGGCGATCAGCGACGACGGCGCGTACGTCAGCGTGCTCGCGCCGCGCGCGTCCCATCGAGGCTGGCCCATCGTGCGCGTGTTCGAGCGCGATGGCGCGGGCGTCGTCTCGCGCACGCTGACGCTCGAGCAGCTCGATCCCGACACCACGGTTGGATCACGCCCGAGACTTCGCGTGGACGCGGCCGGTGTCGTGCTCGATGGCGGCACGGCGTCGCGCACGGTCTCACTCGTGGACCTCGTGACGCTCGCTCGCGGAAGACCCGCAGAACGACGGCCTTTCTGAGGTCGACCCATCCCGAAGCGGAACACCTTGGGACTTCGATGGGTCCAGGCTTCGGCCCGGAAAATCTCGGAGTCGCGATGGGTCCAGGCTTTCCTTCTTGCCTCCGGATCGGGGCGCCACGCGGCGGGGTCAGCGCAGCTGACCCCTGGAGCGGGAGTCGATGGAGGAGCGAAGCGACGACTGAGCGACCATGGGGGACCTGGGGGCGGAGCCCCCGCGCGCGCCGAAGGCGCAAGAAGCTCAAGCGTCGAACATGCCGAGGGCCCAGCGGAGGGTGTTGCGGTCGATGTTGTGGCCGCTGTGCGCGATCACGACCTTCTTGCCGCGGAGCTCGCTGCGCATCTTGAAGGCCGCTGCGTAGGCCGCTGCGGCGGCGCCCTCGGCGACGTTGTGCGTGCCCTCGAGCGCGTACTTCACCGCCTCCTGCATCTCGTCCTCGGTGACGCGCACGATCGCATCGAGCGGGTGCGTCTTCAGGATCTCGAACGGGAGCTCGAACGCGTAGCGGGTGGCCAGACCGTCGGCGAACGTGTCGGCGCGATCGATGTGCTCGAGCGTTCCGAGCTCGAGCGATCGCGCCAGCGCGTCCGCGCGCTCGGCCTGCACGCCGTAGATCTTCATGCCGGGTCGCATCGTGCGCAGCGCGACCACCGTCCCGCTGATGAGGCTGCCGCCGCCGATGGGCACGAAGATCGCGTCCGCGTCAGGCAGGTCCTCCGCGATCTCCATCGCGTACGTGCCCACGCCCGCGATCAAGAGCGGCTCGTTGGCAGGATGCACGAGCCGAAGGAGCTCGTTCCGCGCGCGCGCCTCGGCCTCTTCGCGCGCATCGTCGAAGTCGCGGCCGTGCTCGATCACCTCGGCGCCGAGCGACTGCATGATCGCGTTCTTCTCGGGGTTGTTGTGCTTGGGCACGTAGATCACCGCGCGTGATCCGAAGGTGCGGGCGGCCCACGCGAGCGAGAGGCCGTGGTTGCCGCGTGTCGCGGTGATCACGCCGCGCGCGCGCTGGCTGTCCGAGAGGTTCGCGAAGAGGTTCACGCCACCGCGCACCTTGAAGGCGCCGATCGGCAGGTGGTTCTCGTGCTTCACGAACGCGTCGAAGCCCCAGCGCGCCGAGAGCAGCGGGTAGCGATAGAGCGGCGTGCGCGGCAGCCAGCGGTGGACGAGGGGCCAAGCGCGGAGGACGTCCTGGAAGGTGACCATCGAGCCCGCGATGGTACCCGAGCCCCTCGGTGCTGCGCGTCGTGATCCTCGCTCTTGCGGCGGGCGGGAGGCCGTGCGATACCGAAGCCGTTCTACCCAGCTCCGCTCCCCCAGGGGCGTAGCAGCCGGAGGCAGACTGGAGGCGCGTCGAGGGCGAAGGCCCGGAGCACGCGTGACCTGCGAGACAGGTCCCCAGTCGCCGCGTCGGGGTCGCGACGAGGGTGTCGCGGCCGCGGCCTCCGGTCAGCCGACGCACAGCCAGCCGACGCCATGGCGCTGGCCCGAGTCCTCGCGGTTCCGTCCGCGCTCGGGCAGGCGACGCGGCGCACCGGCGCAGTGGACAGGGATCGCGATCGCATGCCCGACACATCGCTCGAGGAGACGGAGCAAGACGGATTCGACGCCGGAGAGGACGGCCTCGACGACGAGGACGACGCCGACGAGGGCGACGCCGAGGGCGGCGACGACGCCTCGCCACGGGTCCCCGACGCGAGCCGGATCGCGCAGCACGTCGGACGCTTCTCCGATCGCGCCGTCCAGCGCGTGGTGGGCGGCAACGCGTTCCTCCGAGGTCGTCAGTACGCGCGCCGCGGCGACGTGCGCGACATCGCGACCGAGGACGGGGACGCGTGGGGCCGGATCCAGGTCAAGGCCGACCTCTACGAGCCGCGCATCATGCTGCAGGACGACGGCGCGATCCGATCGAGCTGCACGTGCCCCGGCTTCCGCGGACCGACGGGCCACTGCAAGCACGTGGCGGCGTTGCTCGTGGCGCTGCGCGATCGCGAGCGACCGCCGCGTCCGCGGCTGCCGGACGGATCGCCCGCTCCCGCGCCGAGCCACGATCTCAGCAAGACGATCGTCACCTCGCCCGCAGCCAAGACCGGCCTCGAGCTCGCGACCGCTGCTGGCCCTCAGACCGTGTCGGTGGGCGGCAAGCGACGACGATCGCGGCGTCGGCGACGCGGGGAGGTCGATCCGCTCGCGCCCGCGACGACGATCACCTCGACGAGCACGCCGTCCGAGACGCGGCTCTTCGACGCGTGGCTGCCCACGCCGGAAGAGGAGCGCAAGCCCTTCGAGATCGAGTTCCGCATGCAGGTTCGCCCTGCGGCGCTGACGATCACGCCGGTCGTCGCGGGCACGCGCACCGGCATCCCGATCCTCGACTCGCTCGCGACGTTTGCGGGCATTTCTTCCTCGCTGCGTCCCGTGATGCGCTTGCTCGCGCGGCACGCAGGTCGCGGGGCGCCGACGATGGCCGAGGTGCGCGGCGAAGACGCGGCCGAGCTGCTCGGCCTCTTGAAGGGCCACCGCGTACTGCTCGAGCCCGCCTCGATGGAGCTGCGCTTCTCGGACGAGCCGCTGCGTCCGCGCATGGAGCTCGATCAGGCCAACGGAAAGACCGTGCGTGTGCGCGTGGTCTTCGAGAGCAAGAACGGCATCCGACGCTTTCCGCTCTCGCAGGGCGCGTGGTTCGAGGGCACGCCGAGCTGGCAGCTCGACACCACCGAGGGCATCGCGCGTCCGGTGGTCGATGCGATCACGCCTGCATGGCTCGGCCGCCTCTACCGCTCGCCTGCGCTCGTCTATCCGATGACGGACCTGCCGCGCATGCTCACCGAGCTCGTGCCCCGCGTGGCAGCGCTGCTCGGCGCGGAGCTGCCCGACATCTCGCAGGTCGCCGACATCGTCGACGAGCAGCCCAAGCTGCGCCTGCAGACCGATGGCGACATCCTCCTCGCGCGCGCGAAGCTCAACGTCGTCTACGGCGAGCAGGTGTTCGCCGTGCCGCCGGGACAGTTCCCTTCACCGCTCGCGTTCCTTCCCCCGCGTGATCCCTCGGGTCGTCCGCGCGTCGTGCGTCGTGACGTGGGCGCCGAGATGGTCGCGGTGCAGCTCTTGATGAACCAGGGCTTCGTCGTCGACGAGACCAAGGAAGGTCTCAAGGCCGAGGGCGATGCGGCGATCGCGTTCTGGACGCAGGGCATCGCGACGCTGCCAGCGGAGTGGGAGAAGCTCGTTCCGAGCGATCTGCGCGCCGTGAAGGTGCGTGACACCAGCGTCTCGGCGGCGGTGCGTGTGGCGAGCGGCGTCGACTGGCTGTCGCTCGACGTCGCGTTCTCCGCGGATGGTCAGGCGGTGGACGAGGACGAGCTCCGCGGCGCGCTCGAGAAGGGCCGCAAGCTCGTGAAGCTGGCGGACGGCTCGTGGGCCCCGGTGCGGACCGAAGAGGTCGCCGAGGTGCTCGAGCGCATGGCCGAGATCGTCGCGGGGCAGGGCGGCGCGAAGATCCCGCTCTCTCAGGCCGGACGCGTGCAAGAGCTCCTTCGGCTCGTGGGCAACCACACGGTCTCGCCGCAGGCCAAGGAGCTCTTCGGCAAGCTCGAGGACATCGGCGAGATCGAGCAGATCGCCAAGCCTCGCAACCTCAAGGTCGCGCAGTTCCGCGACTACCAGAAGCGCGGCTTCAGCTGGCTCGTGTTCCTCCACAACGTCGGCACGGGCGGAATCCTCGCCGACGACATGGGCCTCGGTAAGACGCTCCAGACGATCGCGCTCCTCTTGTGGCTGAAGAGCAAGACCAAGACGCACGCACCGACGCTCGTCGTCGCGCCGACCTCGGTCGTCCCCAACTGGGCGCGTGAGATCGAGAAGTTCGCGCCCTCGCTCTCCACGCTCTTGTGGCACGGCACCGATCGTCACGAGCAGAAGAGCGAGCTCGAGGAGGTCGACGTCGTCATCACGAGCTACGCGCTCCTGCGTCGCGACGAAGAGCTGCTCAGCGAGATCGGCTTCCGCTACCTCATCCTCGACGAGGCGCAGCACATCAAGAACCCGCTCTCGGCCACCGCGCGCGCGGCCAAGCGCGTGAAGAGCGATCGACGTCTCGCGCTCACGGGCACGCCGATCGAGAACCGACTCAGCGAGATCTGGTCGATCATGGACTTCGTCTCGCCCGGCTTGCTCGGGTCGCTGAAGAACTTCGAAGAGAAGTACGCGCGACCGATCGAGCGTGGCGACGAAGAGACGATGCGCCGCATGCGCACCATCGTGCGCCCGCTCGTGATGCGACGAACCAAGGCAGAGGTCGCGCCCGAGCTGCCGGCGAAGATCGAGCAGGAGATCGTCGTCCCCTTGGCCGACGAGCAGAACAAGCTCTACAAGCAGATGCTCGGTCAGCTGCGCGCGAGCGTGCTCTCGGAGGTCGAGAAGCAGGGCGTGCAGAAGGCGCACATCCAGATCCTCGCGGCCCTCACGAGGCTTCGTCAGGCGGCGTGCGATCCGCGCCTCACCAAGCTCAACGGCGACTGGAACGACGACACGAGCGGCAAGCTCTCGGCGCTCCGCGAGATCCTCTCGGAGGCCGTGGCGGGCGGCCACCGCGTGCTCGTGTTCTCGCAGTTCGTCGAGATGCTCCAGCTCATCAAGACGGCGCTCGATCAGGACGGCGTGAAGTACGAGTACCTCGACGGCTCCACCAAGGACCGTCAGGTGCGCGTGGATCGCTTCAACAACGACGAGAGCTACAGCGCGTTCCTCATCTCGCTCAAGGCGGGCGGAACGGGCTTGAACCTCACGGGCGCCGACACCGTCGTGCACTTCGACCCGTGGTGGAACCCCGCGGTGGAAGACCAGGCCACCGACCGCGCGCACCGCATCGGCCAGACGAAGGTCGTCAACGTCTACCGCCTCATCGCGCGCGGCACGGTGGAGGAGAAGATCCTCCAGCTCTCGGACAAGAAGCGCGAGCTCATGGAGAACGTGCTCTCGACCGAAGGCACCGCGCTCAAGGGCCTCACCAAGGCCGACATCGACGATCTCTTCTCGGAGTGATCGCTCGGCCACCGCGCGAGAGGTCTCTTGTGCTCGGGTGCTCGGAGAGATCGAGCACGACCTCGAGCGGGAGCGTCTCGGTGTCGAGCGTGTGGAGCGCGGTGTGCGTGTCGATGCGCGCCCACACCATCGGTACGCCGAACACGCCGCCCGAGCCGCGGCACTGCCGGCACTTCGTCACGCCCGTGCCGCGACAGACCGTGCAGTGTCCCTGGTCGTTCTCCGTGCCCGTGCGCCCGCACGTCGTGCACGCGACGTCGCCGTGCGCGCCGCACTCGTCGCAGTCGAGCAGCAGCTCCGCGTCACCGAGCGACTTCGTGATCGCGTGTCCGACCTTCGCGTAGTCCGGGACGTCGAGCGCGACGGCCCACGGGTCCGGCTGCGCCGCATGCTCATCGGGCCGCGTCGGGGCCTCGCGCACGAAGCGGTATCGGAACCCGCGGGCCTCGTAGCGTGTCTCGAGGCTCAGCTGGAGCGGCCCCACGACCTTCACGTCACGCAGCGCGAGGCCACGCGCATCGACACGCGCCCACGGCTGCACGGCACGCCACTGCGCCATGCGCTCGAGGAACGCCTGCCGCGCGTCTTTCATCCGCACGCGACTGTACGGCATCCCCCGCGCGATGAAGTGGACGTGGGTGTCGGTCGCGGTGCTCTCGAGGGTGGGAGGTCGATGCGCTCACCGATCGAGGCGGGGCGTGCCGCTCGGATCCCACGGCGGGCTCGCGAGGAGCCTGCGCCAGAGCACCCGCCAGGTGGCCCACGCGTGGCCGCCCGGAGCGAGCCCGGACTGCGTCGAAGGGAGCTCCGCGGCCAGGAGGTCGAAGCCGATGCGCGTCCCGTCTTCGTCACCGACTCCGAGGTAGAGCGCGGGCATGTGCTCGGGGTCGGTGGCGTAGCCGCGGAGCCAGCGCCAGAGCGCGGCCTCGGTCCCGCTCGCATCCGAGCCGTCCCACGCGGCGAGCCCGCCTGCACGGGCGATCGAACGCAGGACGCGCGTGTCGCCGAAGTACGGCGCGAAGAGGATCACGCCTTCGACGCGTTCCGGATGCGACTGCGCGACGAGCAGCGCGCCCATGCCGCCCATCGACGAGCCGAGGATCCAGATCTCCTCGTAGCCGCGCACCTGGGCGAGCAAGAGGATGTCTTCGCCGACCCGCGCCCCGAGCGTGCGTGTTCGATAGTAGCCCCAGTGCGCATCGACGGAGACGATGTCGCACCGATGCGACGCCGCGAGCGCGTCCTCGACGAAGCCGCGCCGGAGGTACTCGTCAGCGAGGTTGAGCATGCCCGGCATCATCACGAGGAGGCAGCGCTGCCGCACGCCTGGCTCCGCGCGCACCTCGAGCGCGAGCATCGGCTCGCGCACGTCGCGCATGAAGTACGCGGCGTAGTGACAACCGCTCGCGAGCGACACTCCGACGACGGCGAGCACGAGGGCGGCTCGTTGCGAGAGAGAGAGCATCGCGTGGGCCCGCACCATGCCGCGACGCGTGCACGCGTGTCGAGCGCGGCGTTGCTCGGCAGGTCGCGCTCCACGTCCCACGGATCAGGCTGCAGCGCGTGCTCGTCCGGTCGTAGCGCGTGGCGAGCGTCAGCTGCAGCGGCCCGACGATCGTCACGCAGCGCGAGGCCCCGCGCATCGACACGCGCCCACGGCTGCACCGCGCGCCACTGCGCTGCGCTCGAGGAACGACTCGCGAGCATCGAACGACTCGCGAGGTCGACTCTACGGCAGGGGCGTTCACGTGGACGTTGGCCCGTGCATCCGGCCCCCATGAAGTGGATGTGGGTCTCGGCCGCCGCGCTCACGATCCTCGGGTGTGGCAGCGCGCCGTTCGTCGGCCGAACCGCGACGGGACGGGATCCGAATCGAATCCAGCGAAACGCGCTCCAGCGCGCGTCGACGGATCTCTCGTGCCCAGCCGAGGCGCTGGTCGTCGCCCATCTCGGCGCGAGCGGCTACCGCGTGGATGGCTGCGGCCGCACCGTCTCGTACGATCGCGCTCGATGTGTCGTGGGATGCGAGCGGCGCGCTGTCGGTGTCGCTGAGCGGGACACGCACGGGCTCCGCAGAGGAAGCATGCGTGCGCGCGGCGTATTCGGGCGTCGTCGTGTCGCCCGCCGGCGCGGGTGGTCGAGTCCTCCATCCGATCCAGCGCTGAGCCTGCGATCCGTCGCCGCGTCGTCGCGCCGCGGCCCACCGCGGCCGGGGGTCCGGGTGACGCGTGAACGAGGTTCACACGGGCCCGCACGGGTTGCGGGCTTCGTGCGTTTCTCGATGGAGAATCTCGGCGTGCCGTGGGTTCACACAGCGGGCGCAGGATTTTCAGAGGGAGGCAACACACGCTTGCGGTCGCACGCAGCGGGCCGGCGTGTTACCCACCTCCACGATCGGGTGGGCCTCTCACGACGTGACGAGCTCCCCGGTCCCTTACCCCGAGAGGGTTCCCGATGTCCTCGCCGACCGACGCCACCGCCGCTGCTCCTCGCGCTGCCGCGCCTGCGTTCTGGACCTCGCTGCCCTACGCGCAGTTCAAGCGCGACCCCTACTTCTACGTGAAGTACGACACGGCGGTCGCGCTCCTCGCGGCGGGCGTGATGGGCGCGCTCGCGTTCAGCGGCTACCAGGCGCCGGTCTTCGCGCCGTGGATGCTCGTGTTCTTCCTGCCCGCGCTCTACGTGATGATCTGCGCGCACGCGTTCGCGCACAACGCATCGCACGGCAACTTCCCGCGGCCGATCAACCGCCTCGTGGGCGAGCTCTGCGGGCTGCTCGTGATCAGCAAGTTCGCGTCGTGGGAGATCCCCCACCGCCGCCATCACCGCTACTCCGACGATCCGGTGCGAGACCCGCACCCCGCGCACCGTCGCTTCTGGCGCTACGCGTACGACACGCTCGTCAACGTCGAGAAGCAGCTCCAGCAGCAGTACTTCGACGACCACGGCGACACCCCGGAGAACCGACGCTACGAGAAGATCCGATCGGCGTGGTCGTTCCTGACCGGCATCGTCGTCGCGACGATGTGGTTCACGCTGTTCGGGCCCGGCCTCTTCTGGTTCGTCTACCTGCCGACGTTCGTTCTCTCGGGCCTCTTCGTCATCCACTTCAACTGGTCGGGCCACAACGCCCACACCAAGGACGGGACGATCGAGCCGACGAACCTGGACCACGGCTGGTTCTGGATCGGGAACCGAATTTTCTTCGGCATCTACTACCACGGCAACCATCACAAGATGGCGCGCGCCTTCAACCCGATGAAGATGCCCAAGCGCGCGCCTGCGGCCGCCGAGGAGTGAGCGGGGAGCCATGTCGACGGCGACGATCGACACGACCAGCGACTCGGGGCGCGCCGACCACGCGGGCGCGCGGCAGCGAGTGGACACCTGGCTGCTCCACCACCACGCCGACCGGCGTCAGATCGGGATCGTCACGCTCTACCTCGCGATCGTGCTCGCGATGTACTTCGTGCCCGCATGCCGGAACGTCCCGATGTTCCTCGCGGCCTGCGCCCTCTCGTTCCTCAACGCGGTGGTGATCCACAACCACCTGCACAAGGGGATCTTCAAGTCCAAGACGCTGAACCGCATCTTTCGCTGCGTGCTCAGCTTCGGGGCGCTGTACCCCGCGTCGGCGAACATCGCGTCACACAACGTCGTCCACCACCACTTCGACGACGATGGGCAGCCCGACTGGGCCGCGCCTCAGAACGTGTCGTTCCGCTGGCACCTGCTCAACCTGCTGCACTTCCCGAACGTCGCAGGGCCCAACACGTTCGCGGGCGTGACGCGCTGGGCTACGACGACGCGGCAGGCGGACTTTCGAAGGCAGTACCTCCTCGAGCAGGTCGTCGCGTTCGGTCTCACGGGCGTGCTGCTCGCGTGGGACTTCTGGGCCGCGCTGTTCTTCGTCGTGATGCCGCAGCTGTGGGGCGCACGCGGCATCCTCCGCATCAACTTGCTCCAGCACGACGGCTGCGACACCGAGAGCGACTGGAACCACAGCCGCAACTTCGTCGGTCGCGCGTTCAACTGGGTGATGTGCAACAACGGCTACCACACGATCCATCACAACCGTGCGGGTCTGCACTGGTCGGTGCTCGCCGAGCGCCACGCGCGAGAGTGCGTGGGACGCGTGGATCCACGGCTCGACGAGCCGAGCATGCTCCTCTACCTGCTGCGCACGTTCGTCCTTCGCGTGGCGCCCCCTTCACCGCTCGCGCTCACGAGTGAGCTCCGTGGCGCCTCGTCGCTCGCGTCGCGTGACGAGCGCAAGGCGCAGGCGAGCGCCGACGCGATCGCGGACTGAACGATGCTGTCGGCGGAGCTCATGGGCGTCTTCGCGCTCGGCGTGCTCTGGGTGAACACGCTCCTCATCGCCGCCGACGCGTGGAAGCGTCACCGCGAGCTCGGGGGAGTGGCGGCCGGGCTTCGCGCCAGTCGGGCGCGAGGTGCGCTGGTGCGTGCGCGCATCGTGCGAGGCGCGGGACCAGCTGGAGCGTTCGCGACGAGCGACGTCGAGCAGCTCGGTCGCGCCATGACCACCTCGGGTCCGCAGCGCATCCTCTTCACCGATCGCGCGATGCATCCTGTGCTGCACGGCGGCTCGGTGGTGATCGACGGACGCGAGGCAGCGATTGAACCGGACCAGAGCGCGCTCGTGTGGTGCGGCAAGCTCGCGCCGCGCGGAGATCGAGAGGCCTTCGACGCGGCGTGGCCCTCGGCCTCGACGTTCCGCGGGCACGTCACGACGCTGGCGCGGCGTCTCGCGGCTGGAGACGACGTGTGGATCGAGCGCGTGACAGCGGGCGAGGGCGTGCGCTTGGTCGCGTGCGAGGACCCCGAGGCCGTGGTGCAGCGCGCCCGTCGTCCCCTCCGCGCGCTCGTGATGATGGCGCTCGGGGGCGCAACCCTCGTCACCGTGCTCGCGCTCTGGCCGCCGGTGTTCGGCACGATCTCGACGCTGGGTGGCGCGGCGGGCCTGGGGTTCTTCTTGGCGATCCAGCCGCTGGGCACCCGCGCGCGGGACCAGGCGCTCCTGCCGGACCGCCGTCGGATCGGCGGGCTCTGGCAGCGTCCGGCGTGACACGCGGCGTGAGCGCGAAGGCGTCGCGCGTTTTTTGACCCCCGATCGTGTCGGTCCCTACGATGGGCCGGTCATGAGCCTCCCTGCGTCTGCATCCACTTCGCGTCGACCGAGTCGTTCGATCCGACAGATGCTGATCGTCCTCGCCCTCTCCTCGGTTCCGACCGCAGGCTGTGCGAGCACCTCGGCGCCCGTCGAGCCCGTCGTCGTGGTGAGCGCGACCACCGGCGGCGAGGTCGCGAGCGAGCGTGTGGGCGCGCTCGAGACCGAAGCCGTGCGTCGCGAGCGTCGCATCCGCGAGCTCGAGTCACGCCTCGCGATGGCCGAGGCCGAGGTCGGCGAGCTGCGCGACGAGGCCGTGCAGCGCGAAGAAGAGGCCGCGCGTCCCGTGGTGCGCATCGGCGACACGACACGCGCGAGCCGAGGCGCGCCGCGCGAAGACGCCATCGTGCTCGAGGACACCGAGCGCGACGAGGTCGCCGAGGACGATGGCCCGCGGCCGGTCTTGCGGCTGTATGGACCGCCCGAGCTCCCGGCGTACGCGCCGATGATGCCCCCGACCGCCGTCGCGCCGATGCCCACGATGCCTGCCGCGCAAGCGATGCCGGCCTCGGCGATGCCGCAGTACCTGCCCGCGCCGCCGATGGTGGGTGGGCTCGGACCGCTGCCGGTCGTGGCGCCTCCCGGCATGCGCTCGATGGTGCCGCCGATCCCCGATCGGCCGATCGCCGTGATGCCCGCGCCGCCCGCGCCGATGATGGGCGCGTCGATGGGCACCGCCACGGCCGCGCCGCGCGCAGCCGACGATCCTTCGGTGCGCGAGTACCAGGCTGCGCTCAACCACGTGGCGGCGCGACGCTTCGACGAAGCGCTCGCGGGTCTCTCGACGTTTCTGCGTCTTCACCCCTCGCACCCCTACGCCGACAACGCGATGTTCTGGCGCGGCGAGGTGCTCTACATGCGCCGCGACTTCGCGGCGGCCGAGCGTGAGCTGGCGGAGATGGTCCGTCGCTTCCCGCGGGGCAACAAGGTTCCGGACGCGCTCTTGCGCCTCGGGTTCTGTCGTCAGCGACAGGGCGATCTCGAGGGCGCGCGCACCTATTTCCGACGTGTGCGGGCCGAGCATCCCGGCACGGTCGCAGCACGGCTCGCCTCTCGGGAGGACACATGAATCGCAAGCAGATCCGACTCACGATCTTCGTGGCCCTCGCCGCGGCCGCCGCGCCGACGCACTCGCTCGCGCAGGAGTGGTTGGACACCGGCGAACAGTCGGGTGGAGGCCTGGGCACCGTCGGTCTTCGTCACCACGACTCCGTGATCCCGCCCACGCACACGGTGCAGCGCGGCGACACGCTGTGGGGCATCAGCGGTCGCTACTACGGCAACCCCTGGGATTGGCCGCGCCTCTGGTCGTACAACCCCGAGATCACGAACCCGCACTGGATCTATCCGCTCGATCAGGTGCGCCTGCTCGGACTCGGCGGCGCGCAGATCGTCGAGGCCGCGACGGGCACACGACGCGGCGTCGCGGCGGGCACGCTCTTTCTGCGCGAGGTCGGCTACCTCGATCGCGAGGCGCTCGAGGAGAGCGGCGAGATCATCGGATCGCCCACCGATCACATGCTGCTCTCGCCGTACGACTCGATCTACGTGCGCTTCGACGGCGACCGCACCGAGCGTGAGCGGCCGCAGGGCGAGTTCACCATCTACCGCGTGTACGAGGCGAACGAGCGCGCGAACAACGAGTCCGGCACGCTGGTCCGCATCCTCGGCACGGTGCGCATCGATCGGTACGACGACGAGCGTCGCGTCGCGACGGCGACGATCACCGAGGCGCTCGATCCGATCGAGCGCGGCTACCGCGTCGCCGCGATCCCGCGTCGCTTCGAGGTGGTGCCGCCGGTCGCGTCCGACCGCGACATGGACACCGAGATCGTCGCGACGCTGGTCCCGCACGAGCTCCTCGGCGAGCAGCAGGTCGTCTTCGTGCCGATGGGCGAGGACGACGGCGTCCGTCTCGGCAACCGCTTCTACGTCACGCGTCGCTCCGACGAGTGGCGCCGTCACCTCGAGATCTCGGGCAACGAGATGGGGCAGGGCGTGCGCCTGCCCGAAGAGCTCGAGGAGTGGCCGGAGGAGATCATCGCGGAGGGCCGCGTGGTGTCGCTGCGTCCGCGCAGCGCGGGCCTCTGGATCACGCGCTCGGTCGAGACCGTCGAGGTCGGCGATCACGCGGAGATGCGCGAAGGCTACTAGGGGCGCCGCGGCTCACTTCTCGAGCAAGCGCTCGACGCCCGTCCAGCCTTCGGGCGGCGGCTCGTGCTGGAACCGGGTGCAGCGGTTCGCGAGCATCATCGGGAGCCGATCGCGCGGCGAGAGCGCCATGCACTCGCCGCACAGCTCGAGCGACGTCTCGAAGTCGCGTGACCAGTACGCCTCGAGCGCACGCTGCCAGTGGACGCGCGTGCGCTCCTTGGCCTCGCGAACGTCGTCCGTCTCCGCGTCGAGGATCTCGTAGAGGGTCACCGGTGTCTCGGCGCCCTTGACGATCACGCGATCGATCGGCCGCGCGGTGAAGCGCTCGGGGTGAGCGAGGCCGCGCCACGTCGCGTCTCCGATGATCGCCGCGGCCCCGTAGCGACGGGTGAGTCGCTCGAAGCGGGACGCGAGGTTCACGGCGTCACCCACGACGCCGCACTTGATGCGGTCACGTCCGCCGACGATGCCGAGCAAGAGCGGGCCGGTGTTCACCCCCACTCCCATGCGCAGCGCAGGTCGATCGCTGCCGCGCCCTGCGGCGTTGAAGCGGCCGAGCGCGCGCTGCATCTCGACGGCGGCCTGCACGGCGCGATCGGGCTCGCCGTCGAAGAGGGCCATGATCTCGTCGCCGTTGAACGAGTCGATGAAGCCCCGCTGCGAGACGATCGCGGGCTCCATCGCCGCGAAGTACTCGTTCAGCACGCTCACGATCGCGCGCGCACCGAGGCTCTCCACCAGCGTCGTGAAACGGTGGAGATCGGTGAAGAGCACCGACATCGTCTTCTCGACGTGCTGTCCGAGCGCGACGTCGGCCAGATCCTTCTTGCCGAGGCTCTCGAGGAATTCGTGGGGAACGAAGCGATCCTGCTGTCGCGCGAGCTGCCGCTGCGCCTCGTAGAGACGCGCGTTCTCGAGCGAGACCGTGGCCTGCGAAGCGAGCAGCTCCATCAGCGCGGCGCGTCGCGGCGTGAACACGCCCGGCATCGTGCGGTGCTCGAGGTAGAGCACCGCGCTCGGCTGGCCGCGCGAGACGAGCGGCAGGCAGTGCACCGAGCGCACGTGGTTCGCGACGACGTACGGATCGGCCGCGTGCGGACCCCGTCGCTCCATCGCATCGTCGAGGAGAAGCGTCCGTCGCGTGCGGAGCGCGTGCCGCAAGATGCCCACGGGCACGGTGGCGCCGTCGCACTCCTCGAGCCTCCGCGCGGTGGGCATCGGCTCCGAGTCCGCGTCACCCTCGAGCGCGAGCTCCCAGTGGTCGTCGCGAGGCAGGAGCAAGATCGCGCGCTCGGCGCCCGCGGCCTCGAGCGCCGTGCGGAACAGCGCACGCAGGAGGGCGTCGAGCTCCATCGTCGCCGAGAGATTGCGCGCGGCCTTGATGACGGCGGCGGCGTCGAGATCGAGCCCCACCACGCTGCCGAGCGTGACGTCCACGCCCGCGTGTACCGGGGCGCGCCCGAGCAGATGCGGCAGCTCCACGTCGAGGGCCCGCACCTTCGCCTCCGCGCCCCAGCGCTGGTAGGCGAAGCGCGCGTCCTCGAGGAACGCTCGCGCGATCGTGAGCTCCGCGCCACCGCGACCGAGGTGGAAGCGGCCTGCGAGCTCCGCGGTGAGCGCCTCGTCGTTCACGAACTCCGTCGCACGGGCGGCCTCGAGCGCACGGCGGTAGGTCGCCTCCGCATCGGGCTCGCCGAGGATGCGGCTGCGCTCGGCACGAACGAGGAGCGCTCGGTGCGCGAACGAGAGCGGCGCGACCGCGGCCCAGGCCTCGAGCTGCGCGAGGCTCGCGTCGATCTTCGCGAGCAGCGCCTCACGCGTGGCCTCGGGCACGCGTGGGTAGAGTCGCGCAGCCGCGAGCGGCGCGTACAGGTGGAACGTCGACAAGTGATGGGTCGAGGCCGCACCGGCTTGGTAGGGCGCGGCGCGCTCGGCCACGCCCCACGCGTCCTCGGCAGTGCCGAAGTGAAAGCGCGCGACGAGCATGTCGCTGAGCGTGACGAACGCGTAGCTGGCGCTCCCCACGCGCTTGGCTTCCGCCAGCGCCGCCTCTTCGTCGTAGCCATCGCCGTCGAGCGAGGCCGGGGAGGACGTCTGCCCGAGGAGCGCGCGCACGAGCTGCTCGAGCGGTTGATGGAGCGCGTGCGCGGGGTGCTGTCCGTAGCTGCGCATGAACGCGCCGAGCTCCGCCGCGGTGCGAGACACCTCTGCGAGCGGCACGCCGGCGACGAGGGCGTTGGTGGCCCAGCACTGCGCCGCGATCGCGGCGAACTCCATGTCGCCGCTGAGGCGACCCACGCGCACTGTGTCGAGGAGATCGTCGAGCGCGCGCTGGACCGGCACGATCCAGCTGCAGACGTTGTTGTGCACGACGAGGCGCGTGCGCGCCTCGAGGCGCCGATCGGGCCAGCGATCGAGCATGCGACGCGCGAGCAGGCCCAGCTCGTGCGCGGCGGGCAGCATGCCGATGGCGTTGAGAACGATGCCGAAGACCGAGAGACCGAACGGTGTCGCCACGCAAGGACCACGCTCGAGCGAGGTCACGACGAGCTCGGCGGCGATCACCGGCAGGAGCGACGGCATGGCGTAGTACGCGGGCGAGCTGGCCTGGACGAGCAGGTCCATCGCAGCGAGCACCCGAGGATCGGTCACGTCGGGGAGCGACTCGAGCCGCGCGGGGCCGTCGGTCCCGAGCGCTGTCATCGCGCGTCCCACCGCGGCGCCGACGTCGGCGTCCGTCGCTTCGGCGGGGAGCGTCACGCCGAGCGGAACGAGCGCCTCGCGCGCGAGGCGGATCGCGCCGTGGAGATCCTGCGCGGCGATGTGCGCGCCGATGTCGACGCGCTGCACCTCCACGCGCGCGAGCGGGCTCGGCGCGTGAGCGTAGGCGTCCTCGAGACGTCGCTGCGTGAGCGGGCGAGCCGCGATCAAGTAGGCGCACTCGGCCGAGGCGACGGAGAGCTCGAAGGCCAGCCCCGCATCGACCTCGAAGGCATCGCCCGCGGCGCCCGAGCGGAGCGCGCGTAGACCCGCCTCGAAGAACGAGGACGCGGCCGCGAACGCCGAGCCGCGCCGCGCGCGCAGGCCCGCGTCTCGGTTCCTCTTCGCGAGCTCGTGGCGAGCGTGCGGATCGAGCAGATCACAGGCGAGGTTGAGGTGACGGATCGCGTCGAACCCGCGGTCGTCTCCGTCCTCGAGCAGCGCACGACCGAGCGCGAGGTGCACGCGATCGCGCGCGTCCGGTGCGAGCGTCTCGTAAGCCGCTGCCTGGATGCGGTCGTGCTCGAACGCGTAGAGGAACGCCTCGTCGGGCGTGTCCTCCGTCGTGTCGCCGTCCTCGAGGCGCCACCCCTTGCCACGGGGGCTCACGAGACCGCTGGTGACTGCAGCATCGAGCGCGCTCTGCACGCGCGCTGGGCTCGTGGACGAGAGCCGCGCGAGCGCTCTCAGATCGAAGGTGCTGCCGACACACGCTGCGTGGGCGAGCGCGAGGCGCGTGTCCTCGGGGAGCGCCCCGATGCGGTCGACGAGCAATGCGACGACGGTGTCGGAGCCATCGAGCCTGCGCGGCTCGAGCTCCGCGAGCGCCGACGCATCCCACGCCCAGCGACGTTGCTCGCCGTCCCACGAGACGAGATCGCGATCGACGAGATCCGCGAGCAGGCGCCCGAGGAAGAAGGGATTGCCTCCCGTGCGTTGGATGCAGCGGCTCGAGAGCTCGGCCAGCGCTTCGTCGTCCCGCGCGAACGTGTCCGAGAGCATGCGACGCAGCGCGGCTTCACCAGGCGCGACGAGCTCGATCGACACGAGCTCGAGCCCCCCCCGCGCGACGCGCTCGCGGGTGAGCGAGAGCGGATGGGCCGCGTCGATCTCGTTCGCACGGTAGGCGCCGATGACCACGAGGTGCGCGAGCGACTCGTCGGTGACGAGGCCTTCGAGCAGACGCAGCGTCGAGAGATCGGCCCACTGCAGATCGTCGAGGAAGAGCACGAGCGGGCGAGGTGCATCGACGAGCGCGCCCACGAGCGCGCGGAAGGCCAAGTGGAAGCGATTCTCCGCCTCCGCGACCGGCGCCTCGGGGGGCGGTGTCGTGGGCCGCGTCACGAAGGCGGCGAGCTCGGGGAGCAGATCGAACAGCACGCCCGCGTGATCCACGAGCGTGCGCGAGAGGCGTTCCTTCACGTCCGACACGACGCTCGGGGACTCGGCCAGGATCGACTGGAGGAAGCGTCCGACCGCGGCGGCGAGCGGCTCGTACGCGACACCGAGGCGCAGCGGATCGAACTTCCCCTCGAGGAAGTGCGCGCGATGGGCGGTGACCGCGCCGAGGGTCGCGTGCACCAGCGACGTCTTGCCGATGCCCGCCACGCCGCCGACGAGCAAGAGCTCGCGCGTCCCGCTCGCGGCGCGATCGAGCGCCTCCTCGATTGCACGCGCCTCGCGCTCGCGACCGTAGAGGCGCTCGGAGATCTCGAGGCGCGGTGGGCGGTCGGCGCGCGCCAGCGCGAAGGGACCGATGCTCCTCGTCGCGCGCCACAGGCGCAGGCACTCCTCGAGGTCGACGGCGAGGCCGGTGGCGCTCTGGTAGCGGTCCTCCGCGGCCTTCGCGAGGAGGCGCAGCACGATCTCGGACACAGTCTCGGGGATCGCCTCGTCGTGGTCGTGCGGCGGGATCGGTCGCCGGGCGAGGTGTGCGTGGACGAGCTCGAGCGCATCGCTCGAGGCGAACGGACGGCGACCGGTGAAGAGCTCGTAGAGGGTGACGCCGAGCGCGTAGAGATCGCTGCGTCGATCGACGCGTCGGTTGGTGCGACCCGTCTGCTCGGGCGCGAGGTAGTGCAGCGTGCCCTCCAGGCGATGCACGTCGAGCCCGCTCGGCCGCTCGCGCTCGAGCTCCGTCGCGATGCCGAAGTCGATGAGCCGCGCCGTCCGCGTCTCGGACGACCACAGGATGTTCGAGGGGTTCACGTCCTTGTGCACCACGCCGCGCGCGTGCACCGCCTCGATCGCGAGCGTGGTGGCGAGCGCGATCTCGAGCTTGGTCTCGAGGTCGAGCGTGCTCTCGCGGAGCACACGATCGAGAGGCGTTCCGCCCGCGTCGGCCATCACCAGGATCGGCACGCCCTCGACGTCGCGCTGCTCGAGCATCTCGACGGATCGCGACGAGCTCGCCTTTCGCGCCAGGCGCATCTCGCGCACGAGCGAGGCGATCTCCGCGCGGCTCGGCCTGCGGTGCGACGTCGTCTTCACGATCACGCGTCGCCCATCGCCCACGCGAATGCCGCGGAGCACGAGCGAGCTGGCACCGCGATGGACCTCTTCGAGCTCGCGAAAGCCCTCGATCGTGTGGCTCACGACTCGATGCTCGCGGTGGTGCGGGATGGAAGGAGGTGGGGGTAGGCGAAGAGCCGCGTGGCGTTGCGCGCACCGATCGTCTGCTCGGCGGCCTCGAGATCCGCTCGGAAGCGCCCGAGGAGCGGGGCGACACGCGGATCGGCGAAGCCCTCGGGGTACTGACCGAGGAACGACACGTGGATCGCATCCACGCCGTGCACCTGCGCCAGCTGGCCCCAGCCCAGACCTCGCGGCGGCATCATCGCCAGCCAGCTCGCGTCGTCGACGGGCTGATCGATCGTGGGCATCGGCATCGACGTGGCCGCGGGCATGTTGGGCACGTAGGCCATCCAGTCGTACCAGCCGTAGTTGATGCCTGCGTGGTAGGTGCTCACGCGGTGCACGATGCGCGCGCAGAAGTCCGTCACGTCGGCGCGCGTGGCGAGACGCATCCCGCGACAGAGATCGCGGAGGCGCCCCCCGTCGGGTGAGCCGATCTCGTCCACCATCGCCGCGAGCTCGACGTCGGTCGCGACGTCCTCGTCGCTCGCGTACGCGAGGTCCACGTAGCCCTCGACCCAGCGGCGCGTGCCCTCGAAGACGGTGAGCTGATCGTCTCGGAACGGGTGCGCGAGCGCGCTCGTGTCCTCGAGCCCCGCGTTCTTCGCGGCGAGGCGCGGATCGAGATCCTCGATCCGGATCTCGCGCACGCTCTCGCGGAGGATCGCGAGGGTCGCCTCGAGGCGCGGGGCGAGCACGCGATCCTGCGTTCCGTCGGGCACGACGAGGGTCTTGCGCGCGTAAGCGTTGGCCGCGAGCGTGTAGCGGAAGTGCGGCGCGAGCAGCGCGAGCAGCGGGTGCCTGGGCGACAGCTGCCTGCGCGCCGCGAGGATGAAGCGCTCCGCCAGCATGTGCGTGTAGCCGAAGTGGACGACGATCCCTTCGAGGTTCGCGTCCGCGGTCTGCACGATCGTCTTCGCGAGCAGCCAGCGCGCGCCATCCGCGGGCGTGACGATCGGTGTGCGCGCGTCGGGCCGCTGCCCGCACTGGATCGCGATCGGGAGCAGCCCCGTGCCTTCGATCGACGTGAAGAGCGCCATCGGAGCGGCGAGGAACTTCTGTGTCGCGCTCGACGCATCGCGACCGCTCACGCGCGGCGGGTACGTGCCGCACGGGATGCCGTCGAAGCGCGCGTAGTCCGCGAGGAAGAGACGCCCCTCGTCGGCCAGCGCCTCGAGCCTGCGCGGCGCCACGCCGAAGCGCGCGAGCGCCGCATCGAGATGTGTCTGCGTGACCGCGAAGTGCGACGGCACGCGCTTCACGCCGCGGAGCAGCGTGGGCACAGCGCCTGCGATGCGCTGCCAGGCGAACGCGAGGTCGGCGCGGCTGGGGTCGCGCCACGCATCCGCCGCCAGCGGCCGCTTGAAGCGCGCGATCATCGCGTCGTACTCCGCGGGATCGGTCACGCGCCCCTCGTCCGACGCGTCGGGGGCATCCTGGCCGCGCAACCGATCGAGCACGCCGGTGGCGAACGAGCTCGCCCGGGTGCCCATGCGCTCGGCCTCGAAGGCGGCGGTCGCGGCGAGCGACTGCGCCATGTACGGCGCGTCGAACGACTCGCTCTTCGGGAGGTCTCCCGTGAAGCAGAGGTCCTGGTACGCGTAGTCGTAGGTGTAGTCGCTCCGCGATCGTGCGAGCCCTTGGGCGCGGCCGCTCGGATCGGGATCGTGGCGCGCGAGGGAGGTCGGTTCGGTCACGGCGTTTGCCTCATGCGTGGATGCTCGCGCGCATGGTCTGCGTGCGCAGCCAGACGTAGGGCGCAGGGCGGCTCGCGTTACGCGCGTCGATCCGTGCGTCGAGCGACGCGAGCTCGGCCACGAAGCGAGTGATCAGCGGCGCGACGCGCGGATCGTCGAAGGCATCGGGCGGGTACTCGCCGAGCTTGTTCTCCTCGAGCTTCGTCTGGCCGCAGAAGAACGCGTACTGCGACATCGAGATCTCTTCGGGCGCGTAGAGCGCGAGGAGGTCGGCCTCGGTGGGCGAGGTCGTCGGCGCGTTGCCGTAGAGCGCGGTCGGCATGTTGGCCGAGCACGCCATGAACTCGAGCTGTGAGTCGTTGCAGATCGCGTGGAGCGGGCTCGCGGTCCAGATCGCGTAGCTCACCAGATCGACGAGCGTGGTGACCGAGGTGACCTCGGGGATCGACGCGAGCCGTCCTCCCCAGCGAGCCCCGAGCTCCTGGCCGAACGCGCGCGCCTCGGAGTCGGCCACGACGTCGGCGTCGCTCGTGTAGTAGAGCCCCACGTACTCGCCGACGAAGCGGCGGATGGCGCTCCATACCGGCAGCCCATCGTCGCGCAGCGGGCAGTGCGGCAGCGTGCCCGGATCGTCGAGACCACGCCGCTTCACGTCCGCGTGCGGCATCGCCGCGTTCACGTCGAACGCGTGCATCGCGTCCTCGACGAGGAGGATGCTCTGGCCGAGCGTCGTGGCCATCAGCGCCTCGAGGTCCTGCCCCGGCTTCATCAGCGTGTCGCGTACCTGCGCGTCGATCGCGAGCGTGTACTGCGTGTGTGGCGCGAGCAGCTTTCGGATCGGGTGCGCGGGCGCGAAGGCGCGTACGCATGCGAGCGTGAAAGCCTCCATCACGAAGTGGCACTGCGCCACGTGGTACGTGAGCGCCTGCTCGTGCGTGTCGGCGCACTGGAGGACGAGCTTGGCCATGCTCCAGCCGATCCCATCCGCGGGCGTGAAGATCGGTCCGCTCGGCACGCACTGGATGGCGACGGGCAGAAAGCGCGGGCTCGGCCCGAGGTGCTGCACGAAGAGAGCGCGCGCGCCGAAGACCCGCTTGGGGATCTCGAGGGCGAGACCACCATCGCGCGCGCCGTCGAGGTAGCGGAAGTCGACGTGGAAGAGGCGCTTGCCGTCGATCGCGCTCGCGAGCGTGCCGTCGATCGCGTGAGCCTTCGCCGCTGCCGCGAAGTGCGCTTCGTCGAAGGGCGCCGCGGCGTCGGTCGTCTCGAGCCTGCGCAGCGCGAACGGGTTCGCGCCTCCGAGGCGCTGCCACGCGAAGAGCTCGTCGTGACGCTCCGGATGGGCGGCGAGGATCGCGATCAGGGATGGCACGTCCGCGCCGAACCACTTGAGCGCCACCGAAGGCGTCGCGCGGTGCTCCCCGCCGCGCACCACGAGCTTCATCGCGCCCGCGAGTCGCTCGTCGAAGCTCTGACCCGCCGCCGTCGCGACCTCGTGATGACGCACGAGCTGCCCGACACGGTGTGCGCTCGTGGTGATCATGTCGTGCGCGGCGAGCATCGCCTGCACACCGACGTAGCGGGTCAACACGCCGAGATCGAACGCATCCGAGCGCGGCACTTCGGCGGCGCTCGCGACGCCCTCGGGGCGATGCCACGTGTAGCGGTACCGGTCGCGCTCGGCCGCGAGCGAGGCCGCGCGCGCGATCGGATCGGGGTCGTGCTGGGGGAGGGAGGTGAGGGTCGGCGCGGGCATGATCAGATGTGGATCGATGCCGCGATCATCGAGGGTCGCAGGAACGGGTAGGGCAAGAGGCGCGAGCCGTCGCGCGCTCCCAGAAGCAGCTCGAGATCGGCGAGGTGCTTGGCGAAGGCGTCCGCGAGCGCACGCGCGGCGGGATCCTTCCAGTGGAGGAACGGGTACTCGCCCAGGTGGTTGCGACGGATGTTCGACAGCTCGTACGCGAGGGTGAAGTGCTCGATGGCGATGTCGAGGGGCGGGAGCAGATCGACGTAGCTGCTCTCGGCGTCGGGCGTGTCGCGCGTCGGTGCAGGCGCGTAGCCAGCCCCCGGCATGTTCGGGATCATGCCCATGTACTCGAACTGCGCGTAGTTGAGCGCGGAGTGCTGCGCGCTCGCGATGAAGATCAGGCTGGCGACGAGCTCCGAGAGCACCGCGCGTGTCGTCACGGTCGGCACGCCGACGAGCCGGCCGCCGTCCTGTGAGCCGAGCTCGGCGAGGAACGCAGCGAGCTCGGTGTCCGAGGCGACGCGCTCGTCGTCGGCGTAGTAGAGCTCGACATAGGCACTGACGAACCGCGAGATCGCGCCCCACACGTCGATGGCGTCGTCGCGGTACGGGTACACAGGCAGGCGCGAGGTGTCGTCGACCTTGCGCAGCGCGAGCTGCTTGATCGGCGAAGCCTCGTCGATGCGCAGCTCCGCGAGCCCGAGCGCCGTGAGCCTCACCGACGTCTCGAGCGTTCCGCCCAGCACGTGATCGACGCCGCCCCCGGGCGCGACGAGGCTGTTCTTCGCGGAGTCGTTGATCTGCAGCGTCGTCTCGAAGTGCGGCGTGAGGAGCACGTGCAGCGGATGCTGGGGCGGGAGGTTGCGCATCCCCGCGAGCACCACCGCTTCCATCACGCCGTGCGCCTTGCCCAGGTGCTGACGCGTCTCGTGATCGTTGCCGTCGGCGATCTGCACGATCGTGCGCGCCATCTTCCATCGCGGCCCATCCGCGGGCGTCCAGATCGGATACGCGTCACCGGGCGTCTGGCCGCACTGGATGGCCACGGGCAGCAGCGCAGGGCCGCTCACCGGCCGCACGAAGAGCGCGATCGGCGCGTAGAGCCACTTCGCGGTCTCGCCGTTCTTGCCGTTCTGCGCGCCCTCGAACCGGTGGTAGTCCGCGACGAAGAGGCGTCCTTCACCGAGCGCGCGCTCGAGCGAGTCGCCGCTGATGCCGGCGATCTTCATGGCCGCAGCGAAGTGCTCCTCGGTCACTGGCATGCGCTCGGGCAGGGCATCGAGCCCCTCGATCACCATCGGGTTGGCGCCCGCCAGCCGCTGCCACGCGAAGAGCTCGTCCTGCTCCTGCGTGGTCCCCTGGAAGAGCCGCAGCGAGCGCGTTCTGTCGATCAGCGCGAAGAAGCGCGCGAAGTCGTCGACCTTGTCGAGGCGCACGCGCTCCACGCTCGCGGCGATCGCTTGCCCTATGTAGAAGAGGTGATCGCCCAGGCGCTCGGGCTGGAGCGACGCGCGATCCTTGTCGTGCTGCGCCGCCGAGTAGTCCTCGATGCCGCCCAGCTGCGCCGCGAAGTGGTTCGCATAGAGGGCCGCTTCGATCTTCAGGTAGTCCGCGACGTACGGGATCGAGTAGCCCTCGCCCCTCGGCACTTCGTCGGCCCAGGCTGCGCCGGGCGGGTACACGTACGAGTAGCGGTGGGTCTCTCGTGCAAGCCCGAGCGCCTCGGCTCGCGCGGGGGAGTCGGCGTCGTCTTGCGGCAGCGTCGGCTTGAACATGTCCGCGCAGCCTCGCATCGCGCCGCGCGGAGGGTCAACGCCCGGAACGACCGAAGAAACCGGCGCGATCCGCGCCTCGAGGCGCGGCCGATCAGTCGTTCGACACGACCGCGCGCACCTCGCCCATCACCGCGCGGAAGGCGTCCTTCGCGTCTTCGCCGCGATCGATGCGCTCCCGGATGCGCTGCGCGAGGAGGACGTTGGTGAGCATCTCGCCGTGATCCGCCCCTGCGATCTCGAACGGCGGGTCCTTCTCCTCCGACAGCGCTTCGATGGCGCTCGCGAGCTCGTCGGCGCTCTTCTCGAGCGCGAGTCGCCTCGACTCCGCGGGCTTCACGCGACGCTCGCGGGGGGCTTGCCGAAGACCTCTTCGAGCTTCTCGCGGAGGCCGTCGATCTTCGTGGTGAAGAGGCCGTCGACCTGCTGGCCGTTCTTGTAGAACGCGAAGTACGGCAGGTTGGGGATCTCGACCGTCTTGCGCGCCTCGGGCGCGGCCTCGCCGTCGACGATGAAGAAGCGCACGTGCGGCAGCTCGTCCGAGAGCTTCTGGAACTTCGGCTTCATCAACATGCACTGCCCACACCACGTCGCGAAGAAGTCGACGACGACGAGCTCGTTCGAGTCGAGCGCGGTGCGGAAGTCAGCATCGGTGAGGGTCTCGGCGGCCACGGCAGCTCTCCTTGGGTTGTGAACGGTGTGGCGGTCATGGGGCATCCCGTCCACGACGTCAAAGCCTCGTCACAACGGTCGAAGGCCTGCGCGATCGACGAGGAAGGGCTTGTCCGTGATGCGGTGCGGCGCCTTGGCGTGATCGTCGTTCACGCGGGCCATCATCGCCTCCATCGAGAGGGGTGCGTCGGCACGACATGCGAAGAGCGCGTCCCGATGCGGTACGCACGCGACGAACGGCTCGCCCAGCTCGCCGCCGAGCACGTCGACGAGGCCCGGCAACACGATGCGCGCCGAGTCGAGGCCGTCGCCCGTGCGCGCGAAGATCACGGGGCCATCGAAGGTCTCGATGCGACCGAAGCGCGCGCGGCTCGATCGTTTGCCCAGGTTCTCGAGCGCGATGCGCACAGCCTCGTCGGGATCGAGCGTCCACGGCGCGAGCTCGCTCTCACGGACGAAGCGCGCGCGATCGTCGTACGCGAGCGTGAGACACAGCCGCGCGCCGTTGGGCAGCGGTCGCGCGAAGAGCGCCTCGCGCAGATCGAAGGCGGGGCCCACCACGCGCGGAAGCAACCGCGAGATCGCGTCGTCGCGATCGAGCCCCGGCTGCGCGCCGCCCGGCAGCATCGACACCAGCTTCTTCACGGCGTTCTCGACCGAGGTGTCGCTCTGTCCCTCCGCGAGCTGGATCACGCGCGCGAGATCGACCTCGACGGGCGAGCTCTCGGGATCGGACGCTCCGTCGAGCGTGGAGAGCCAGAGGCGACCTTCGAAGTGCTCGTCGATCGCGAGATCCGGGCGTACGTCGGCGAGCACGCTCTCGAACGCGCGCGAGACCCGGCCGTGGCCAGCGCTGCCGGCGGCCTCGGCCTCGGCGCGCGCGACCTCGAGGACGAGCGCGGAGCGTGCCGAGCTCGACGCGAGCGCTGTCTCGATGGCCTGGAAGGGATCGAAGAAACCGTGCGTCCCGAGGCGGATCCTGTGCACTCCGTCGCGCGCCACGTGCGCGCCGAGGCCCACGTGATCGACGAGCACTGCTGCGAGCAGCGCGCCCGCGCCCTCGACGAACTCGGCCTCCTCGCGCGCGCTCACGTCGCGCTCGGCGAAGATGTCGATGCGTCGCGCGAGCCATGCGAGGGTGGACGCGCCGCGCTCGAGCGAAGGGTTGGCGCCTTCGCGCGACAGGAACCGGACGGCAGTGGGGAGCAGCGGTCCGAGCTCGTCCTTGCGCACGAGCCACAGCGGTGCGGCTGTTGGGCTCACACGCCTCGCTCCAGCATCGCGCGCGCGATCAAGAGGCGCTGGACGTCCGAGGCACCCTCGTAGATCCGCAGCGCGCGGATGTCCTCGTACAGGCGCGCGACGATGCTCGTCGTCTCGACGCCGCGACCGCCGTGGAGCTGCACCGCGCGATCGATCACACGGAACGCGGCCTCCGTCGCCACGAGCTTGGCCATGCTGCCGGTGCGCGCGACGCGCGAGCGATCTGCCGCACTCTCGCTTCCGTTCTGCACCTTGAGCTGGGCGACCACGTCGGCGACCGCGGCGGCGCGGTAGACGAGGAGTCGCGCGCTCTCGAGATCGCAGGCCATGTCGGCGAGCGACATCTGCACGGCCTGGAGCTCGGCGAGCGGCCCGCTGAACTGCTCGCGCGTGCGCACGTGCCCGAGCGTCTCGGAGAGCCCGCGCTGAGCCATGCCGAGCGCGGCGGCGCCCACGGTGGGCCGCAGCTTGTGCAGGGTCTCGAGCGCGATCGACAGGCCCGCGCCTTCGTCGCCGATGCGCGCCGTCAGCGGCACGAGCGCGTTCTCGAGCTGGAGCTCGCCGATCGGATGACCCCCGAGCACGTGTTGAGGACGTGTCGAGAGGCCCCGGCGATCGGCGTCCACGACGAACGCCGAGAGGCGGAGCTTGGACGTGGCGGTCTTGGGCGTGGTGACCGCGAACACGACGTAGAAGTCCGCGATGCCCGCGTTCGAGATGAAGATCTTCTTGCCGTGGAGGACGTAGCCCTCGGGCGTGAGCGTCGCGCTCGTGCGCATGCGCGCCAGGTCGGATCCGGCCTCCTCTTCGGTGAGCGCGAAGGCTGCGACGGCCTCGCCCGCCGCGACGCGTGGCAGGTACTGCGCCTTGAGCGCGTCGGAGCCGCGCGCGGTGACCGGGTAGCTCCCGAGGGCCTGCATCGCGAACGCGAGCTCCACCAACGGCGACGCATAGCCGAGGCGCTCGCGCGCGAGACAGAGCGGCACCGAGCGCACCTCCGCGTAGGTGCCGCCGTAGGCCTGGGGCACGGCGAGACCGAGCAGACCGCGCTCACCGAGGAGGCGAACGAGCTTCACCAGCGCGTCGCGAGGGTCGCTCGCGTCGTGCTCGACCCGCAGCGCCGCGGGCTCGAGCGCGGCGGCGGAGCTCCACGCGTCGCGCAGCTCGTCGGGGCCCACGAACGCGCGCTCCACGACGTCGTCCGAGAGCAAGGGGGGGGCGTTGGCGATCAGGGTCATCGGATCCTCGTGCGCGACGAGCGCGTTCTCACTTGAAGCGCGGCGGCCGCTTGCCGACGTTGGCGTCGTAGGCCTCGCGGAAGTCGGGGTGCTGCATGCAGATGGCCTGCGCCTGCGCCTCGGCCTCGATGCCGGTGGCGAAGTCCACGTGCTGCTCGTAGTCGAGCATCTTCTTCGTCATCGCGTGCGCGAACGCGGGGCCATCGGCGATGCGCTTCGCGAGCGCGTGCGCCTCGGCGAGCAGCGACTCCGACGGCACGATGCGGTTGAACAGCCCGATGCGCTCGGCGGTGGTGGCGTCGACGAAGTCGCCGGTGAAGAGCATCTCCGCCGCGCGGCCGTAGCCGACGATGCGCGGGAGCAGCCACGAGGCGCCCATGTCCGCGCCGGAGAGGCCGACCTTGGGAAAGAGGAATGCGATGCGCGCGTCGGGCGCGGCGATGCGCACGTCGGAGGCGATCGCGATCACCGCGCCCGCGCCGCAGACCACACCATGGAGGGCCGCGATCACCGGCACCTTGCAGGTGTGGATCGCGTGCACGAGCGAGCCGGTGAGGCGTGTGAACTCGAGCAGACCTTGCATGTCGCGCGAGAAGAGCTGGCCGATGATGTCGCGCACGTCACCGCCCGAGCAGAAGCCCTTGGGGCCCTCGCCGCGCAGGAGCACCACGCGGATCTCGGGTCGCTCGGCGATCGCGTGGAACGCATCGCGCAGCGCGGCGTAGGAGGCGAACGTCAGCGCGTTGATGCGATCGGGGCGATCCAGCGTGATCGCGCACACGCCGTTCTCGACCTCGAACCGAAAGCCCTCTTCTCGAACCTGCATGTCTGCTCCTCGTGCTCGCGGGACACCTTCAGACGACCGCCGTCGCTTCGATCTCGACCAGCGCCCGCGGCTCGAGGAGCGCCTTCACCTCGACGAGCGCCATCGCGGGGAAGTGCTTGCCCATGATCGAGCGGTAGGCCTGTCCGATGGCCTTGACGTTCGCGCCGTAGTCGTTTCGATCGACCACGTAGATCGTGAGCCGACCGATCGACTCGGGGCCGCCCTCCGTCGCACGCACGACCTCGAGCACGTTGCGGAGCGCGAGCTCGAACTGCGCCACGAGCCCGTCGACGAAGCGACCCTCGCGATCCCAGCCGATCTGGCCGGCGACGAAGAGGAGGCGGCCGCCCGCCGGAAAGAGGATCCCGTTCGAGTAGCCGCGCGGCGCGCCGAGCGTCTCGGGGTTGATCGGGGTGGGGCGTGGCCCCGCGCTGACTCGCTCGGTGAGTGCGTCGTTCATGTGCCTCTCCGTGTATCGGCCGAGCTTCTACCAGACGGCCGATTGATTGGTTTCGCGGGGCCGCCCCACTAGAGGCTCGATGCGTTCGCCGCACCCGAATTGCCGCACATCTCGTCGTCTCGGTGGCCCCCTGACCGACATCGCGACGATCGCCGCGCTGCTCGTGGGCGCGTGCGAGGGGCCGACCGCGCGCCCTCCGCGGCGACCCGCCGGTGATGCGGGCGTGACGGTGGACGCAGCGCTGAGGCCCGGCGTCGATGCCTCGCAACCCCTCGAATTCGGAGAGGACGCGTGGCCGCTGACGGGCGACGCGAACGTACTCCTCGCAGACGCGTTTCGTCCGCTCGACCGCCCGGACGCGTTCGTCCTCACGCCCGACGCGTGGGCTGCTCCACCGACGCCGCTGGGTGAGCTCCGCTGCCGAACCCTCACGGCCTCGCACGGATCGAGCGACGCTAGCTGGGGCGGGGTGCTCACCGACATCGTGCAGCACCTGCCTCGATCGTACGGCGACACGTACTTCGACGACGACACCGTCACCTACGGGCACGAGACCTCGCACGGCCTCCACGCCCACATCCGCAACACGATGAACGACACCGGCACGCGCGCGAACGGCTTCTACGTGCTCGACGATCGTGCGTGCCTCGTCAGGGAGCCCGCCATGCGCAAGAGCGACATCGCCATCTACATCCCCTCGAGCCTGCGCTGGTCGCGCTTCGACCTCTACCTGACGGGATCACGCGACTGGGACGACACGCCGCTCTACGTGTGGGACGAGTGGGTCGCGTACACGAACGGCTCGGCGGTGGGCGTCGACCGCGCGGGTGCGGGCCTCTGGCGATCGGGCTGGCGCGGGACGGTCGATGGCACGATCGAGTTCACCGTCTACGCGATGGCGGTGGGCATGGCGGCCGAGACGCGCGATCCCGGCTACTTCGATCGCGAGCCCAACTTCCTCGCGTTCCTCGTGTGGAACGCGCGCCGCGCGATGCGCCTCTTCCGCGCGGGTCGCGTGGTGCCCGACTTCGCGTGGGACGAGCAGGACGCGTACTTCGAGCGTTGGCGCACGGGCGGCGACGCAGAGCCGATGCGCGCGTGGATGCGTCGCACGCTGGGCGATGCGGTGACCGAAGAGCTCCTCGCGCCGCTGTGATCGTGCGCCGTGACTCGGGGTAGCCTCGTGCGATGCGGGCACGAACGGTCCTCGCGACGCTGCTCGTCGCGCTGCTCCTCCCCATCGGATACGTGAGCACCTTGCGCGCGGAGCAAGCCCTGCCACGGCCACCGCCCGCACTGAACACGACGCAGCCGGATCGCCGCTGGCTCGGTGCCGAGACCTGTCAGGCCAGCGCTCCACGCGAGCTCGGTCGATCGAGCGTCCGCAACCTGCGCCTGCACGTGGCCTCGCATCCCTCGGGCCGGCGTCCCGCGGAGTCGTTGGCTCACCGCGGCAGCACGCTCGTCGCGTGGTCGAGCGGCGAGCACGTGCTCACCACGCGCGCGATCGGCGCCGAGCTCGGCGCGCCGCACGAGATCGCGCTCGACCAGGGCCAGAGCCTCTCGGTGCTCGCGCCCGCGAGCGGAGGACGCTTCCTCGCCGTCGCGATCGGCGCGCTGTGCGCAGGTCCCGCGCGCGGCCATTCGTGCGTGCGTGCGACCGGCCTCGCGGCGGACGGCACGGCGATCGGCACACCCTACGCGCCCGCGCCCGCGGGTCAGAGGATGGAGCTCATCGACACCGCCCCGCTGCGCGCGCGTGATGGAACGTCCACGGGTGTGGCGCTCGCGATGGTCTCGCGCTGGGGAGGTGCGGACATCACGCTCTACCGTCTCGACGACGCGGGGCAGGTCGTGCTCGACGCGCACCCGATCCGCACCGAGGGGCCGGGTGAGTCGCCGATCGAGCACATCGTCGCGGACGGTGAGCA
>JAFLCL010000470.1 GCA_017303575.1 Deltaproteobacteria bacterium
GTCGTGCGGCGCGGGCGGCGGCGGCCAGGCGTCGTGCAGCGGCGGCTCGGGCACGACCGGCACCTGATCGGCGACAGCTGACTCGGGCACGCCTCGACGCACGTTCAGCGTCGAGTGAGGCCATCGCGACGAGAACGTCGAGCGGACGCGAGGAGATCGATCCTCGGACACGTCCTCTTGGTATCGTCGCGGTGGCCTCGTGCTCTTCCTCCTCGTCTCGGCAGCGCTCCTCACGACGGGCCTCCTCGCGTCGGCGGCGCTCTTCCCGAGCCGCTCGTCGCTGGAGCGCGCGGTCGTCGCGATCTTGCTGGCGAACGCGAGCGCGATCGGGATCGTGGAGCTGCTCTCGATGCTCGACGCGATCGGGACTGCAGGGCTGCTCGCCGCGGCGGTGATCGTCGCGGCCTTCGTGCTGCTCGGTGCGGGTGCGCGCGCGATGGCGCAGGCGCGCGCCGATCTCTCGCGTCTCTCGGCGATGCTCGTCACCGCCACGACCAGCCCGACGCTCGCCGCCGCGCTGCTCGTCGCGCTCGTGGTCGTGGCGCTCGCGGCGAGCGCCGCGTGGTTGCTCGCGCCCTGGGCGTGGGAGTCGCTCGCGTACCACCTGCCGATCTCGAGCGACGCGATCCAGGCGCACGTGCTGCGGCCGGTGCCGACGCACATCGTCTACGCGACCGCGTATCCGCACCTGGGCGCTGTGTACCTCACCGCGTTCCGACTCGCGCTCGGACACGACGCGCTGGCCGAGCTCGCGCAGGTCCCCTTCGCCGCGCTGGCCGTGCTGGCGATCGCCCTCGCGGCGCGGCGCGAGGGTGTTCCGACACGTCGCGCGCTCGCGCTCGCGCTGTGCTTCGTGGCGGTGCCCGCGGTGATGCTCGAGCTCGCGAGCTGCGAGGTGGACGTGATGTTCGCTTCGCTCGTGCTCGCCGCCGCGGTGCTCGCGACGGGTCCGCTCGACGCGCCCACGATCGGCGTCTCGGCGCTCGCGCTCGGGCTCGCGCTCGGCACCGAGCCGACCTCGCCGCTCGTGATCCTCGCAGGCTTCGCGGTGCTCGCCGTGCGGGGCGCTCGGGAGAAGCGACTCGGTGAGGTCTTCTTCGCAGGCGGCGTCGTCGCCAGCGTCGGAGGCTGGACCTACCTCGAGAACCTCGCGCTCTACGGCAACCCGCTCTGGCCGATCGCGATCGAGCTCGGCCCGATCTCGCTCGACGGCCTCACCACGTGGGGCGAGCTCGCGACGCGGGGCACGAGCGAGCCGTTCGCCTCCGCGGGCTTCTTCGAGCGGCTGCTCGACGCGTGGCTCGCGCCGTTCGAAGCGCGCCCCTCCTACGACATGCGACGTGGTGGGCTCGGCGCGCTGTTCACGCTCGGCCTCCTCCCGATCGCGATCGCGGCGTGCACCGCCGCGCTACGCGACCGCGAGTTCCGCGAGCGCATGCGTCGCCCCGCGCTGTTCGCCGTTCCGCTGACCCTCGCCACGCTCGCCGCCCCGCACGCGTTCTGGGGCCGCTACACGATCGCTGTCGTGGGCGCGCTCCTCGCTGTGGCCGCGGTGGCCACGATCGACCTGCGGCGTCGATGGCAGCGCGCGATCGACGTGACGTTGATCGTGCTCGCCGTGGTGTCGGTGGGCCACGCGAGCACGGGGTTCACGGTGGACGGGCCCCCGCTCTCCGCGATCGCGGCGTTGCCCGAGGCCGAGCGTGAGGGGGCGTACGGCATCGACCTCGACGAGGCGCCGTGGGCCGAGGCGCGCGCAGCGATCGGGCACGGCGAGTCGTTCGCCTACGACCCGAGCTTCAACCTCCCGGGGCGGCTCTTCGCGTCGCACCAACACGGTCACGTCGTCTACGTCGCCGAGCACGAGCCCGATGTCGCCACGCTCCTCGATCTCGTCGCTCGCGAGCACACGCGACGCATCGTGCTCGGCGAGGGTCCTCACTTCACTGGCGCCGACGCCGCGCGCAGCCGACCCGATCGCTTCCGCGAGATCGCGGCGTGCCCGCCTTCACTGGGCGACCCGTGCACGCTCTTCGAGGTGCTCGAGGCGGAGTGAACGCGAGCCTCACTCCGCAGCGACCTGCTCCTCGGGCGCGCGCGCCCCGAGCACGTCGAACACGACCTGATCACCGCGCCCACGAATCCGAACACGCTCGCCGCGCGCGATCTCGCCCGCGAGCAGGCGCGACGCGAGCGGGGACTCGACCAGACGACCCACGGTGCGCCGCATGGGACGCGCGCCGAGCGAGGGCTCGAAGCCACCTGCGCGCGCCAGCGCCTGACACGCCGAGGGCTCGATCTCGAGCTCGATGCCGCGCTCGGCCTCGAGCGTCTTCGCGAGCGCGCGAAGCATGCGCGACGCGATCTCGATCACGTCGTCCTCTTCGAGCGGCGCGAAGTAGAGCGGCTCGTCGATCCGGTTCCAGAGCTCGGGCGGCAGCGACTTGCGCGCTGCATCCAGCACGCGGGTCGCGCGCTGCGCGCGGTCGTTCTGGGCGACCACCGTGGGGTCGGGCGAGTCGAAGCCGATCGCGCGAGACACACGCTGCGTCGCCGCCGCCGCGCCGAGGTTCGACGTCAGCACGATCACGGTGTTGGTGAAGTCGACCGTGCGACCACGGCCGTCGGTGAGGCGACCTTCGTCGAGCAGCGGAAGCAGCGCGAGCAGCACGTCGGGGTGCGCCTTCTCGATCTCGTCGAGGAGCACGAGCTGGTAGGGGCGACGACGCACCGCCTCGGTGAGCTGCCCGCCAGCCTCGTGCCCGACGTAGCCCGGAGGCGCACCGAACAGACGCGCGACAGCGTGGCTCTCGCTCATCTCGCTCATGTCGAAGCGCGTCATCGCGCCAGGCGCGAACAGCAGATCGGCGATGGCCTTGGCGGTCTCCGTCTTGCCGACACCGGTCGTGCCGAGCAGCAGAAAGGTCGCGAGCGGACGACGACCACGAAAGCCCGCGGCGCCCTTGCGCAGGGCGTCGGAGATCTTCGCGAGCGCGCTCGTCTGTCCGACCACGCGCTCGGCGAGGTGCGCCTCGAGCGCGAGCAGCCGCTCTCCGTCGCGGAGGAGCAGACGATCGACGGGCACGTGCGCCTCGTCGGCGATCACCCGCGCGACGTCGGCGGCGGTGACCTCGGTCGATCCCAGGCGACGCGCGCGCCCGCCCGCGAGATCGAGCACGCCGATGGCCTTGTCGGGCAGGCAGCGCTCGGGGAGGAAGCGCACCGACAGCTCCACGGCCGCACGCACCGCAGCAGGCTCGTAGCGCGTCCCGTGGTGCGCCTCGTAGCGAGGCAAGAGGCCCGCGAGGATGCGCTCCGTCGCGTCGGCGCTCGGCTCGCCCACGTGGACGACGCTGAAGCGACGCGCGAAGGCCGGATCCCGATCGAAGTGCTTGCGCATCTCGGCGTCGGTGCTTGCGCCGATGCACGACAGCTCGCCGCGCGCGAGCGCGCCCTTGAGCTCGCTCGCGAGATCGTCGGCGCCCGCCGGCTCGCCCACGATCGCGTGGATCTCGTCGAAGAAGATCAGCACGCGGCCCTCGGCCTTGGCGAGCTCGTCCTTGAGCTTCTTGAGCTTGTCGGCGAGCGCGCCGCGCACGCCGGTGCCGCTCGCGAGCGCTCCCGCCGTCACCTCGATGACGATCCGATCGGCGAGCGTACCGAGCGCGACGTCGGATCGTCGCTCCTCGGCGGCATCGACGATCGCGAGCGCGAGGCCCTCGACGATCGCCGTCTTGCCGACACCCGGTGGCCCGACGAGCACGGGGTTGTTGCCGCGTCGACGCGAGAGCACGTCGAGCAATTGCTCGAGCTCCTTGTCGCGACCGAGCACGGGATCGATGGCGCCGCGCGCGGCGAGCGCGGAGAGGTTGCGGCCGAGCGTCGCGAGGAGGGGGAAGCGCTCGCGATCGAGCTCCCAGCGCGAGGCCGGCGCAGCGTTGGCCGGTGCAGCGTT
>JAFLCL010000471.1 GCA_017303575.1 Deltaproteobacteria bacterium
GAGCGCGCGGGCCTTCTCGACGTGCTCGCGCGCGAGCTCCTTGCGACGCTCGTCGTCTCGCTCGCCATCGAGGAAGCGCTCGACGGCGTCCGCGAGCGCGCGGGCGCTCGGCGTGCGGTAGTCGGGATCGAGGGCGCACGCGCGCTTGCAGATCTCCTCGAGCTCGGGCGGGACATCGGCGCCGTGCATGCGCTCGCTCGCGCGCATCTCGGCGCCCACCAGCGTCGAGCCCATGCGCGCGGCCGCGCCGGGCACCGCGTGAAGCGGCTCGCGGAACACGATCTCGAAGAGGATCGCGCCGAGCGAGTAGACATCCGTCCGTCCATCGAGGCCGTCGGTCTCGCCGCGCGCCTGCTCGGGCGACATGTAGCCCGGCGTGCCGAGCACCGAGCCCGCGAGCGTGGGCGTGCTCGAAGAATCTCCGCTCTCTCCGTCCTCGGGCACGTCGCCGACGCGCTCGCGATCGCCGCGCTGCGCATCGGTGCCCACGATCTTGGCGAGGCCCCAGTCGAGCACGTGCACCTCGCCGTACTCGCCGAGCATCACGTTCGCGGGCTTGAGATCGCGGTGGAGCACCCCGCGGCTGTGGGCGAAGTCCATCGCGCGGCAGACCTGCACGAACGCCGAGAGCAACCGACGACGCGAGTGGAGCGCACGCATCTCGGCGTCGTCCATGGAGATCGCGTCGAGCACCACGTCGAGCGGCGTGCCGCGCACGCGCTTCATCGTGAAGAACACGTGCCCCTCGGGATCGACGCCGAGGTCGTAGACCGGTAGCACCGCGGGGTGCTCGAGCTGCCCCTGCACGCGCGCCTCGCGCACGAAGCGCTCGAGGCCGATCGAGCTCTTGCGCACGTCCTTGCGCAGCGTCTTGTGCGCGACGTCGCGGCCGATGCGTCGATCGAGGTAGAGGCGCACCTCGCCCATGCCGCCCTTGCCCAGCAGCTCGTGCGCTTCGTAGCGAGCCTCGAAGCTCGGCACACCGAGCAGGCTCACGAACGCGGGCAGATCGGTGGGCAGCGTGTCCGAGGCCTTGGGCGCGTTGGCGTGCGTGGGCATCGAGCCCTGCGTCTCGGGCACCACGCCCTTGGGTCCGGCGACCTGGGTCTGCGCGCGCTCGAAGCGCTCCGTCTCGGAGCGGGACGTTCTGTCGTCGGACATCGCCGCATGCTGCCTCGACGCGACGAGCCTCGCTCCGACTTTCGCGGCTGACGCGCGAGGCCAGAGGCCGCAAGATCGACCGATGCGCTCCCTCGTGCCTGCGATCGTCGCCGTCGCGATCTTCTCGACGGGGATCGTGCGCGCGCAGGCTGCCGAGGACACGAGCATCGCGACGCCGGAGGCACCCGACGAGGCAGTTCCCGCGGCGCCCTCGTCGGACACCGACTTCGACGTGGCGATCGAGAGCGAGCCCCTCGACGCATCGGAGGCAGAGGACGCGCAAGCGCTGGCCGATCCGTTCGGCCTCGAGCTACGCGCCCACGAGCTCGACGCGATCCTCGCGGCCGACGCCAACGGCGCGCAGCAGGCCCGCACGTTCTCTGCGGTGATGGGCTACATCATCGCCGCGATCGGCATCGGCGCGACGCCCGTGTTCTTCGCGCTCGACGACGGATCGGGCCTCTACCCCATCCTCTCGATCCTCCCGCTCCAGCTCGGCGCGCTCTCGCTCGCCACGGCCATCCTGGGCTCCGTCACCATCTCGACCGAGGAGCGTCGTTATGCGGAGTGGCGTCGCCTCAGCGCCGAGGGCCGCCCCGACCTCGGACAGATCGGACGACACGAGGGCTACCTCGTGGCGGATGCGGATCGCGCCCGCGACGCGCGCCTGTTCTCCTTGGCGCAGGGCATCTCGGGCATCGCGACCGGCGTGTTCACGGGCATCGTCGGCGTCGCGCTGAGCCGCGTGGAGCTCACGCAGATCACGCTCGGCACGCTGGGCGCGGTGGAGCTCCTGCTCGGCGCGCTGCAGCTGCTGGGCGCGCTCGATGCGGGCGAGATCGAGTCACGCCCCGCGCGCTACGAGACGCGCACGGGCGTGCGTCTCTCGCTGCGGGCCGATGGCATCGCGGGAGAGTTCTGATCGGACGCCTGGCGCGCGTGCGTCAGAGCTCGCAGCGCAGCACGAGGCGGGCGTCGGGATCGCCTGGCTCCACCACGAGCGCGGCGATGCCATCGGGGCCCCGCGCGATCGCCGCGAGCTGCTGCGCGCCCGGCGCCACGAGCGTGCGGAAGGTGCCCGCGTCGGGATCGACGACGATCACCGCACCATCGGTACCGCCGATCGCGACCAGGCCATCGCGCTGCGTCGTGTCGGGCGGCCCCATCACCACGATGTCGCCGGTGATCGTCTCCACGGTGCCGTCGTCCTCGACCCGGATGAGCTTGGGCTGGGTGCGGAACTCCTCGTTGGCCCGCACCACCCAGCGACGCTCGGCGCCGATCCTGAACGCGCCGATCACGAAGCCTGCATGGGGCTCGGGCTGGACGAGATGGACCGTCTCAGTGCCGTCGAGCGTGCTCGAGAGCTCGATCGTCTCGAGCATGGGCTCGCCGCGGTTGATCACCACCGAGCCGGGGGCGAGGAAGACGTCGTCGACCGCCGACACCACGGCGGTGCTCACGCTCGCGCCTCGCGCCGTGCGATCGAACGACACGATCGAGAGCTCGGTGGAGACGTAGACGAGGTGCGTGTCGTCGAGCCACGCGAGCGAGGCCTGGTGCGCGGGGGCGATCGCGCGCGGCAGTCTGACCGCATCGCCCACGACCTCACCGTTCGCGTCGAAGAACGAGAGCTGATCGCCGACGATCACCACGAACGCTTCTTCGCCCGCGGTCGTGCTCGCGTCCGGAAGCGCGAGGAGCGCGGCGCCACCGCTGGCCACCTCGATCTCGCGATCCGCGACCACGTCGGCTCGGGCATCGAGCACGACGAGTCGGGCGAGGGTGGTGGGCAAGGGGCGCGCGGAGGGCGGCACGAGCACGGCGTAACGCTGCGCGTCGCCCGCGCCGACGATCGAGAGCACGGGCGCGAGCGAGGCCGGGGTGACCGCCACGGATCCGAGCGCGAGGCCCGGGCCCGCGCACACCGGCGGCAGCGGTCCTGCGTCGAGGTCGGGCGCATCGAGCGCGGCATCGGGAAGCGCGAACGCATCGAAGGCACGGGCGTCGGTGCGCGAAGCGTCGAGCACCAGCGCATCACGCGGCGCAGCGTCGCGATGCGCCTCGAGCTGCACGTCCATGCGGCACGCGCTCAGCGTCGCGATCGCGATCACGAGGTGTGCGCGACGGATCACGGCGTCGCTCCCTCCGCGGCCAGCTCTCCGAGGAGGCGTGTGCGCTCGGGCGCGAGGTGGCCGTCGGGAAAACGTGCCGCGTGCTCGGCGAGGGCCGCACGCACACCCGCCACGTCACCCTCACGACGGTGACGCATCGCGCGCTCCATCAGCGCGACCTCTTCACGCAACGACGAGCTCGGGTCGTCGGAGCTCGGCGCCACTGCATGCTCGCCCTCGTCGTCGACCTGACGACGAGGGCGCTCCGCGGTCGAAGTGGGCGCGGTGTGCGCGGCTTCGGTCTCTGGCGTCGTCGCCTCGGCGTCGATCTCCGGGACCGCGTCGGCTTCCGTCGTAGGGAGCGCGCCCGCTTCGGTGCTCGTGCCCTCGGTGACTGGTCCCGTCACGGGCTCCACGATCCTCGGGGGCGCCGCGTTCGGCGCCACGGGCGTCCCCGTGTCGCCGCCCAGGAATGCGCGCCCGAGCACCAAGAGCGCCAGCACGCCGATCACGATCGTGGTGGGCACGATCCAACCCGTGGTGCTCGGCTCGACCGTCGGCGGCGGCACGGGCGGCGGCGCGGCGACCGGATCGATCGTCGCGCCGCCGAGCGGGCCGA
>JAFLCL010000472.1 GCA_017303575.1 Deltaproteobacteria bacterium
ATGGCCTGGCGGCGTTCGCTTTCCTGCTGCGTACCCTGGCTCACCAGCTTCAGGCGCTCCAGCCTCAGGTCGCGATCATCCAGCGTGGCGAGCACGTCGCCGCTGCGCACGATGTCACCCGCGCGCGCGCGCGCATCCATGATGTAACCCTGCAGGGAGACTGTCACTGCACGCTGGACCGTGCCTTCAAGGCTCGCATCCGCAGTGATCATGTAGTCGCCGTTCACCACGGAGAAGAACAGGACAGCCAGCACGCATAGCGCCGCCCAGAGTTTCAGGGCCGCATGCGAAAGCAGAGCGAAACGCAGCGCTTCAGTGTCGCCGCCCCCGTATATCGTGCTTCCCGCAAAGAAGCCCGGCGCATCCAGCTGCCAGATCTCGGGGCCTGAACCGGTACTCCGGCGGATGAGTTCATAGGGCGGGTGCGTCGCGTTCAGGGCCACGGGCGAGATGGCCGTGGCGAACGGCGGGAGCTGCAGCGAGCTTAGGGGCTCGCCGGCAGCCTCGACGCCGCGATATCTCGGGATAAGGATGCGGACATCGTGTCCCGAGTTCGCCAGTTCCGTGCTGAGGCCGGCAACCATGTCGGCGAGGCCACCAGTCTTGGCGAGCGGCGTGTATTCAGCCGTGACCATCAGTATGCGCAGGGGCGTCATGCTTCCGGATCATCGCCTATCAGGGCAGCAGAAAAAAGCAGGCCCCGCGGGTGCGGGGCCTGGGTATCAGGCATGGTCCACGGCCCGAGGCACTTCACGCGCGCGAGGGTCGCGCGGACCTCGTCGAACGGCAGGCGCGCGATCCGCGGCAGGTGTCGCGCGATGCGGCCCACCGTGCGCAGCCGCTCCGCGCGCTCGCGGTCGATGCCCGCCTCGCGGAACACCTCGGGCGCGAGGCGGCTCAAGACGAGCGGCGAAGGAAACAGGACGAGGCCTGGATCGCCCTCCGAATAGGGCGATCCGCGATGCCGGATCAGCCAGCGGTGCGAGGCCATCGCGTCGGGATGCGCGACGCGCTGCTGGATCACGATGAGGACGAGCAACTCGTAGAGCCACGGCACCCGCACGAGCCGCAGGCTCTTCGCACGGAGGCGCGCGTCGCGGAGCACACGCTTCGGATCGGCGTGCGCAGGGGGATCGAAGAGCGCGTGACCGTGATCCTCGAGCCCGAGCAGACCAGGCACCGCCGCGCGGAGCGCCTCGTGATCGTCCACGTGAGACTCGAGCTCCACGATCGCGCGATCGCGCTCGCACGTGATGGTCACGCGGGCCGGGCCCGAAGGCGCGCGGAAGGCTTTGTCGAAACGATCCGCTCGTCGCGTGGTCGCGCGATCGTTCTGTCCGAGGCGATGGAACGCGAGGCTCCGGATCGGATCGCACTCGCCCGTGTCCAGCTCGAGCCTCGAGCGCGTGGGTGAGCCCGGCGTGCGCGCTTCGACGGCCTCGGACGCGTCGGCGCGATCGTGCGAGCTGTCCTCGTGTATGCTCGCCACGCTTGCAATCTGCGCCGGAAACGAGCGACGGGCTCGTCGGTCGACGCATCGGACCCTACCTCCTCCTGGAGCGGCTCGGCGTCGGCGCGATGGGCACCGTGTACCGCGCTCGCGATCTCTTCCTCGGTCGCACCGTCGCGCTCAAGGTGCACAAGAAGCGTCCCGGCGAGCAGGGCCTGCGACGCTTCCTCCAAGAGGCTCGCGCCGCCGAGGCGCTCGCGCACCCGAACCTCTCGGGCACGATCGACGCGGGCAGCGAGGGCGACTTCTACTTCCACGCGATGGAGCTCGTGAGCGGCACGACGCTCGCGGCGATCGTGAAGGGCGGCCCCATCCCGTGGCCCGACGCGCTCGCGATCGCGCTCCAGATGAGCGCGGGCCTCGCGGCTGCGCACGCCGCAGGCGTCATGCACCGCGACCTCAAGCCCTCGAACGTGATGATCGGTCGCGAGGGTGCGGTGAAGCTGGTCGACTTCGGCCTCGCCAAGCAGATCGAGGCGATCGATCCCGGGGACGGCAACACCATCGTCGACTGGCAGTCCGTGCAGACCTCGCCCGGCGCTGTGCTGGGAACGCCCGCGTACATGGCGCCCGAGCAGGCGAGCGGTCGTCCCGTCGATGCCCGCAGCGACGTGTTCTCTCTCGGCGTGACGATCTGGGAGATGGTCACGGGCCAGCCGCTCTTCCGACGATCGACGCCCGCCCAGACACTGCGCGCGATCTTGGGCGACCCCGCGCCGCGCCTCGATGTCGCCGCGCCCGGCACCCCGAAGTGGCTCGCCGACGTCGTCGTGCGCTGCGTCGAGAAGGAGCCGCTCCTGCGGCACGGCGACGGGAGCGCGGTGTGGCAGCGGCTCGACGAAGGTCGCGCCTCGGATCCCGAGTCCAACTCTGCCGATCTCGCGGGGCTCGTGCTCCGCACGATCGGTCCCCGCATCTCCATCGCGCCCCCGCCGTTCGTGCCCGCCACGGTGCCGCACGCGGCGAGGAACGCAGCCAAGCAAGGCCCGTTCATCGGACGCGTGGAGGAGCTCAACCGACTCGACGCGTTCCTCTCGCGCGGCGCGCGCCTGGTCTCGATCGTGGGCACGGGCGGCGTGGGCAAGACACGCCTCGCGGCCGAGTACGTGCTGCGCGAGTCGGGCGAGCCCGTGGTGTGGGTGGATCTCTCGAGCCTCTCGCGTGAAGGTCAGCTCCTCGAGGCCATGGCCTACGCGCTCGGCCTCTCGGAGCGAGAGGCGAGCCTCGATCGCATCGAGCGTCGCCTCGCGGAGCGCGCGGGTGGGCTCGTGGTGCTCGATGGCTTCGAGCGCCTGGTGCCCGAGGGGCTCGCGACGCTCTCGCGCTGGGTCGAGCGCGAGCCCGATCGCGCCACGAACAAGACGCAATTCCTCCTCACCTCACGCGTGCTCGTGCCGCTGGCGACCGATCACGCGATCGAGCTCGACGGCCTCGCCTCGGATGAAGCGCTCGAGCTCTTCGCGGCGCACCTCGAGCGCCTCGCGCCCGGTGTGCCCAGCCCCGACACGAACCAGCTCGAGCACCTCGCGCGCGCGCTCGAGAGCAACCCGCTCGCGATCGCGCTCACGGCCGCGCGGGTCGCCGAGGACGGCCTCTCGAGCGTGATGGATCGCGTCGCGCGCACCACGCAGATCCTCGACTCCTACGACTCGCAGCACGATGGCGTGCCGCTGCGCACCGCCATCGAGGCCTCGTTTCATCTCTTGCCGCCGACCGAGCAGCACCTCGCAGTCTCGCTCGCTGTCTTCGACACGTTCGACGTGCCCGCGGTGGAGGCGCTGCTCGAGGCGCCGCGCGAGCGGAAGATCGGCGATCAGATCCGCGCGCTGGCGCACGGCGGCATCCTCCGCGCCGCGGCGCACCCCGATCAGCTCGCCGTCCCGCGCTACGCGCTCGAAGACGCCGTGCGCTCGTTCGTCGAGCGTGAGCTCGCCGTGCGCGGCGATCGCGACACGCTCGAGACCCGACACGCGGCCTACTACGCGAACGTCGCCAAGCGCTGGATCGATCTCCTCCGATCGGATCCCGCGCGAGAGAGCTGGCGCGAGATCCTCGCCGAGCGCGGCAACCTCCTCGCCGCGGGCCGACGTGCCCTCGTGGCGCGCACCGAGCTGTGGCTGGGGCTGGGCCTTCGCGCCGTCGCGTCGTACGCGATCGCCGCGATCGAGCGCACCGGGGATCGCGCGCACGTGCCCTTGCTCGCGTCGTTGCTCGATGCGGGTGAAGCCATCGGCGCACCGAACGGCGCCGTGCACGCGGAGGCCTCGCTCGCGTACGCGGAGGCCATCGCGAGCCGCGACGAGGCGCGCGCAGAGGCCCAGCTCCGGTTTTCGATGCAGATCTCGCCAAAGAGTTCGTTGCCTTTTTCGCCAGTGCGTTCC
>JAFLCL010000473.1 GCA_017303575.1 Deltaproteobacteria bacterium
ATACCAGTCTGTTTTCCGGACAGGCAGAGCAGGCGTGCAATCAGGCGGGCGACGGTCGTCTCCGTGCGACGACGGCCTGAGCTGCACGACGAACAGCTGCGACGAGGCCACCGACGCGTGCAGCCTCACGGTCAGCGGCGAGGGCTGCGCGATCGAGGGCGCGTGTCGCGCGAGCGGCGCGGCGCACCCGACCGATGCGTGCCTCGCGTGCGTCCCGAGCGTGAGCACGACGATGTGGTCCTACTTCGCGTCGGCCAGCTGCGACAGCGATGGTGACTCGGTGCCCGACACGACCGAGCGCCCGGGCGGCGTCGACCGCGACACCGACACGGACGGCACGCCCGATCACCGCGACACCGACGACGACGGTGACGGCGTGCCCACGCGCACCGAGCGTCCGAGCGGCGCGGACGTCGACACCGATGGCGACACCACGCCCGATCACCTCGACGCGGACGACGACGGCGACGGCGTCCCCACCACGACGGAGCGTCCCGGCGGGACGGCGCGCGACACCGATGCCGACGGCACCTCGGATGATCGTGATCCCGACGACGATGGCGATGGCATCCCGACGAGCATCGAGATCGCCGAGGAGGCCGCGGCCGGTGGCAACGTGGATGGCGACGGAGCGCCCGCGTACCTCGACACCGAGAGCGATGGCGATGGCGCGCTCGACGTGACCGAGGGCCGCGCGGACGGCGATGGCGACGGCACGCCCGACTACCTCGATCCGGACACGCACCCGGGCGACATGGACGGCGACGGAGTGCCCGACGACGTCGAGTGCCCGGCCATGCCGTGTCGCGACACCGACATGGACGGCATGCCCGATCGCACCGATCCGGACGACGACGGCGATGGCATCCCGACGCGCACCGAGCTGACCGACGAGACCACGCGCGGCGGCGACGTCGATCGCGATGGAACACCCGCGTACCTCGACCTCGACAGCGACGGCGACGGCATGCGCGATCGCGACGAGGGCACCGACGACGACGACGGCGACGGCGTGCCCGACTACCTCGATCCTGCGACGCCCGCGCCGGACATGGACGGCGACGGCGTGCCCGACGACGAGGAGTGCCCGAGCGCGCCGTGCCGCGACACCGACACGGACGGCACACCCGACGTCTCCGATCCGGACGACGACGGCGACGGCATCCCGACGCGCATCGAGCGCGCGGACGAGGCAGCGCTCGGCGGCGACGTCGATGGTGATGGCGTGCCCGCGTACCTCGACACCAACAGCGACGGCGACATGGGTCTCGATCGCGACGAAGGCGTCGCGGACGTCGATGGCGACGGCGTGCGCGACTACCTCGATCCGATGGGCCTCCTGCCCGGCGGTGACGCGGGCGTCGGCGGCGACGCAGGCAGCGGAGACGCAGGCGCGATGTCGGGCGACGCAGGTCCCGCGCGCGACGCAGGTCGTGCAGACGGCGGCGGCATGCCGATGGGCGACTCCGGCGTGGGCGGCGGCAGCGACGCTGGCATGGGCGGCGGTGTCGACAGCGGCGCAGGCGCGCTCACCGGTGGTCTCGCAGGCGGCGCGTTGTGCTCGGCGACGCCGGGCCACGCGAGCTCGCGCACGCTCGGCCTCTTCGGTCTCGCGCTCGCGCTCGCCGTGATCGCACGCGCACGCAAGCACCTCGGAAAGGTGGCCTCGTCATGAAGCGCGTCACCACCACCCTCGCGAGCGCGGTCGTGCTCGCGGGGGCAGCCACCGGCGCGACGCTCGGCAGCGCGTCCTCTGCGCACGCGCAGTCGGTCACGCTCGACCAGTACCGCATGCCGGCGACGGCAGAGGACGGGCTCGTCCTCTCGCGGCCCGACGATCGTGGGCATCTGCGTGTCGGTGCGTTGCTCGCCCTCGACTACGCCAACGGCCCGCTCGTCTACGAGCCGACACCGGGCAGCTCGGCGGGAGAGATCGCGGTCGTCGAGCACCAGCTGCGCGCGCACGTGGGCGTTTCGCTCGGTCTCTTCGATCGGCTCGTGATCTACGGCGGTCTGCCGATCGACCTCGTGCAGGAAGGAGACGACATGCTGCCCGCGGGCATCGGGGCAGCAGACGGCGCAGGCCTCGGCGACGCGTGGCTCGGCGCGCGTGTGCGGCTCTTCGGTGAGCGTGAGGACGTGCTCGCGCTCGGCCTCGACGCGAATGTCACGCTGCCGAGCGCAACGTGGTCGCGCGAATCGCAGCGCTACACCGGCGAGCGCGGCGTGGGCATCGTGCCGCGCCTGCTCGGCGAGGTGCGCCTCGGCTCGGGCTTCCTCATCACGGCGAACGTCGGCGCGCGCTTTCGTCTGACGGACGAGGCGCGCCTCCAGACGCTGCCCGTCGGTCAGGAATTCATCTGGGGCCTCGGCGGCACGCTGCCGATCGTGAACGAGGCGCCGACGGGTGGCATCAGCCTCGCGGCGCTGATCGAGGTCTTCGGCGCGACGACGTTCGAGCGCTTCGGCGATCGCGAGACGTCGCCGGTCGAAGCACAGATCGGTCTACGGCTCGAGCCGATCTGCGGTCTCGGCGTGACGCTCGCAGGTGGCCCCGGTCTCGCGCGGGGCTACGGATCACCTGATGTCCGTGGGCTCCTGATGATCGGCTGGTCCGACTCGCACTGCACGACACCGCCGGCGCCCGTGCCCACACCCGAGCCCGGGCCCGCCGACACCGACGGCGACGGCATCCTCGATCCGGACGATCGTTGCCCGAACGAGCCCGAGGATCGCGACAGCTTCGAGGACACCGACGGCTGCCCCGATCCCGACAACGACGCCGACGGCATCCTCGATCCGAACGATCGCTGTCCGACGATCGCCGAGGATCGCGACGCGTTCGAGGACGAAGACGGCTGTCCCGATCCCGACAACGACGGCGACGGCATCCTCGATCCGAACGATGGCTGCCCGATCGTCGCCGAAGACGCCGACGGCTTCGAGGACTCGGACGGCTGCCCCGATCCCGACAATGATCAGGACACGGTGCTCGACCCACAGGACGAGTGTCCGCTCGCGCCCGGTCGCCCCGAGGATCGCGGCTGTCCGCGCACCATCCGCTACGAGGCCGAGACGGGCACGATCGTCGTGCTCCAGCGCGTCGAGTTCGCGACGAACCGCGACGTGATCCTCGATCGCAGCTTCCCCGTGCTCGAGGAGGTGCGCGCGATCCTCGCGGCGAACCCGAACCTCGTGCTCGTGCGCGTGGAAGGACACACCGACGATCGCGGCCGCGACGCCGCGAACCTCGAGCTCTCACGACGACGCGCTCGCAGCGTGGTCGCATGGCTCGCGAGCCACGGCATCTCGCCCGATCGTCTCGAGGGCTGGGGCTGCGGCGAGACCGCACCGATGGAGACCAACACCACGGCCGACGGTCGTCAGGTGAACCGTCGCGTGGAGTTCCACGTGCTCACGCCCGCGCCCGCGCGCGGTGCCCGCTCACTGCCCGGCTGCATTCAGGCGCCGTGAGCGTGTCGAGCGCCTCGAGCAAGTAGCTCGAGCACGCTGCGGTGAGAGGCCTCGCGCGGTCGCGCTCCGCACGAAAAGCACGCAACGTTGTGCGCGAGTCGTCGACAGAGCGGTCCATCATGGCCCGCCGTCGCTACCTCCCTCCCGATCAAGACCTCGTCCACGTCTCGTTCACGTGCGTCGGCGACGCGTTCTTGATGCGGCCGGACGCGTACACCAACTACGTGATCGCGGACGCGCTCGCCCGCGCTGCCCAGATCTATGGCGTACGCGTCCACGCGTTTTGTTTCCTCTCGACACACGGCCACCTCGAGCTCGGCGTACGCGGCTGCCGGCTCGACTCGTTCATGCAGCACTTCAAGAGCAACACGGCGATCAAGCTGAACGTCCACCGCG
>JAFLCL010000474.1 GCA_017303575.1 Deltaproteobacteria bacterium
GATGGGCTCCTCGTGAACGGCGGTGTCGTTCGGTGCTCGCTCGAGCGCCGCGAGCAGCTTGCGACGGAGCGCGTCGGGGGCCTTGGCGCCCCCGAGCGCCCGCTTGGTCTCCGCCTTGATCGCCCGCGTCAGCGCCGCCTCCTCACGACAGAGGGGGCAGCTGGCGAGGTGCGAGTCGAACTCCACCTGGGTGGTGAAGTCGAGCTCGCCGTCGACGTGAGCATCGACGTGCCTCGATACGACGCGGCAGGAGATCATCCGGCGGCCTCCTTCTTCTTGCTCTCACGCGTGCGGCGGTACGCCTCGAGGTCGATCGGCCCGGACTCGTCCTTGCGCGTCGCCTGTGCCTCCGCCCGATCCTCGGTGACGATCCCGAGCTCCACGGCGTGGTCGAGCAGGCGCACCTGCAGCTGCTTCCTCGCTCGGTGGAGACGCGACATCACGGTGCCGATGGGACAGCCGACGATGTCGGCGATCTCCTTGTACGAGAGCTCCTCGACGTCGGCGAGGACGATCATCAGCCGGTGCTCGTCCGACAGCTCGTCGAGCGCCGCCTGGATCTCCTGCGACACGAGAGAGCGCAGGGCGTCGCTCTCGGGCTCGTGGAGCGCGCGCATCGCAGCGCGGCTCATCACGCCCTCACCCACGGGCTCCGCGTCGTCGCCTTCGAAGACGCGACGCTCGCGGTGTGTGCGGCGGTACTTGTTGATGAACGTGTTGGTGAGCACGCGGAGCAGCCACGCCCGCATGTTCGTGCCCGGCTCGAAGCGATCGTAGAAGCGATACGCCTTGAGGAACGCGTCCTGGACGAGGTCGTCCGCGTCCGATTCGCTCCTCGTGAGCCGGAGCGCCGCGCCGTACATCGAGTCGAGGTGCGAGAGCGCCTCGGCAGCGAACTGTTCACGGAGGGTGTCGGGGGTCTCGGTCACGGTGGGAACGATGGGGGCCATCGCAGTCCTTCTGGCGTCGAAGTCGACGCCTCATGACTGGAGCTACGGACGAACCCGCAGCCCATTTCGAGCATTCCCGCTGACACGGGGGAGCTCGAATGGCCGCCACCTGTAACCAGGCGATCGATGCTGGGAAGGGCTTACGAGCGTTCCGAGGGCTTCCGCTCGGTTTCCCGAGGGGTCGTCGCCGTACCTTCGTCTCCGTCGCCCTCACCGCCGCCGCTCCGCCGCTTCTGGACGTCGACCAGCTTCTGCTCGAGCTCCTCGATGCGGTCGTGCAGGCGCATGACCTCGCCCTGGAGCTGGTGCATCGACTGGATGGCGGTGCCGAGCACCACGCGCACCCGCTCGTCCGCGAGGCGCTGGAGCTCGTCGATCGCGCCCTTCGGATCGAGCAGGAGGTTCTTGCGCTCGGCCTTCGTCGGCTCGTCGATCGCCTCGGCCTTGGCCTCCACCTTCTCGGGCTTGGCCTCCACCTTCTCGGGCTCGGTGCCTTCGCGACGGGCGATCAGCTTGCCCATCGGGCCCTCGCGCAGGCTGCTCATCAGCCGCTCGCTCGAGGTCTGGAAGAGCTCGCCGCCGTTCTGGATGAGCGAGCGCAGCGTGCCCATCGTCTTGGGGCGGCCGGTCTCGCCGGGCTTTTCGGCGCTGTTCTTCTCCGCCTCGTAGACGATCTGCGCGAGGGTCGCGTTGGTCAGATCTTCCTTCGTGGTGTTGTCGATGATCGTGACGTCTTCGCCGCCCCGCACGTACTCGGCGATCTGCAGCAGCGTCACGTAGCGACTGTCGCGCGTGTCGTAGAGCTTGCGGTTCGCGTAGCGCTTGATGACGCGCGGGCTCTTCGACTCGTTGGTGTTCGGGGTCTCCATGCGCGCGTCTCGGACGTTTCCAGAGCCGACGCGCTGCGTCAAGGCCCAGCCTCGTCGCGTGGGTCGCCGATCGAGCCCGACCGTCGAGCCTTGTGCATACTCGGGCGGTGGACGCGCGCGCGCAGGAGGTGCTGTCGGTGGCTTGCGCCATCCGCGATCCCTCGATGGCCTCGGGCTACGTGCGCAGCATCCTCCACACGCAGGACCTCGAGGACGTGTGCGATCTGGTGACCGTCGTGCACGCGGCATCGATCGCGCGCGACCCACGCGCGGGTGAGGTGTGGTTGCTCGTCGCGATCGTGCTCGCCGATCCTGCCGCGAGCGAGCTGGCCGCGAGCATCGCGCGGAGGCTTCGTCGTCGCGGTCATGCCGACCTCGCCGACGTGATGGAGGGCGTGCCGGCGTCGGGCGACGAAGTTACGGGTCGCGTGCCCGACTTCGGCAAGGGGCGTCCGCTCTCGCTGGGCGAGCGCAAGTCGGTCGCGCGCACGCGGGATCGCGCATTGCTCGCTCGCGTGCTCCGGGATCCGCACCCCGACGTCATCCGCATCCTCCTCGGCAACCCGCACCTCACCGAGCCGGACGTCGTCCGTCTCGTCGCACAACGCCCGATCCAGTCCGAGGTGCTGCGGGAGGTGTGCTGCTCGCCGCGCTGGGTGATCCGCCACGGCGTGCGCGTGGCGCTCACCAAGAACCCGTACCTGCCGCTGCCGCTCGCGCTGCGCTTCGTGCCGCAGCTGTCGGCCACCGAGCAGCGCGCCATCGTTCAGTCCCCCGAGCTCGACCTGCGCCTTCGAGAGGCGTGCAGCGCCGCGCTCGAGCCGCGCACCTTGCACTGACGCGCGCGGCGGGGGGCTCGCTCGGAGCACCCCGCCGCGCGGCAACTCACGTCGAGCCGATCAGCGCGCCGCGACGCTGACCGTCGTGGTGCTGCTGGTCTGCGCGACCTGCGTGACCGGCGTGAGCGCGATCTCCACGCGACGATTCTCCGCACGACCTTCGGCCGTGGCGTTGTTCGCGATCGGGTTCATCTCGCCCTGGCCCTCGGCGCGGATGCGATCCGCCGGCACGCCCTCGCCGACGAGGAAGGTCCGCACCGACTCGGCACGGCGCTGCGAGAGCTGACGGTTGTACTCGTCCGAGCCACGCGAGTCCGTGTAGCCGACGATCGTCGCGGTCACGCCGGTCGCGCGGACCGCGTCGGCGACGGCGAGGAGACGCGAGCGCGCCTCGGGACGAAGCTCTGCGCGATCGGTCTCGAAGAGCACGTCGCCCGTGAGCGTGATGATCGTCTGCGTGGACTCGGTCCTCACGCTCGCGAGCTCACGGAGACGCGTGAGCGCATCGGCTGCGCGCTGCTCGGCCTCGGCGCGCGCCTGCTGCTCGGCTGCGAGGCGCGCCTGGCTCTCCGCGATCTGCTGCTCGCTCTGCGCGAGCTGCTGCTGCTGCTGGATGATCGCACCCTGCTGCGCGGCGAGCGCGCGGTCGGCGTTCTCGAGCGCACGGCCACGCTCGCGCGTGATGCGCTCGAGCTCGGCCTGGTAGTCGTCGCGATCCTCCTCGAGGCCCTGCTCGACGAGGGTGGTGCGCGCGTTGGTCATGGCGATGCGCGTCTGACGCTCGGCCATGTACGCGTAGTGACGCTCGTTCTGCGAGCCGTCCGACTGACCCTCGGCCACGTCGAGCGTGCGCTGGGCGACGAGGAGCTCGTCGGGCTCGAGGCGCGCTGCGGGTCCGCGGCGCGCTTCGTCCATCGTGCGACGCGCGCTCGCCAGCGCCGGCGAGATCGCCGCGCTGCCGCCCGCCGTGAGACCGGCGATCGCACCGGCGACCGCGAGCAACGTCCAGATTCGACTCGTGTTCATGTTCTCTTCTCCGTCGTCTTTCGTGTTCGCGTTCAGCGACCGGTCGTCACGGTCGTCGTGGTCGTGGTCTGCGCGGTCGGCACCACGACCACCGGGTTCTGCGCGACGGGCACCTCGCCGCCGCTCGACTCCTCCGCCTCACGACGCAGCGTCTCGAGGTGATTGCGCGC
>JAFLCL010000475.1 GCA_017303575.1 Deltaproteobacteria bacterium
AGGTGCGGCGCCGAGGTCGATCGCGCCGAGCTCGGTGCCCGCCAGCGCAGGCACGATCTCCGCGAGGTGGATGCGATCGACGGCGACCTCTTGAGCCTCCACGCGCGTCGCCAGCGGAGCGAGCGCGATCGTGAGGGCCAGCGTGCAGAGCACGAGCGAGCGCATGGTCACACCTCCGTCGTCTTGCGGAGCATCTCGTCCGCCGCCTGGATCACGCGGTGGTTCAGCTCGTAGGCGCGCTGGCTCGCGATGAGATCGATCATCTCGGTGACGATCTCGACGTTCGATCCCTCGAGCATCCCCTGCGCGACGGTGCCCAGCCCCTCGTTGCCGGGCGAGGCCGTGAGCACGGGGCCGCTCGCGCTCGTCGCGCGGTAGAGGTTGCGGCCCAGGGGCTCGAGGCCGCCGGGGTTGGGGAACGTCGCGAGCTCGAGCCGACCGACCTCTTGGCTCTCGCCCGAGCCCGGCAGCGTCGCCGTGATCACGCCGTCGGCCGAGATGGTCAGTGAGGTCACGCCCTGCGGCACCGAGATCGCGGGCTCCACAGCGAGGCCCTCGGGCGTCACGAGGCGCCCCTCCGGATCGAGCTGGAAGTTGCCGTTGCGCGTGTAGGCCAGCGTTCCGTCGGGGCGACGGATCTGGAAGAAGCCGCCGCCTTCGATGGCGAGATCGAGCGGGCTCCCGGTCTGCGCGATCGAGCCCTCCTGCATCGAGAGCTGCGTCGAGCTCAGCACGGTGCCGTGGCCGATCATCACGCCCGTCGGCACCGCACCGCCCTGCGCGGTCTGTCCGCCAGGCGCGCGCATCGTCGTGTAGACGAGGTCGCGGAACTCCGCGTGCAGGCGACGAAAGCCGGTGGTCTCGACGTTCGCCATGTTGTGCGCGATCACGTCGATGCGGCTCTGCTCGGCCGCCATGCCGGTGGCCGCGGTGGAGAGAGAACGGAACATCAGCCACCTCCTGCGAGATCACGCGCCGCTCGTTCGTCGAGCGAGCGGAACGATTGGATGACGCGCTGGAACGTCTCGAAGCTGCGGCTCGCCGAGATCATCTCGTTCATGCCGGTGATGGGCCCGACGTTCGCGCCCTCGAGGAAGCCCGAGACGATCTGCGCCTCGGAGTCGGTGCTCGCGGCGCGCACGTCGTTCGCGACGAGCAGCGATCCACCCTCGGGCCGGAGGTCCGACGCGCGCGGAAAGCGGTGGAGCCCGAGCCGGCCGATCACCTGCTCTTCGGTGCTCAAGGTCCCGTCGGCCGCGACCGAGACACTGGAGAGGCCAGCGCCCGACGCGGCAGGCGGCACCGTGATGGGCGAGGCGGGCGATGTGAGCGGACCCTCACCGCGCACCACGAAGCCCTGACGCGTGCGGAGCACACCATCGGGCCCCACGAGGAACGAGCCATCGCGCGTGAAGCGCGGACCCTGCGGCGTCTCGACAGCGAAGTACGCGTCGCCCGAGATCGCCATGTCGAACGGGTTGCCCGTCTGGCGCAGCGGTCCCTCGCTCGTGTCGATGCGGCTCTCGGCGAGCTCGGTGTAGCGGAGCGACTGGGCCACGGGCTGGCTGCCGCCGACCTGCGTGGCCTGCGCGCGCGACACGCTCTCGGTGAACGCCACGCGCTCGCCGCGGAAGCCCGTGGTGCCGACGTTCGCGACGTTGTTCGCGACGATCTCGAGCGCGCGCTCGGACGCGACGGCGCCCGACAGCGCGGCGTAGATGCCATCGCTCACGGGCCCTCGTCGTAGGCGGGGCCGACCGCGGCGCGCGCGAGCTTGCCGCGCAGGCGCACCACGGCCTCGCCCAGGATCTGACAGACACGGCTCTCGGTGACGCCGAGGATCTTGCCGATCTCGGCCTGCGTGCACTCGTGCTGGTAGTAGAGCGAGAGCACCTGCAGCGTGCGCTCCGGCAGCTCGGACACTGCCTTCTGGAGGTGCATGCGCAGCTCGGCCTCGGCGAAGAGCGCGGCGGGATCGAGCGCGGCCGAGGCCACGTCGTCGGGGTCGTGATCGCCCAGGCCGCCGATCGCAGGCGCGCGCGAGAGCTCCATCGCGAGCTGCTGGTACTCGGCGAGCGTGACCCCGAGCCGTGCAGCGATCTCTTCTTCCGTGGGCGCGCGACCGAGCTCGTGCTCGAGCTTGGCCACGGCGCGCGAGACCTGCGCCATGCGGTTGCGTCCGTGACGCGTGAGCACGTCGGCCGCGCGCAGCTCGTCGAGCATCGAGCCACGGATGCGTCGCTCGGCGTACGGCTCGAAGCGATCGTTGCGCGAGGGATCGTACGCGTCCACGGCGCGGAGCAGGCCCTCGGTGCCGCTCGAGATGAGGTCGTCCACCTGCACGCTCGAGGGCAGACGTCGCGCCATGCGGAACGCGATGCGCCGCACGAGCGGGAGGCCGAGCTCGATCAGGCGGTTGCGCTCCGCGGGCGTGCGCGGCGCGGGGGCCACGACGGGTGCGACGGCCGTCATCGTCGGCGGCAGAGCGGTGAGCGGCGGCGGGGGAGACGTGTTCAGCATGGCTTCCTCGGCAGATCGGTCGGCGAGCGGTCGTTCGACGAGAGTGGCGGTCACGGTCGCGCGCCCCTCGGTGGGAGGACGAGCGAGAGCGTCGGCGCGAGCGCGAGCTCGTTCGTCGTGGGGTGCTCGGTGCGTCGCGCGTCGAGCTCGCGCGCGAGCGAGGTGAGGACGCGCGCGGTGCTCGAGCTCGGCTCGCTGAGCACGAGCGGCACGCCGTGCGCGCACGACTCGGCGATCGCGAGGTCGTGTCGGATCGCGCCCGCGTGGCGGAGCTCGAGCCCGAGGAAGCGTCCTGCCAGCGACTCGAGCTTGCGGTGCACGGTGAGCTCGTCGGTGCCCGCGGTGAGGTGGTTCGTGAGCACGTCCACGCTCGCGCGGCCCGAGCGTCGCTCGAGCACCTTCGCCATCGCGTACGCGTCGCGCAGCGCGAGGGGATCGGGGGTGACGACGAGCACGACCTCGTCGGCCGTCGCGGCGAAGTCGAGGACCGTCGCGCCGATGCCCGCGCCGGTGTCGATCAGCACCACGTCGAAGCGACGCGCGATCTCGTCCACCAGCGCGAGCAGCATCGCGCGCGCCGTGGTCCCGAGCGCGGCGAGCTCCGCGCGGCCAGGCGCCGCGGGCAAGAGCGTGACGCCGAAGGGCCCGGTGACGAGCGCGTCCTCGACACGCGCGCGACCATCGAGCACGTCGCCGAGATCGAAGCGCGGCGTGAGGCCCAGCGCGACGTCGAGCCCCGCGAGGCCGAGGTCCGCATCGACCACCAGCGTGCGATGGCCCAAGCGCGCGAACACCGTCGCGAGGTTCGCCGTGACCGTGGTCTTGCCCACGCCGCCCTTGCCGCTCGTGACGGCGATCGTGAGGGCGCGGCCCTCGCGATCACGTCGCGCGATCGGCGTGCGCTGCGGTGCGAGCGCGAGCCCAGCCACCTGTCGTGCCTCGAGCCTCACGAGAGCACCCGCTCACCGAGGAGGAGCGACGCGAGGCGATCGGGGCTCGCGCCCTCGAGATCCTCGGGCACGCGCTGACCCGTCGCGAAGTACGAGAGCGGAAGCCCGGTGCGCAGCGCGGCCACCAGAGGCGCGCCCACGAGCTCGGCCTCGTCGAGCTTCGTCGTCACGATCGCCTGCGGCTCGAAGCTCGCGTGCTGCGCGAGGATCGTGAGCAGCTCGTGGCTGCGCGTCGCGGCCGAGAGACAGAGCAGCGGTGCCGCGCCCGCGCTGGTCAGCGTCGCGGCGAGCGGTGCGTGCGCGTCGGGCCCGCGCGGCGAGCGACCGGCGGTGTCGATGTACACGCGATCGGCGAACGCGAAGCGTCCGAGCGTCGCCGC
>JAFLCL010000476.1 GCA_017303575.1 Deltaproteobacteria bacterium
GAGATCGGCGGCGCGCGACGCGAGCTCACGCGTGAGCAGCTCCACGATCGCATCGAGGTCTCGCCCGACGCGTCCGTGGCCGTACGGGAAGGCGCGCCGCTCGTCGTCGCCATGGAGTCGCGTGCGCTCCGCGTGCTCGAGGATCGGCACGACGCGGCGTTCGACGCGCGCGTGGAAGGCGTGCTCGGTGACGCGGATCGACTCGGCGTCGCGGGCGCACGATCGGCGCTGGAGCTCGTCGTCACCGCGGGCGCGAGCGACGTCGCGCAGCCGGTGATCGAGGTGGAGCTTCCGTCGCTCGCGTCGCTCGATGCTGTCGCGCGCGCCGCGCTGTCGCGCACGCAGGCGGTCTCGTCCGTCTCGGATCCAGACCGCGGTGGCGTGCTGCGCATCCGTCTCGCACCGCTCCGCGCGGAGACCACGGTGCGTGTGCCGCTCGTGGTCGCGTGGCTCGGCGCGGGGCACGTACGAGGCTTGGGAGTCGTCGCCTACGACGCCGTCACGCCGACCCGCACCACCACGCACGCCACGAGGGTGATCGACATCGGTCGCGAACCGCGCGACGGCTCGGAGGTTTCACGATGACCCGTGCTCTCGGCGTTCTCTTGTCGATCTCCTTCAGCCTCGGCGTCATGGGCTGTGGGGCAGCACCTCGCCCCATCGAGGTCACCGAGCCGTGGACCACGGGCGACGAGCAAGCGCTCGGCATCGAGGAGCCGGCGCCCACCGAGCCCCACGACGACGCCGACGCAGCCCCGCATTGACGCGAGGGTCGCTTGCGGGGCACGAACGCGCCCATGAGCGAGCCGCGCTACCCCACGGTCCACGTCGAGGTCCCTCACGATCAGGCGAGCGAGGTCGCTGCCACGCTCTTCGAGCTCGGCGCCTCGGGCGTCGAGGAGCGCGACGCGACCACGCTCGACAAGACTGGCGCCGAGGGCACCGTCACGCTCGTGGCGCACTTCGACGACGAGGATCGCGCGCGCATCGTCGCCGCGGCTTCGCCGCATCCGGCGCGTGTCGTCGCGATCGTCGGCGACGAGTGGAAGCACCGCTGGCGCGAGTTCTTCAAGCCGACCCGCGTGGGCAAGCACCTCCTCGTGCGGCCGTCGTGGGAGCCCGTGGATGCGCGCGAGGGCGATGTCGTCCTCACGATCGATCCGGGTCAGGCGTTCGGCACCGGCACGCACGAGACGACGCGCCTGGTGCTCGCGGAGCTCGAGTCGATCGTGCGCGGCGGAGAGAGGGTTCTCGACGTCGGGTGCGGCAGCGGCATCCTCGCCGTGGGCGCGCTGCTCTTCGGCGCTGCGAGCGCGGAGGGCGTCGACATCGACGACGAGTCCATGGCCGCCTCTCGCGAGAACGCGGCGGCGAACGGCGTCGCCGATCGTCTGCGCGTGGCCAAGCGCCCGGTCGGTGCGGTGAAGGGCAGCTTCCCCATCGTGCTCGCGAACATCGAGAGCCGCGTGCTCGTGCCGCTCGCGTCGGCGATCCGCGCGCGCCTCGCGCCTGGCGGCACGCTGGTGCTCTCGGGTCTGCTCGCGCACGAGGAAGAGGAGCTCGTCGAGGTCTACGCCGCGCTCGGCCTCAGCCACGCGCGCACGACACGAGAGAAGGACTGGATCGCGATGGTGTGGCGCGCGCCGGGCGCGCCCGTCGGCGCGGGAAAGAAGGTGTCGCCGGCCAAGAAGGTCGCGCCGAAGCCGACGCCCGCGTCGAAGGTCGTCAGGAAGGCGGCCAAGACGATCGCGAAGGTCGCCGACAAGGTCACGAAGGCTTCCAAGCGCGTCACGAAGCCCTCCGCGGCGGTCACGAAGCCTTCCAAGGCGGTCGCCAAGGCTTCCGAGCCGGAGCGCACGGGCAAGAAGATCCCGAAGCGCTCGATGACGAAGAGCTCGAAGAAGGCCGGCACGAAGGCCGCGAAGCGAGCGCGATGACCGAGCGGCGCTTTCGCGTCGAGGGCGCGCTCGACGCGGGCGCGCGCGTTCCTCTCTCGAGCGCGGCCGGCAAGCACGCGCGCGTGCTGCGTCTCGCGGTCGGCGCGGACGTCGTGCTCTTCGATGGCCGAGGCGCCGAGGCCGAGGCGATCCTCGTGTCGACGGGCGATGCGCCGATGGCGGAGGTGCGTCTCGTGCGCGCGACGCGCGAGCGGTGGCACGTGGTGCTCGTCGTCGGAGTGCCCAAGGCCGCGGCGCTCGATCCGCTCTTGCGCGGCGCGACCGAGGCGGGCGCGAGCGAGATTCGTTTGTTCGAGGCCGAGCGGTCGGTGGTCCACGCGGACGGCGATCGCGCCGCTCGCAAGCTCGAGCGCTGGGCACGCATCGTCGAGGAGGCAGCGCGACAGAGCGAGCGTGGGCTCGTGCCGCCGCTCTCGCTCCATCGATCGCTCCCGGAGGCGATCGCCGATCGCGTGATGGACACGCGGCTCGTGGGCCTCGACGCGCGTCGAGGCAGCGATGTCCGCCTCGTGCTCCGTCCGCCGTGTCCGGCCTCGATGCTCGTGCTCGGCCCCGAAGGAGGGCTCACGGACCGCGAGCTCGCCCTGCTCGAGTCGAGCGGTGCCGTGATCGCGCGCGCCCCCCTGCCAGTCCTGCGCGTGGAGACCGCAGCGACCCTCCTGACGGGGCTCGCCGCGCTGGCCGTCGACGTCGCCGACGCGACCCCCGAGGACCGCCAGATGCGTTGACATGCGCGCACCCGGACGGCGACGATGCGCTTCTTCGTCGCGCTGGGTCTTCGCGGCGTCCCGCTTCCCCCCGGAACACTTCACGATGTCGGCCCTCACCTCGCTTCTCGCACGGGATCACGCGGTTCCCGTCCGCAAGATCGAGGAGACCCTGTCTCGTCAGGTCGTGTCGGGCGGCGACATCGCGAGCGTCCTGCTCGAGACCGATGCGATCGCGGAGAACACGCTGGCGGCCTACCAGGCCGCGCTGTTCAACCTGCTGCCGGCCACGCGCGACGAGGTGATGCGCGTGCAGCGCGACCAGATCCGCCTGGTCCCGCGCGAGGTCGCCGAGAAGCATCGCCTCGTCCCGCTCGCGGTCGATGGCCGCGCGCTGCTCGTGGCGATGGCGTCACCGCTCGATCACGACGTCGAGTCGCAGATCGGTTTCCTCCTCGGTTACGACCTCGTGATCAGGATCGTGTGCGAGGTGCGCATCTGCGCGGCGCTCATGCACCACTACGGGGTCGAGGCGAGCGTGCGACAGAAGCGGCTGATCGAGCAGCTTCGTCACCGCGATGCGGGCACGATCCCGTACGTCGCGCCGCCCGAGCACGGCAAGCTGAGCCTCGCTCAGCGCGGTGTCGTGTCGAAGAAGATCTCCGCGAGCGCGTGGCTCGACGAGCCCGACGAGCCCGAGCCGCCGCCGCCTCCGCCGCCTCCGCGACCGTCGTCGATGCCCCCTGCGCCGAACGAAGGTCGGACGACGGACCCGATGGGCGTGCCGCGCAGTCAGGTCGAGGCGACGATCCTCTCGGGCGAGGGCACCGATCCACAGGTCACGCTGCAGCTGACCACGCACGAGCCGGCGACCGAGCGCACGGTCGAGGTGCCGCCCGATCTGATCGGCGCCTCGCTCTCCGATCTCGCGGTGTCGGATGCCTGGACGAACCGGCCGCTGACGCGCGGCGGCGACGATGCCCCGCCGCTGCCTGACGCCGTCGCCGATGGGCGCACGACCTCGCCCTACGCGCGCAACGCGGTGCGTCCTCCCACCATCGATCGTGCGATGCCGTCGATGGGCGCGTTGGCGGATGCGAAGGCCTTGCCGGTGAGCCCG
>JAFLCL010000477.1 GCA_017303575.1 Deltaproteobacteria bacterium
GCGTCGCTGCGCGGAGGCCACGGGCAGCACGCTGGCGACGAGCATCCCCACGGCGGCGAGCGCCCAGGCGATGCGGCCGACGCGGGAGCCCGGCATGACGGTGTGAGACACACGACGCACGGTCGGATTGGACGGACCACTCGAAAAAAGTGGCGCGTGACGCGCAACCCGATCGTGGAGTCGACGATGACGCGCCCCATGGATGCCATCGTTCTCTCGTTCCGGGGCGAGCCGCTCCGGGTGTTCCCCGTCGGCCAGCGCCCCCTCGAAGTGGGCAGCGGCCCGAGCTGCGACGTCGTCGTGCACGACGCCGCGGTCCCTTCGCGGGCGTGGCTGGTGCACGAAGGGCTCGACGGCGCGCCCGTCGCGCGTGACCTCGTGAACGACGGGCCGCTGCTCCGCCTCGTGCCCGGTGTGGAGCTGCCGCTCGGCGAGCGGTACGCGATCGCCCGCGCGCCTGCGCTCGATCCGCCACGCTCGCGCGAGCTGTCGCTCGCGACGGAGCAGATCGTGATCGGGCTCGATGAGGGAGAGAAGCTGACGCTCGTGATCGGTCGCGGCCGCGACGCGCGTCGCGTGCGGCTCGAGGGAACGCCGCTCACGCTCGGCTCCGCGCCGAGCTGCGATGTCGTGCTCTCCGATCGCGCCGTGAGCGCAGTGCACTGTCGGCTCGAGCCCGATCGTCAGAGCGCGTGGGTGCGAGACCTCGGCAGCCGAAACGGGACGTGGGTCGACAACGTGCGGACGGGCCTCGGTCGCATCGCGCCGGGCTCGCGCATGCGCGTCGGACGGACCGAGATTTTCGTCGTCGATCAGGGTGCGCGCGGCGACGCGCGGGCGGACGGCTTGGTCGCCTCGTCGTGGCAGATGATCGAGATCCTCGGACGCGTGGAGGCCCTCTCGCGCTCGATGGCGCCCGTGCTCGTATGGGGCCCGAGCGGCGCAGGGAAAGAAGGCATCGCGCGCGCGCTCCACACGCGAGGTCCGCGGGCGCGCGAGCCGTTCGTGGCGGTGAACGCCGCCGCGATCCCGCGCGACCTCGTCGAGAGCGAGCTCTTCGGTCACGAGAAGGGCGCGTTCACCGGGGCCGACGCGTCACGACGCGGCGTGTTCGAGCAGGCCGATCGCGGCACGCTCTTCCTCGACGAGATCGGCGAGCTCTCGATGTCGATCCAGGCGCGCCTCTTGCGCGTGCTCGACAACTGGAGCGTCAAGCGCGTGGGCGGCGAGACGGAGCGCCGCGTGGACGTGCGCCTCGTGTGCGCGACGCACCGCGATCTGCGATCGCTCGTCGCCCGCGGCGGCTTCCGCTCCGACCTCTACTACCGCCTCGTGCACGCGCGCATCGACGTGCCACCGCTCTCCGATCGACCCGAAGACGTGCGCGCGCTCGCGGCCCACTTCCTCGAGCAGGCGCGGCCACACCTCGGCGCGCGCACGCTGAGCCAAGAGGCGATCGAGTGCCTCGTGTCGTACGGCTGGCCGGGCAACGTGCGTGAGCTGCGGAGCGTGGTGCTCGGGGCAGCGACGAGCTCGAGCGGCATCGTGCACAAGGAGGACGTTCGCACGGCGATCGCGGAGATCTCGGGCGCGGAGGCGCTCTCGGACGTCTCGCCGCTCGGTGCGCGCTTGCTCGTTCAGCAGCACGGCTCGGTGTCGGCGGCCGCGCGCGCGATCGGTGTGGCGCGCTCGACGCTGCGTGATCGGCTCGCGCGCTCGGGGCCCGTGCCCGACGGACGCACGCGCGCCCTTCGCACGGCCACCGGCTGATCCGAAGCTGCGCAGCGCTTGTCGCACCGACACCCTCGGCGCACCATCGCAGCGTGAGATCCATGCTCCTCGCGCTCGCGCTGTCGGCGCTCGCCCTCACGATCCCGACGGAGGGCCGCGCGACGTGCGCTGCGCCTCGCGCGGAGCCCCCGCTGCTCGTGACGCCCACGGGCTCGACGGTGCCCGCGGGGGGCGTGGTGCTCGTCTATCTCTCCACCGACGCCGAGGCCTACCAGTTCGTGCTCGTCGCCCAGGGCACGCAGACCCGCGTGCCGATGACGCGACGTGCGATCACGAGCCGCCTCTACGCGCTCGAGGTACCGGCCGCCACGAGCCCGGGCACGCACGCGATCGAGGCGCGACGACCGGACCGCGGCAGCGGCGGACCGTACTCGCCGGGTGCGATCGTGGTGGGTGGTGCGCTCCCGAGCGCGAGCCTCGCAGCACCGCGTGGCCGGATCGTCGTGCGCGAGACGCCCGGTCGATGGTCGCCGAATCAGTCGGCCTCTCTCGTGCTCCAAGGACCAGTGCCCTCCGAGGCCGCGGTCGTCTTCCGCTGGACGGACGCGAGCGGCGAGCACGGCAACGCGCGCTGGCTCGTCGCAGGCGAAGACGCCGTCATGGTCGCCTCTGGCCACTGCGGCACGTACCCGTTCGGCACCACCGTGCCGAGCGCCGGGCAGCGCGTCGAGGTCGCGTTCGTCGACGCACGCGGCACGCTCGGGCCAGTGACGACGCTCGCCGTCGGCCGATGAGCGTTCTCCACGCGCCCCTCCATCTGATCACGGGCAAAGGTGGCGTGGGCAAGACCACGCTCGCCGTGGGGCTCGCGATGGAGGCCGCGCGTCGTGGCGGGCGACCGATCGTGGTGGAGCTGGGACACCGCAGCTCGCTCGCGCACGTGCTGCGCGTCGCGCCCGAGCGCGTCACGCACGCGCCCTTCGAGGTGCGGTCCGGCGTGTGGGCGAGCAACGTCGCGATCGACGCAGCGCTGCTCGACTACCTCGCGCGACGTGTGCGCTCGCGGGCGATCGCGCGTCGCATCGTGGAGAGCGCGCCGCTCGCGACCTTCTTCGAGGCGGCGCCCGCGGTGCCCGAGCTGCTCGCGCTCGAGCACGTGCAGGCGTTGCTCGAGCGCTTCGACCCGGTGATCGTCGATCTCGACGCGACGGGGCACGCGCTCATGTTCCTCGAGCTGCCGCGACTCCTCGCCGAGCTCGCGCCGCGAGGCCCGATCGGAGAGCTCGTGCGCGGGCTCGGTGCACTGCTCACCGATCGGCAGACCACGCGCGTGCACCTCGTCACGCTCCCACTCGCACTGCCGATCGAAGAGACGCTCGAGCTGTACGCGGCCCTCCGCGCGCGCGGGACTCCGCTCGGCTCAATCGTCGTGAACCGCCGGGGCCATCGTCCGCTCGCGCCGACCGACGACGCGATCGCACGCGCGCTGCTCGAGCGCACCGAGGACGCATTCGATCGCGAAGCGCTCGCGCTCGCGCTGACCGATGCGGCGAGCTGGGATCGCGAGGAGCGCTCGCTCGCGCGCCTCGACGCGACGAAGCTCGAGACGGTGCTCCTGCCGGACGTGGCCCTCGACGCCGACGATCGGCTGTCGATGGAGTCGATCGCGGCGCTCGGCGCGCGGGCCGCGGAGGTGCTGGCGTGACCGCGCTCTCGCAGGTGTACGAGGGCGCGCGCGTGGTGGTGCTCGTGGGCCCCGGGGGCGTGGGCAAGACGACGCTCGCGGCGGCGCTCGCGATCGACGCGGCCGATCGGGGACGACGCGTCGCGCTCGTGACGATCGATCCCGCGCGTCGCCTCGCCGATGCGCTGGGCCTCGGTGGTGGCCTCGATGACTCGCTCTCTGCGATCGACGGTGCGCCCGGCCTCGAGGCCGCGATGCTCGACACGCGCGCGAGCTTCGATGCGCTGGTCGGTCGCATCGCGAACGGGGCCGACGATCGCGATCGCATCCTGGGAAACCGCATCTATCGCGCGTTCAGA
>JAFLCL010000478.1 GCA_017303575.1 Deltaproteobacteria bacterium
AAGCGCGCAGGGGCCTGCGCCGTGACGCTGGCGGGCTGGAGCAGCACGGGCGGCGTGGGTTGATCGACGAGCGTGGGCGCCTCGGGGCGCGGCGCAGCCTGCTCCTGTCGCGGCGGACGGGCCTGCACCGGCGTGGCCTCACGCTCGGCGGCGGGACGACGCGGCGCCTCGTTCGCCTCGGCCGACTCGCTGCCCGCCCGATCGCGATCGCGACGACCCACACGGAACGACGGCTCTTCGTCGCGGCCACAGCCGACGACCAGCGCGAGCGAGAGCACGAGGAGCGAGACCACGGTCGACCACGAGCGCATGCGATGCCTCCGGAGAGACCGCGGCTCCTGAGCCGCGGACAGAGAAGGCCGGTGACTTACCAGATCCGCGATCCGCAGCCAGAGCGCGCTCAGGGGTCGAACACCAGGCGGCCGAAGCGCGCGGGCACGTGGAAGTCGCCCACCATCGGCGCCGACCAGCCGACGCCCCACTGCCCGTCCTCGCGCTCGTCGAGCACGTAGAGCTGCAGCCGAAACGTCTCGCCCGCTTCAGGCGGTCGCGGCTCACGACCCGCCACCACGAACGCGCTCCACGGGATCGCGAGCTCGACGGCGTAGCCCTCGTCCGCCTCCGCATCGTCGATCGTGCCGCGCACCTCGACGGCGCTCTCGAGCCCGCTCGACCACGTCACGTGACCGAAGGGCTGAGGCGCGCGGTAGGTGTCGAACCAGGTGTCGAAGATCGCGCCGCGCGGCGAGATCTGGAGCTCGAGGTAGCGGCGCTCGTCGCCATCCGGATCGATCATCAGCTCGACGCAGTCGTGCTCCCACAAGTGATCATCGCGCTCCGTACCTGGCGCGCGCAGCATCGCGTCCTCGACCTCGATCGCGAGGTAGAGCGCCGCGTCGTCCCACATGACGCGGGCGCTCGGCGCGAGCGCGAGGTGCGAGCCGTCCATGGTGTGCACGAAGGTCTCGGTCCTCGCTGCGCCGTCCCACTCCGAGAGCTCACCGTCGAGGCTCGGCGCGCGGCTGGTGCGCGGCACGTGTAGCTCGGGGATCGACGTGCGCGGCGGCTCACCGCACGCGCAGCCGGATGCCGAGCTCGCGAGCAGAGCGAGCGCGATCGGGACGATCACGCGAGGCATGCGCGCTTCACTTCCTCGGGCACGCTGACGATGCGCTCCGCGATCACGTCCACGCACGCGACGGTGATCGAGGCCTCCACCAACACGTCGTCGCCACGGAGGATGCGCGACTCGAACACGATCTTGGCGCGCGAGCACACCGCCACCCACGTCTCGACGTCGAGCAGGTCGTCGAAGCGCGCGGGCGATCGGTACTTGAGGTGCGCCTCGACGACGGGCATTCCCACCTTCGTGCGCTCCTCGAAGTCGCGGTAGTCGAGACCGTGCGCGCGTAGGTACTCGAGGCGTCCGCCCTCGAGGTAGTCGAGGTAGCGCGCGTGATGGACGACCTGGGCCCTGTCGGTGTCGCCGTAGAGCACACGCACGCGATGTCGGTGCACGCGTCGATCGGCGGCGGAGGTCTGGAGCACGCTTCGCGGCATGGGCGCGCGAGTATGGTCGAGGCCTCGCGGGCGACAACGCGGGCCTCGTGTGACGAAACCGGTAGGCCCATCGACACGCCTCGAGCACCCGTGAGAGCCTCGGTGCGCCTCAAAGGGAGAGACCATGAACCGACTTCGCTCGACGCCTCTGCTTCCTCTCGATGCGACTCGCCTCTTCGGACTGGGGCTCTTCGCCCTCGTCGCCCTCGCTTGCGATCCAGGCGGAGGGGGATCGACCGCCGACGCGGGACGCCCGATCGACGCGCGCCCCTCGCACCGCGAGGGTGAGTCGTGCTCGATCCGCGTGAGCGTCGGCAACGTGCCCGGCCAGTGCTACGCGGCCTGCCCCGCGCACCTCACGCCCGTGCGCGATCTCTCCGACACCTACTGCGGCAGCACCACGCTCTTCTGCTGCGTGCGCCCTCGCGACGTCGGCGAGGCGGGCATGCGCACGCCGGAGTGCGAGGAATGCCTCTACGGCTACTCGGAGTGCGACGCGATGTCGACGAGCGGCGCCGACAGCTTCCGCTGCAACCAGCTGCTGAACTTCTGCATCGAAGAGCTCCCCGCCGGTGAGGTCTGTAACCCGTGAGCGACTCCATCTTCTCTTCGCGTCTCCGCCTTCCTGCGCGTCTCTCTCCTCCGCCGCTCGGTGCTCTGGCATTCGGTGTCGTCGCCTCGCTCGCCATGGCGTGCGGCGGTCCGGGCGGCACCGACACAGGTCCGAGCAGCGGCACGGACACTGGGCCCTCGACCGAAGATGCGGGACGGAGCGCGCTCAGCGGCGAGCGCTACTACTACGTCGTGAGCGTCGCGGACATCGCGCGACCCGAGAGCGACACCGAGTCCGTCGGCTTCGACGTCGACGGCCTCCAGTCCGACGGCGACCCCGCCACCACCGCCGATCACGAGTGCCTCGGCGGCGACGGCCGCGAGGGCCTCGACTTCACCAGCCCCGACGGCGATCCGGGCATCGACCACGCGCTCGCAGAGCTCCTGCCTGCGATCGATCCGTTCGTCGACGTGATGAGCACGCCGGAGGTCGAGACGCTCGAGGGCGCGCTCCAGCGCACGATCAACTTCGGCTACTTCCTCCTCATCGTGGAGGTCGTCGCCGACAGCCTCGACGCGGACGACGCGGTGACCGTGAACTTCTACATCGGCGCGCCGCCCGCGGACGTGCTGTCGCCCGACCTCACGGCCGATCGGCTCACGCCCGGCCAGCGCCTCGACTTCAACACCGGCCTCATGGGCGGCACCGACCCGCTCGCGACGGTGGTGGGCACCATCGAGGACGGCCGTCTCGTGGCAGGACCGGGCGAGTTCCGCCTGAGCCTCGCGACCGACATGCCGCTCTCGTTCCGCATGCTCGACACCCAGATCCAAGCAGACATCACCCCCACGACGCTCTCGGGCGGCGTGCTCGGCGGCAAGCTCGTGGTCGACGAGCTCATCACCTCGCTCCGCAGCTCGGGCGTCACGCAGCTGGTGAACGTCGCCGATCTCGCGGAGTCGGTCCTCCCGAACATGGCGGACACGGGACCGGCAGATGGCGAAGGCAACTGCGGCTCGATCACGGGCGCGGCCATCTTCGAGGCCGTGACCATCCGGCCCGGCGTGTTCCGCGATCCGCGCGCCGATCTCTGACCCAGATCCGCTGCGCCTCCGACGAGAGCCCTCTTCGCGGAGGGCTCTCGCGTTCCGTCACTCCCGCTCGCGGCTCATCAACGTGCCTGCGATCGCGGTCTGCAGGGCTCCGAGCACGCCGAAGATCTCGAAGTGCCATGCTGGCCAGAGGCTCGCGCACACAGCGACGAGCACCTGCCCGACCACCATCGGCACCCACGGCGCTCCGAGCGAGAGCACCGCGCTCGCCCAGAGCAGCGCGGAGACGAGCGACCCGACGATCGTCGAGCTGGGCATGTCGAGCCCCACGCGATCGAACACCGGCCAGAGGATGACGCCGGCCAAGAAGACGAGCAGCGTGGTGGCGGCGACGCGACGGCTCGCGGCGTTGGCGAGGGTGATCTCGCGCGTGAGGCCCATCGCGATCATCGTCCCGACGAAGAAGCCCGCGTTCACGAGCGCAAAGCGCGTGTGGTCGAACGGGAGCACGCCGCTGCGCGTCAGCGCGCCCACCCCGAGCAGCGATGCGCCCCACACGATCGCGGCCAAGTAGGTCAGCGCACGTCGGCCGCGCGCGCCC
>JAFLCL010000479.1 GCA_017303575.1 Deltaproteobacteria bacterium
GGGGATGGAAAACAGCGGCACGCCGCGGAGCCGGAGTTTCTGGGCGGCTCCGACGGGAGGGGTGGCCGCAGGCGCGGATCGTCGACGCGGTGAGCTCGCGACCAAGGCGCTCGAGGGACGCGAGGACGCGGGCCCGATGCTGGCCGCGGCGCTCGCGGCCGCGACCGATGCCGATCGCGCGAACGTGCTGAGACAAGCCGTGCGCCCACACCTCAAGAACCTCTCGCCCGCGATGAAGAAGAAGCTGGTGGCCGTGGCGCTCGAGCGCGTGGCCGAGGGCGAGGGCTGGCAGGCGCACGCCGACGTGGCGCGCGAGCTCGATCCGAAGGGCTTCGCCGAGGGCCTGCGCGAGCAGGTGACCAAGCTCGCGAAGGGAAAGAAGGAGGCACAGCTCAAGTCCGTGCTGGGCCTTCTCTCGCGCACCGAGGGCTCGACGCACGAGGACCGCTACCGCTACGCGAGCCTCGTCCTGCGCAGCTCGCCGCTCGACACGCTGCCCGCGGCGCGCGGGCGCGACGAGAGCCTCACGCTGGTCGAAGACCTCACGCGTCGCGGCTTCGACGTGGGCCTCGCGCTCAAGAAAGACAAGGCGCTCGAGCTCTCGCACCTCTTCTACGTGGGCTTTCACTTCGTCGAGGACGAGCACCCGCTGGGCAAGGAGCTGCTCGAGCACGTCGCCAAAGAAGGCGGGCGCACCAAGCTCGCGAAGATGGCGAAGAACAAGCTCGGCTTGTCAGCGGACTGAACGAAGCGGCCCGATCCGATCGCGCGATCGAATCGGGCCTGCCTCGCGGGAACGTCAGCTCTTGGTGGGCGAAGCCTGCTTCCCAGGCGGAGCCTGCTTCGACGCGGACGCCGCCTGCTTCGACGCGTTGCCGCTCGCCTCGCGCCGCGCTCGGAGCGCGTCGGCCTCGTGGGCCTTACCCTGCGCGCGCAGCCCGTGCTCCTCCGCGTCCGGCGCCGTCGCGTTCCAGCCGTAGTTGATCTGCTGGTCGATGAGGCGCGTGGTGCCGTCGCCGACGATGCCGTCGGCCGTGTAGCCGAACACGCGCTGGAGCTCGCGCACGGTCTTCTCGGTGGTGGGCCCGAAGTGACCATCGGCCTCGAGCGCGTAGCCGAGCCGCGTGAGCTTCTCTTGCAGGCTACGGACCTCGTCGCCCTTGGAGCCGTTCCTCAGTAGCGTCGTCATGTGCATGTCCTCCTGGGGCTCGTGCCCCATGGCGGCTCGTGCACGACGGGTGCCGCTCCGAGGCGTGTGCTCCGCGCGACGAATTCGATCGGCGCCGTGCGCGTCCGCCACGAACGACGTGCACGCCACGTCGCACGTTGGCGACGCTATCGGACGGGATGCGGCGCGAGGCGTCCTGCCAGCGCGCCGAGCGCCGTCACGGCGAGCACCGTCACCACGTGGAAGCCCAGCACGTGCACGAGGCCTGCTTCGTGGCGGCACCACGTGAGCAGCGCGGCCTGCGCCGCGATCGCGCCCGACGCCGCGCCGAGCGCGCCCGCGTAGGTGCGCTCGAGGCTCGAGCCACGCATCGAGCGATGCTGCGCGTAGAGCGCGCTCGCGCAGGGAACGACGGCGGCGAGCGCGATGAAGCGCTCACAGCCGAAGGCACGATCAAGGACCTCACCGACGGTGTTGAGATCGATCGCCGCCACCAGCACCGTCCCGACCACGAGGCTCGCGACGGCGACGCGAGCTCGCGCGAGCGTCGAGGACCACGCCGCGAGGCACCCCGCGACCACGAGGAGCGCCACGCTCGGCACCAGCCGCTCGATCGCGAAGGCGTCACCGAACGACGCGATCAGCGCGACGCCGACGGCGACGACGGCGACGCCCGTCCACACGTCGAGGCGGGGCGCGATCGAGCCCAGCACACGTGTCCGCAACGACGCGAGCTCCTCGCGCGTCGGTGCCTTCGTCGCGCGCGCTCGCTCGATCGCGGCGAGCACGTCGCGCTGCTCGCGCAGGCGCTCGCCGCACACGGCGCACGTCGCGAGGTGGGCACGCTCGGTCGCATCGCCGTCCGACTCCTCGAGCGCGAGGCAGGCGAGCGAGGCTTCGTCGAGGTGCGACGACACCGTCACGACCTCGTCCCTTCCGTGGAGAAGGACATCGCTCGCGCTTCGCGGCTCACGAGAGGTCGCTACGCGTCGAACGTGTGCTCGGATCGACCCCTCGATCAGCGAGGCGCGATCGGCAGCGGAAACGGCAAGCGGATGGGCGCGCCCCCGCCCAGATCGATGGACACCCCCTGACCATCCAAGGTCGGGATGGGCAGCGGGGGCTGCCCCGGTCGGTAGAGCAGCGCGGCCTGCGACACCACGGGCGCCCTCAGCTCGCTCGGGGGATGCGTGCTCAGGAAGACGCCCGGATCGAGGCCGCCCGACGCGAGCGGGCCGAAGTGCCGAAAGACCTCGAGCGAGAGCAGCGCGCCCTCGTCCGTCCACGCGCCGCCGGTCCTCTGCCGTCCGCGCTCGAGCACGTTGGTGATGCCCCACACGTCGGCCTCCACCTCGAACGGCTGCTCGAGCGGCGAGGCGGCGTTCGCGAGGTTGCGCTGCAGCTGCTCGGCGTCTCGCGCCGACGAGGTGGTGGTGCCCGTCGCCGCGCAGCCGGTGTGACCGCGGTAGTGGTGCGCGAGCTCGTGGCCGAGGATGAACGCCACCTGCTCGTCGAAGAGCTGCACCTCGCGCGCGAGCTTGCGCGGATCGTTGGCCATCGGACCGGGCACCAGCGATCGATCGAGCGGGCGCACCGGGCGAGATGCACGCAGATCCTCGATCAGCGCGTTCGCGTACGCCTCGAGGGTGTTCGTGCCCGCGAGCTCGTCGTACGCCCGTGCCTCCGCCGACGACGCGCACACCACGACCATCGCGCTCGTCATCATCAACATCGGCGCGTGGCTCTCGCTGCAGCCCGCGGCGGCGTTGGGCTCGCTGCGATCGTTCACGACATGGAACGGGATCTCGTCGATGCGCGCGCGCTGATCGGCGAAGAGCGACTGCACGAGCTCGCCGTGCACCTCGCTCGTGCGGTTCTCGGCCCAGCCCTGGACGAGCGCGCCGCTCGCGTCGATCGCGCCCATCTGCGGCGTCGCGAGGCTCGTGTAGTCGGGCTGTCGTGTCGACAAGAGCGACTGCCCCGGCATCGGCGGCACGACGGTGGGCAGCGGCAGCTGGCCTCCGATCGGGAGCGGGAGCATCGGCGGGATCGACGTCGGTGTCGGCGGCGGGGCGGTCACCACGGGCACGGGCGCGGACGTCGGTGGCGGCACCGGCGGCACGGGCGCGGGCGGTGATCCAGGAAGGAAACGCGCGACGTCGCACGCGCACAGGACAGCGAGCGAGACGAGGCCCGCAGCCAGACGAACGTGGCGCTCGGACGTCGTCACGCGCTCAGCTCACGGGCACGTCATGGTGCCGGCCGCGCAGCTGCCGGTCATGCAGCGGTTGGCCACGCCCGCCGGATCACACGTCGCGCCACTCGCGAGCACGGGTCGCAGCGTGGCCTGCAGCTCCACCGCGCCACCGGCGCCTCCGTAGGTGTCGACGAACGCGAAGTAGTCGCCCTCGGTCGCGTTCATCACCGTGACGCGGCTGCCGTACTCCATGCCCGCCGTGTCGATGTCGTCCTGGCAGCCGAGGCTGTCCGTCGGGTCACCACACGTACGACGCACATAGAGGACGGTGTCCGTACCGCCGGTGCCGGGACGGTCGGTCGCGAACGTCAGATCGTAGGTGCCCGCCGGCACCGCGACGC
>JAFLCL010000048.1 GCA_017303575.1 Deltaproteobacteria bacterium
GCGGTGCCGGGACCGCGACGGGCAGCGCGGCTCCCCCGGGGGGGCTGCCGCCGCCCGCGGTGGCGCCAGTCGAGCCGACGATCCCGACGCTCATCGGTGAGCCGATGCCGTTGTCCGAGCTCGCCGCGCGATGGCGGGCGCTGGGGTCGACCGATCGGACCGGTCTCGTCGTCCGCCCCCTCGGCGACGGCTGGGTGCTCGCGACGGCCAGCCCTGGCCTCGCGACCCGCGTCGCGTCTGCGCTCGGGACGACGTCGCGCCCCGAGGATGCGCCCGCGCTCAGCGCGACGATCCTGACGCCGCGCCTCTTCCGAACGAACGCACGCTCGAACGTCCGACGCGGGCCGACGCAAGAGGCAGGAATGATCGCGACCATCGCCGACGAGGCGCTCGTCGTGGGCATGATCGGCACGATCGACGATCAGGTCTCCGGCGGTCAGGAGACGGAGGGCTGGGTGCGTGTGTTCGCGTCGAGCACGCTCGACGGCTGGACCGCGCGACGCCTGCTCGAAGAGGACGGTCGTTGCGCGCCGGCGGTGGGCGACTTCACGGCGACCGAAGTGCTCTCTCGCGTCACGCTGCACGAAGGTGGCGTCGAGTACGACGCGTTCCTCGGCATCGACGCGCGCAGCGCGCGCATCTACGAGACAGACGAGGCCTGCAACCTCCTCGAGCGCCACGTGGTGCGCACGGGTGGCGCGCTGGCGGATGCGTTCGTGACGGAGCTCTCGAACGATGGCGAGTCCGTCCTCGTGCTCGCCGAGTGGCCCTCGGGTCGGGTGGCGGCCGATGGTCGACAGACGTGGACCGCCCGCCTGGTCTCCGACGTCGACACGGTGGTCTGGGAGATGCGACTGGCCTCGGGTCAGAACCTCCCGGACGCGCGACGCGACGGCCTCGGCGGACCGTTCAGCCGCGGGCCTCGCGGCGAAGAAGCGTTCTTCCCGCTGCGCATCCGCAGGCCACGGGAGCGCGTGTGGCTCGTGTGGAACGAGACGCGTCGCACCTTCGAGCCTCCGCCGATCCCCACCGCGATCGAGGTGGGCGACACGCCGATGGAGTGAGGTTCCGAGACCTGCATCCCGGTCAGGGCGTTACCCGGTAGCGCGTCATCATCCCGCCCTCCATGTGCTCAGGAAAATGGCAGTGGACGAGCCAGTCGCCCTCGCGATCTTCCTCGAACTCGAACGTCCGATACGTTCCGGGGGCGAGCTGGATATTGTCCGTGAGCGTGCCGTCCGCATCGACCCAGCGGTGACCGTGGATGTGGAACGTGTGGGCTTGAATCCCGATGCTCACGACTCGCCAGCGGCTGAGATCCCCGACCCTGCCGGAGAACGGAGGGATGGCGTCCTCGTATGCGTGGCCATTCATGATGTGGAGATACTGATGCGGGCCGCGGTACTCGCCGGGCCCGAGCATGCCGGTGACCGGGTCGGCGACTCCGGGGAGTTGCAGAAAGTTGCGAGGCTCGAGATCGCTGAGCACCACCACGTGCTCGTTCGCGGGCACCTCATCCGGCGCGTGGATCACGAGCGCGCCCGTCAGGCCGCGCGCAACCCCTTCGCCTTCGTCGGCGTGGTCGTGGTAGGGCACCGTGCCGGCGTAAGGAGCAAACCACTCGTAGGTGACCGTCTCGCCGGGCTCGGCGATGGAGGCTGGGTCCGCGCCGTCCTGCGCTTGCGCGAACTCCACGAGATGGGTGTGAACCGAGGCGGCGTGGTCGGACTCGTTGATGAGCGTGACGACGATCCGATCGCCCGCGGTCGCTTCCAGCGTGGGGCCGGGAATCGCGCCGTTGTACGTCCACGCGTCGTACACCGCTCCAGGCCCGACCTCCCACCGAACGTCCTGCACACGCAGCTCGAACGTACGTGTGTTGCCCGTGGCGGGATAACGTAGGGGACCATCACCGACCGGGGCAGGAGACGTACACGCAGGGGTCAGTGCGCAAACCATCGGGACCGCCGCGAGCGTGATCGCCCGGCGCATCATTGCGTCACGCACCGCTCGTTCGAGGGCTCTCCCGTCGCACCATCCAACACGCAGCTGATGGTGAAACAGTACGTACCGCTTGCGTGGCCGGGCGAGTTCTCGGCTTCCGTAGCCGCACCAGCCAGCCGTTGCACCGCGGCGTAGGCGCCGCCCGCGACGTTGCGGTTGATCGCGATCTCGTCGCAGCCCGTGTCGGGGAGATTCCATGAAGGTCGGAACGTTCGCGCTCGCCCGCGCGGCGTCCACTCGGCCTCGGGCCACGTCCCTTCGGGAACGTGCCGCGTCCAACGCGCCGCGCCGCTCGCGGGCGCGTTCGAGAGCCTGCTCGACGACCATCACGCTAGCTCTCTCGGGGAACGGCGGGGCCGTGCCCATCGTGGGTCGATCGTCCATCCGGATTCGAGCACGGAGCGCGCGTTCTGCGGTGGCAACGTCGCCTGCGTTCCGCTGAAGTGTCCGCTGAGCGGTGGCAACCTCGCGGTCGATCCGGGCGACGTCTACCAGCGGACGACCGTTCGAGCCGTAGGCCGCTCGGACCGCGTCGCGCATCGCGTGCAGCACCCCGAGCCACGACCTGAGCGCCACCTGGAGGCCGCTGGCCCCCGCCCAATCCGTGCAGCCGTGCGCGGCGGTCGCCGCCACGACACGGCGCATCTCCGCCAGCTCGCCGAGCGCGACCCGGGCCTCCGCAACCGCGGCGCGAGCGCTCCCGTCGAGTTGGCCCGCCGGCGGCAGCTCCTGCGCCACGCGGATCATGTACATGCCCTCCCGATCGCCGAGCGTCGGGTCTCCGATCGGAAAATCCCAGGTCCCGATGCTGGCGGTGGGGGCCGGCAACGACCCCACGCTTCGAGCTCTCCCGAGAGCGGCGCGCGCACGCTCGCGCGGTGCGACGAGTCCCGGCTCGGCCGCCAGCACTGCCTGAACCACCTCGTCACACGTACGAAACTCGAGCGGCGTGTCGAGCGGCATCTCGGCGACCTCTGCCGCAGCCGTCATGCTCTCTTCTTCCGCCTCGTCCACCCGCTCGGCTGTCGCGTGCCACGCCGACCACGTGGAAGAAGAAACACAGCCGACCAAGGTGTGCGCGAGCAACATTCCAAATGCCGAACGTAGAAGTTGCCACGTCATGGCTACGCTCCTTCGGGACAGAGATAGATCCAGTGTAGTGAGTCGCGAGGGCCTCCAGCCCAAGAGCGGCCCGCGGAGGTGGCCGCGAGCGTCACATGTTCGGGGCAGGCCGGCACGCCGACCGCACCGGCGATGGCCCGCACCTCTGCCTGCACCAGGCTGGTCTCGGGGGGCGACGTGGGGTTGTGACTCGTGCCGTCACGCGGTGGCCCCAACGCTTGATCGGCCCGCGGCGGCCCGTATCGTAGTCTCGATGAAGGTTCCTCCCATTTGTGCAATGGCCATGATCCTCCTCGGGTCGGCCTGCGGCGCCTCACAAGGACCAACGCAAGAGTCCGGTCGCGACGACTCCGTATGCCGAGAGATCGGACAGGCCTGTCACGGCGCCGACTCGGGCGAGGGAGACGTGCACCACTGCCACGTGTCCGCGCACTCGGCGTGGTCCGCGGCGCAGTGCGCCGAGCACCGCGAACACTGCCTGAGCATCTGCGGACCGCACGAGCCGGCGCCCTCGGGAGGCGAGGCACCACCGACCTCGAGTGAGCATGGAGCCGAGCATGCCGGCTCGACCGGGAGCTGAGCCTCTCCCCGTCCCTCCGATGGACTCTCGAACAACCACGGAAGCCCGGACCGTGCTCGATCTGATCGGCGGCACGCCGACGATCCGACTGCTCGCGCTCGAGCCGCCGGGGGTACGTCTCTACGCCAAGCTGGAAGGCTTCAACCCGACCGGCAGCATCAAGGACCGGACTGCGCACGAGCTCGTCGCGAGCGCCGAGCGCGTGGGCGCGCTCCGGCCCGGCATGACGGTGGTGGAGGCGTCGAGCGGGAACACTGGGATCGGTCTCGCGATGGTCTGCGGCATGAAGGGCCATCCACTGCTGGTCGTCATGTCGAAGAAGGCCAGCCGCGAGCGGATCGCGATGTTGCGCGCTTACGGCGCCGAGCTGCTCCTGACATCGAAGGAGGGCGGTGCGGACGAGGCGCGACGCGTCGCGGACGAGCTCGCCGCGCGAGACCCGCGCCGGTATTGCCGCGTGTCGCAGCACCGCTCCCGGGAGAACGTAGAGATGCACTATCGAACCACGGGCCAAGAGCTCGTCGACCAGGTCTGCGAGCCGATCGACTGGTTCGTCTCCGGTATCGGGACCAGCGCGACTCTCCTCGGCGTCGCACGTCGGGTGCGGGAGCAGCACCCTGGGGCGCGCATCATCGGCGTGCAGCCAGCGGGCGCGTTCAATCATCAGGAGGGCCTGCGGAACGTCGACCTGACGGACCCGCCCGAGATCTTCGACCGCGCCGGAATCGACCGTATCGTGACGGTCGACGACGACGAAGCCCGGAACACTGCGCGCCTTCTCGTCCAACGGGCGGGCGTCTTTTGTGGGATCAGCTCGGGCTCCGTGGTCGCTGCGGCCCTGCGCTTGATCGAGGAGGGCGCACGCGGCGTCTTCGCCACCATCCTTCCCGACCGAGGCGAGAAGTACCTCTCCACCGCCCTCTATGCGGACGCTGGCGTAACCAACGGAGCGCAGTGAGCGATCACTCGCGTGAGCCGAGCCCACCCGGCGGGACCGGAGGAATCGCGCTCGTGGTCCTCTCCGCAGCCTGCTTCGCCGGGATGAGCCTCCTCGTGAAGGGCCTCGATGGTCGGGTGCCGGTGTTCGTCCTCGCCTTCTTCCGCAGCGTGCTCGCCATCCCACTCCTCACGGCGGAGCTTCGCCGGAGCGACACACCGATCACGAGCCCTTCGTGGCCGACCCTGGCGATGCGAGGGACGTGGGGCGTGCTCGCGATGCTCTGCTACTTCCGCGCGATCGAGACGATCCCGCTCGCCGATGCGGTCATGCTGAACTACGCGTCGCCGGCCTTCGCCGCCTTCTTCGCGATCGTGCTCCTGGGCGAGCGCCCCACCGCGCGCGTCGTCGTGGCGCTCGGTCTGGCGGTGATCGCAGTCGCTGCGCTCGCCGGCCCCACCTTCTCGGGGGCGGCGCTGGAGACCACGATCGCGGCGGGCGCCGGAGTGTTCTCGGGCGCGGCCTACGCGACGGTCAAACACCTCACCGCGACCGACCCGCCACTTCGAATCGTGTGGTGGTTCAACACGGTCGCATCGCTCGCCATGTTGCCGCTCGCGATCGCGGCGTGGACCGTGCCGAGCGCACGCGACGGTCTCCTCCTTGTTGGCATCGCGCTCTTCGGCACTGCCGGGCAGCTTCTGATGACGGCGGGTTTCAGGCAGGGACCGATCAGTCGAAGCGCCATCCCGACCGTTCTCGTGCTCGCCTTCTCGACGCTCGGCGCGTGGGTCCTCTGGGGCGAGGTGCCATCTCCGTGGTCGTGGGCGGGGATCGCTGCGAGCGTAGCGGCAGTCGCGCTGATCGCCGGCGAGACGCGCACGATCGGACCAGCGAGACCATGAACTGAACTCGACGCTCCCCGGCACACGGGGATGATCCATCATCTGGCCATGCCCTTGCCCCAGGAACTGCCTGTTCAGCTGACCTCGCGGTTGGCCTGCCCGGAGTGCGGCCTGATCTCCGAGGAGACGATGCCGACCGACGCGTGTCAGTACTTCTACGACTGTCGCCACTGCGGAGCATTTCTGAAGCCGCTGCGCGGCGACTGCTGCGTGTTCTGCTCGTACGGCGACGTACCGTGCCCGCCGATCCAGGAGGCGCGCGCCGTCGGCGGCAAGGACGGCTGCTGTGGCAGCTGAGGACCGTTTGGACGGCTCGACTGCCGCTTGGCTCAGCTCAACCCGCGAGCGAGATGCCGAACCGGGCGAGGCCGGGGACGATGGTGGTGCGCAAGGTCTCTGCACAGATCGCGCGTACCGTGGCGGGCGACAGGATGCCGAGGTGCGCGAGACACCGCTCGGGTGGTGCGGGCTCGTCGACGAGCGCCGCGTCGATCATCGCCTGTACGTGCGGTCCGATGTGTGCGAGCTCTTCCTGTCCTGCCCGCCACGCGAGCGTCGCCCACCCGAGGCGGGCGTGTGCGATCTCGTCCTCGAGGATCTCGTCGAATGCCCTGCGCGCGATGCGATGCTGGGCTCGCCGTCGGAGCTCGATCAGGAGCGCCGTGCTCAGCGTCTCGGTGACGCAGCCGATCGCGACTGCGGCGTGCGTCGCGCGCGCGGCGGGCGCCGATTCCTTCCTGTTCGGTTTGATCACGGCATCGCGGTCGGGAGCGAGCGCGACGAGGCCAGGGACGAGCGCGTCCACAACCTCGCGACAGCGCACGGCGTGACGCAGCTCGTCCTCGGAAGCGCGTACGGCCAACGCAACGATGGCGTCGGGCGCGCGCGCCGCCCGCAGGTCGCTCGCGAGCCGATCGAAGTGCGCTGAGGCCTCGTACTCGGTGCGTTCGCGGATCAGCCACACGCGCGCGGCGAGCTGCGCGTCGCTCAGCAGCTCGTCCCCCAGCAGCACATCAAGCCGGGGACAGTGTGCGTGCCCGACTCGTCGGTCACGCAGCACATCTCGTTGGGGCAAAATCCGCACTCCTCGAGCGCGCCACCGGCATCGGGTCCGTCGCGCTGAGCGTCCTCCGTCCCGTTCGGCGCCACGGTGCCGCAACCGGCGGCCAGCGCGGCCCCACCCGCGACGAGCACCTTGAACAACTTCGAATGATCCATGGAACCTCCGAGCTCCACGATGCTGCTCGCGACCCCGCGGCGCCGCTCGACGGCTCGAATGTCAGGCATCGATAGTCCCGATGGCGCGAAGTCCGCTCTGTCGCCCCACGTGTGAGTGTTGACGTCACAGCGGTCAGGGCGCGCTGGACCGAGCGACCTGGAACGTAGCCGCGCCTCCGATGACGGCGTCGAGAGCAGATCGTGGCCGTTTCGGGCTCGCGCTGCTCGTTGCCGGTTGCAGCACCCGCGCCGACAGCACGTGCTGGCGGAGTGACCGCGCCGGTCACGGCCTTGGCGCCACATGCGTGCGCGCGGTGCGTGTCCGACGCGCGCGATCGTGCCTTCAACTCGCGGTGATCGGTTGCATCGACCACAGGCATGGCTGTTGCGGCGCCGAAACGCGGCAGGCGACGGACGCCGGCCGCGAACAGGAGAACGAGCAATGCAACATTCGACCGAGACGATGATGAGGACGAGTCCGAGGAACGGAACGACCGACGCCGAGCTGAGCAGCCTCGCTCGCTGCATCGACGCCTGCCTCGAGTGCGCGCAGACGTGCACGTCTTGCGCGGACGCCTGTGTTGGGGAGCCCATGATCGACGCGCTCCGGCGCTGCATCAGGCTCAACCAAGACTGCGCCGACATCTGCCTCGCGACGGGTCGCGTGCTGTCTCGCATCTCGCGCGGCGACGCGGGCGTTGCGACCGGGCTGGTCTCCGCGTGCGCGGCGATGTGCGCGGAGTGCGCCGCCGAGTGCGAGAAGCACGCGAAGATGCACGAGCACTGCCGGGTGTGCGCCGAGGCGTGTCGCCGCTGCGAAGCAGCCTGCCGCACCCTCGGGGAGTGAGCGAACCGCCTTGCGAGCCGACGGTCGCTGGTGCCCCCAGCGACCGTCGCAGTGGCATCCTGGGACGCGGTCTGAAAGACGGACCACCAGCCAAGCGTCAGGGCGGAGGCTCCTCGCCGGCGGGACCACCGTGCCCTTCGGGTCCGTCGTGAGGATGAGCGTGTGCGTGCCCGCGGTGCTCGTGGGGCGAGTCAGGACCGTGCTCCTGCTCCACCGGGTGGTTGTCAGACGCCGCAGCGGAGAAGATGTATCCGAAGTTCGCGCGGAAGAGCTCGTTGTTCTGGATTCCCGGGAGGTCCTGGAAGATGGGATACGAGAGCGACGCGAAGAGGATGTGCTCGTCCGTGAGGCGAGCCACGACCCCCGGCGAGACATAGAGCGTCGCGATCCCCGAATTGCGTAGGACCTCGTCGCGCTCGACGTCCCGCTCGGAGACGAGGAAGTCGAGCTCGGCGACGAAGGTCAACTGCCACACGCTGGCGCTCAGCGCGACGTCCGCTTGGAGCATGCTGCCGGCCTGATAGCTCATCGCGCCTTCCGTCCGAATGTGGCCGATGATGTCGGCGTCGAGCTCGAACCAGTCGACGACCAGCGAGTAGGCCACGCCGAGCTGGAAGTCGATCGAGCCCGAGCCAGGCTGGTTGTGGGCACCCTGTCTCTCGCCGTCGTTGTCGGTCTCCCGCGTGCTGCCCGTCGGCAGCTTCAGCCCGGCGAGAACCGCGACGTGGTGGTTGTCGTCGTGCCACGGGCGGACGCGAGTCAGGAGGAGCAAGTCGCCGAGGCCTCCCGACAGGTCGTCGCGCACCACGCGCGGCATGCCGGCTTCGTCGAGCGTCGCTTCGCGAAAGTCACGGAACGCGTTCACCTGCAGCGCTGCGTTGAAACACCACGAGTCATCGAGCGCGTACGATGCCGCGAGAGTTGCCGACAGCTCTTGTGCGTGCTGGTGGACATCCTCTAGGTCGGCTGCGAAGCCGAGGAGGGCGTCGTCGGTGAACTGATCGAACTGTCGAATCTCGAGTCGCAGGCCCGCAGAGAGGATTCCTGGCGACACGACGGCGCCGACGGTGTTGATGCCGCCGGCGCCCCCGCCGCGAACGGTCTCGCCATGAGCGCGCGCCGCCGACGGAACCAGGCCTGAGAGAAACGCGAGCATCGCGAACCACGAGCGACGTGACTGGGGTCGATCGGCTGAAGGATGAGATCGAAGGCTGGAGAACATGGAACCTCGAGCGGCGACACACGGTGCGGCCGGGAAGATGGAAGGGGTGTGGTTGACGCAGGGCCGAGGACGTTCGCGGCGCGCTCCCGGGGAGCGCTCCATGCGCCGGGATCGACGGTGCGGGATCGAGTCTCAGCGCCGTGGGCGCTGCATTGGCGTCGTCGCTCTCCGAGCCGTCGGCGGGGGTCCGCGAGCGGTGGAGCGCGGCGCATCGAGCGCCTCGAGCGGCGCCAGCAGGTCGGTGGGCCGGGCGCGGTCGCCCATTGCAATGAATGGCGGGATGACGAACGCGGGGCCGGGGAAGAGGGCTGCGAGGTGCCCGTGAGCGAAACTCCCGCGACCGTGGTCGCCGTCGCTCGAGTCGTCGTCGGCCGACGCGTCGTGGCAGTGGCCGTCGTGACAGGTGACGGCTGCGTGTGAGTGCCGGGCGAGGGTCGCGTGCGCGGCGAGGTGCACCAGCGGTGCGACCAGCGCGCCGAACATCCAGACAGACGCTAGCGCGAGCGCGGGCAGCTCCCGGCCTCGGCGCACCATTCGCGAGAGGCGAAGCGGTCGGGCTCGCGTCATGCCCAACCAGCCCGATGGCAGGTGGCTCGCGCGCTCGGGGTCACGACCGGAGGCTACTCGACGCAACCCGTGCTCCATGTGACCGCGACGGTCACGAGCGTCCGAGTCAATCGCAGCGCGGGGCGGCGCACGAGGCTTCGGCGAAACCCGATCAGCGACGGCACCAGCGGAAAATCCTCTCGGCGCGACGCCGGCGGGTCTCTCAGATGTCTCGGACGATGTCGCAGCAATCCCAGACGCCCGCCTGGATAGCCCCGACGTTCGCTGCCGAATCTCGAAGGCTCGCGGGGATTTCCCTCAGGCCGTCGGCGATATCGCGCGGCTCAGGATCATTTCGCGCAGCCTTCCCGACATTTCCCGTTGGCCTTCGCGGATTCTTCGGGAGGTCGTCCCGATTTCTCGGAGGGTCGTGGAGCATTTCTCGAACGCTCGCCGGATATCTCGGAGGCCCTCCGACATTTCTCGGAGGGCTCCACGGGCCGCAAACCTGCTGCGAGCCGCTCGAGAATGCAGTGATTCGGTAGAGTTGCCGTGAGAGTGGCACACATGAGCGATCGCTCACGGCCATGCGTCGACCGCCCTCCGATCGTCCTTGCCGCCCCGTCTTGCTCGATCCACACCGCTCGCTCGAAAGCCCCGTCGGTTGTACGGGGCAACAGAGAGGGGTTCACAGGATGCCGAGAAAGCTCAAGCGTCGCGTCGCCGGTACGGAGGTCTCACGCGAGACACTCCTACAGACGCCCAACCGCGCCTTCACCTTGATGTACGGGATCGGGAGGCTGCCCAACGTCCGCACCGCGATGGTCCAGTGCGGCTTCACCGACGCCGAGCACGACCGTGGCTACAACCTGCTCGCCATCGTCACCCGGGGTATCCCCGTGTTGACCGTCGATCTCGAGGTGGCGAGCGCGACGACCGCGCTCGACAACTGGGACGAGGACGGCATCGCGATGATCAGCGCTGCGTTCACGCGCTTCCCCGACGCGCACGAGTCGGTGCTCACCGGTCTCGCTCCCATCGTCGGTCCGCGCGCGGTGGAGAACGTCGCGACGATCCTCGAGCGGCTCGACGAGCTCGAGAAGACGGAGGACGGCCGCGAGGCGCTCGCACGCCTGGCCACGGCCGGCATGGACGAGAAGAATCGCAAGGAGCTCGCGGCGCTCGTGAAGACGGCGCGCGCGAAGGACAAGATGAAGGTCGACGAGGCGGCGCTGAAGGCCGAGGAGAAGTTCGAAGAGGCGCTCCTCGATCTGCGCGACTGGTATGTGGAGTGGGCAGAGATCGCCCGCATCGTCGTGAAGCGCCGCGACTACCTGATCGTCCTCGGGCTCGCCGAGCGGCGCGGTGGTGGTGGTGGCGGCGACGATCTCGACATCATCGACCCGACGCCGTTCCTCGACCCGAACAAGCCCACCGACCCGAACAGCGGCACCTGAGCGACGGCTGAGTGGCCCTCACGTTCAACCTGGGCACGCGTCGCACCGTTCGCGGTGTGGCGCAGGGACCCTTCCTCCTGAATGCAGACGATCTCGTCACGCATGGCGTGGTCGTCGGCATGACGGGATCGGGCAAGACGGGCCTCATCACGGTGCTCGTCGAGGAAGCGATCCGTCATCAGATCCCCGTGCTCTTGCTCGACGTGAAGGGCGACCTCCCGAACCTCAAGCTCGCGTTCCCCTCGTTCGACGCGAAGCACATCGCCCCGTGGGTCGAGGCTGCGCGGGGTGACGACGACAACATCGCCGACCCCGCGCTCGTCGACGAGGTGGCGGCGAACCGCAAGAAGCAGCTGCTCGCGTGCGGCATCACCGAGAAGGATCTCGCCTCGTACTGCGAGAGCACGCACATCCGCTTGATCACGCCGGGCAGCGATGCCGGCGAGTCGCTACACCTTCTCTCTGCGCTCGAGCGCCGCAGCACGCGCTGGGACGACGACCTCGTCGGAGCGCGGGCAACGCTCGAAGCCTCGGTCTCGATGGTCCTTCGCCTGATGGGTCGCGACCCGGATCCGGCGCAGAGCCGAGCGCATGCGCTGCTGACGGCGATCGCGGAGCGCCGCCACCGCGCGAACCTACCTGCCGATCTCGGCTCGCTCGTGCCCGACGTGTTCGAGCCGCCGTTCGCGGAGATCGGCGTGCTGCCGGTTGAGACGTACATGAGCGAGAAGGCGCGCGCGGATCTGGCGGCCGACCTGAACACGCTCATCGCCTCGAGCTCGCTCGCGCGCTGGCGCGAAGGACAAGACCTCGACGTCGGCAAGTGGATGCAGCCGGTCGACGGGAAGACGACCGCGACCATCGTGAGCGTCGCGCACCTCCAGGACGACGAGCGAGCTCTCGCCCTGGGGGTGGTGCTCGAGGAAGCCCTGGCCTGGGTGCGCTCGCTCCCAGGAACGCAGCGCCTGCGCGCGCTGATCGTCTTCGACGAGGTGTACGGCTTCCTCCCGCCGCATCCCCAGAACCCGCCGACGAAGCGCCCGATGGTCACGCTGATGAAGCAGGCGAGGGCGTCCGGCGTCGGCTGCATCATCGCGACCCAGAACCCGATGGACCTCGACTACCGTGCGCTCTCGAACGCGGGCACGTGGATCATCGGCCGTCTGCAGACCGAGCCGGACCGAGCACGGGTGATCGAGGGCCTCGGCGAGAAGAAGCGCGGCCCCATCGACAAGCTCGTGCAATTCGTGGCGCCGCGTTACTTCGTCGTGCGCACCGCGGGGAGCAACGAGGTGTCGCTGCTCCAGCCGCGGTGGGCGATGTCGCTCTTGCGGGGTCCGATGACGAGCCGCGAGCTTCGGAAGCTCCGACCCAGCTGACACCAGCGGCGGACTACCGGGGTGTCGCAGCGTATCCGGCCTCTTCGACCGCTGCGATCATCGCCTCGGGTACCGGCCGCTCGTCATGGGTCACGCGTACCTGACCTTCTCGGAGGCGAACCTCCACGGCGCTGACGCCCTCCAGCGCCCGAAGCGCCTGGTCGACGTGTCGTGCGCAGGAGGCGCACGTCATGCCGGTCACGTTCAGCAGGGTCTCTCTCTCGGTGGTCTGATCGTTCATGGGCTCTCCTCTTCTCGGCTCGAGGCGCTCGCCTCGACCTGGAGACGCACAGCCTGGACTTTCATTACGTTCGCTGGGCAGGTGTAATCGATTCGTAGTGGCCGCGTCTGTGCGTCCGAGGTTCCATGGACACGAGCACCACACCGAGCGGCGGAGCGCATCCCGCCGAGACTACGCGCCTCACGATCCGCGGCATGACGTGCGCGGCGTGCGTTCGTCGGGTCGAGCGTGCCTTGGGAAAGGTCGCAGGCGTTCGACACGCCGAGGCGAGCTTCGCCACGGACCGTGCGACCGTGACGTTCGACCCCACACTGACGACCGTCACGGCGCTCGCTCGCGCCGTCGCGGACGCGGGCTACGAGGTGCCTCCGGATCAGCCCGCTCTCCTCGAGGTGGATTCGAGAGCGCCGGAGGCGATGCGAGCAGGTTCGGCCGATCGGGGCGCGTCTCCCTCGGCGAAGGCCGATCCGGAGGACGGGTCGCTGCTTCGCGACTTCGCCGTCGCGGCGCTGCTCACCGCGCCTCTCCTCGGTCTGGGCATGTCGCACGGCGCAATTCCAGGCGCCGACGGTCCGATCGGTCGCGCGGTGCAGCTGGTGCTGGCCACCGTCGTCGTCCTCGGACCAGGCGCCCGCTTCTTCCGGCTCGCAGGGAACGCCCTGCGGCATCGCACGAGCGACATGAACACGCTGGTCTCCCTCGGCACGGGCGCCGCGTATGCGTACTCGGTCGCGGCCGTGCTCGTTCCGAGCGTCTTTTCTCACGCCGAACACGGGGTACTGCCGCACGTCTACTTCGAGGCCGCAGGCTCGATCATCACCTTCGTGCTGTTGGGAAAGCTGCTCGAGAGACGTGCGAAACGGAGACTGGCCGATGCGGTACGCGCGCTCGTCGCGCTTCAGCCCACGACTGCACGGCGTCTGACGGACGACGATCAGGAGCAAGAGGTCGCGGTGGGCATGCTCCGGCTCGGCGATCTGGTGATCGTGCGGCCGGGCGAGAAGATCCCCACCGACGGTCGAGTGCTGCGCGGTGCGTCCGCCGTCGACGAGTCGATGCTGACGGGCGAGAGCATGCCGGTCGACAAGGCCGCGGGGGCGCTGGTGTTCGGTGGGACGATGAACCAGGCCGGAGCGCTGACGTTCACGGTCGAGCGAAGTGGGAGAGAGACTGCCCTGGCGCGCATCGTCGACGCCGTCGAGCAGGCACAGGCCGGCAAGGCTCCGATCGCCCGTCTCGCCGATGTCGTGAGCAGTTGGTTCGTCCCGGCGGTGCTCGTGACCGCGGCCGTCACCTTTCTCGTGTGGCTGCTGGTGGACCCGACGCAGGAAGGTCTCGCGACGGCGATCGAGCGATTCGTCGCCGTCTTGGTGATCGCGTGTCCGTGCGCCCTCGGGCTCGCGACGCCCGCTGCCGTTGCCGTGGGAACGGCTCGTGGTGCCGAGCTCGGCGTGCTCGTGAAGGGCGGCGCCGTGCTCGAGTCGGCGAGTCGAGTCGACACCGTACTCCTCGACAAGACAGGCACCCTGACGGCGGGCAGGCCCGAGTTGACCGACGTGGTGGCGCTGGATGGTGACGAAGGATCCCTGCTCTCGATCGTCGCATCGGCCGAGAAGCAGAGCGAGCATCCGATCGGGCGCGCCATCGTCCTCGGTGCGGTCGCGCGCGGCAAAGTCGTCGCGACGCCGGAGGAGTTCGCGAGCCGACCGGGCCACGGGATTGAAGCGATGGTCGGGGGCCGACGGGTGCGCGTGGGGACCGGCGCCTGGCTGGCCCAGGATGGGGTCGACACCTCGATGCTCAAGCCGCGTGCCGACGAGCTCGCCGCCCGCGGCCGGACGCCGTTCTTCGTCGCGTTGGACGGTCGACTCGCTGGGCTCGTCGCCGTCGCCGACGCCGCAACGGAGGCTGCGCGAATCGGCGTCGCGGCGCTCCGTGAGCTCCACGTCGAGGTCGTCATGGTGACGGGGGACCGCGAGCGAACGGCACGTGCGATCGCCGCGGACCTCGGGATCGAACGCGTGTTCGCCGAGGTCAAGCCCGAGGAGAAGGCCGCCATCGTGAATGCGGAGCGGACACGCGGTCGCATCGTCGCGATGGTCGGGGATGGGGTGAACGATGCGCCGGCGCTCGCGGCGGCGGATGTCGGCATAGCCGTCGGCGGTGGCGCTGACATCGCGCTCGCTGCGGCCGATGTGGCGCTGCTCCACGGCGGCATCGCAACACTTCCAACGGCTCTCCGACTGGGCCGACAGACCCTGCGCAACATCCGACAGAATCTCTTCTGGGCCTTCGTCTACAACGTGATCGGGATCCCGATCGCCGCGGGCCTCTTCTATCCGCTCACCGGCTGGGTCCTCTCGCCAGTCGTGGCCAGCGCGGCGATGTCTCTGTCGAGTGTGTCCGTGCTCCTCAACTCCCTACGTCTTCGACGCTTCGATCGAGACCGGTGAGCGGGCACGAAGCAGCAGAGTGCGCCATGTTTCTCCGCGAGAGCCATGTGACCAATTCTTCGCAACCGGTCGGTCCCGCGAGATCGTCCAGCCGAGCGGATGTGACCACGCTGGTCACGTTCCATCCGCCCGATGGCCGAGCGGCCGCATCGAAGACAACGTGGACCGTGATCTGGTTGCGCCACGCGCTCCGCATCTGTGCCCTCGTCACGGCAGCGGCCACGCTCGCGCTGGCCAGCGTCGCTGGGCTGGGCTTCCTTTGGTGCGCGCCCATGGAAGAGGCGCGTCTGCACTGCTGCTGCCCGGCGGGCGACGCGGAGGAGCGCGACGTCCTCGAGCGGCACTGCTGCGAGCGACGCGAGGCCGCCGACATGCCGTCGGCTCGCCTCGCGGCCGCGTTCGATCTGGGCGCTCATCCCCCCGCGCCGCTCCCAGCGGTCGTCCTGCTCGAGCCTCGACCCATCACGCAACACACGCCGGCGCTCCGATCCGGTCCTCGGCCGATCTCGCGCGCGCGCGGGAGCCCCGAGCGTCGGCTGCACGCTGTCTGTTCCGTCTACCTCCTCTGAGCTGATCCGACGGGTGCGCGCCGATGGCGCGAACGCGCGCGCTTGCGCGCTGGTCGGATGAGTTGGAGGCGAAGATGAGCATGCGATTCGATCGATGGGCGGCAGGCCATGCCGAGAGCGGACCGCGCGCCGGACGTGCCGAATGAGCGTCGACAGCACGGGGGATGATCCCTCGCCGAGAGCGCTCCGCGCGATGGCGCTCGTCCGCTGGCTCCTCCTGGCCGCGGTGGCCACCACGGCGGCGGCGACGTGGTGGTCGCTCGTGCTGAGTGACCAGACGCCCGCGAGCGGCGATGCGCGGTTCTACTGCCCCATGCATCCCGAGATCAGGTCGCACGATCCCGGAACGTGTCCCGTCTGCTTCATGACTCTCGAGCCGATCCCGGCTGACTTGGCCGCTTCGCCGCTCGAGGTCTCGGCGCAGACTGCCGTCTTGCCGGGGAGCGCTCCCCTCGGGACGGCGCCAGTGATGCTCACGACCGAGCGCATTCAAGCGTCGGGGATCTCGGTGGTCGAGGTACGCGCCGTCCAGACCCCTGGAGAGATTCGGTGGCCCGCCGTGGTGGAGGCGCTCGAGGGAGACCGAGCGGAGGTTCATGTGCGCGTCGAAGGCTTCGTGGAACGGGTCGTCGTGCGCGAATCGGGCGTGCGGGTCCGACGAGGTGACGTGCTCGCTTGGTTGTACTCGCCAGAGCTACTGCGTGCTCAGGAAGAGCTGCTCACCGCACACCGGTGGCGGGAGCGCGGAGAGACGATGGAGGGCATGGACGTGGACGAGGCAGCGTCGCGACGCCTGGAGCTCATGGGCATGACGCGAGGGGACATCCAGCGGGTGCTGAGCACGGGCGAGCCCAGACGCCGGATCGCCTTGCGGGCGCCGATCGATGGCACTGTCACGCGCTTCGCGGCCACGCTCGGGGCGTACGCGTCGCCCGAGATCGCGCTCTACGAGATCGTGGACTACGGGCGAGTGCGGGTCGTCGGGACCGCGCTCGACGGCGCTGAGGGCGGAGTGTCCGCGTCGACAGTCGCGGTGTTCGAAGGGACGCACGTCTCGGCACCTCTGGTCTTCGAGCTCGTAGAGCCGGTGCTCGACGCCAACTCCCGCAGCGCCCGCGTACGCTTCCACGCCAGCAACGAGTCGGGACGACTCCGAGCGGGCCAGATCGGTGAGGTCTCGCTCGAGCGCGCTCCGACCAGCATCGTAGTCGTGCCACGAGATGCGGTGGTCGACCTCGGCAGGACGCAGCACGTCTTCGTCGAGACCGGCGTAGGGCTCTTCTCGCCCCGCGTCGTCACCGTGGGCGGGATCCGCGGCGACGACCGTGAGATCGTGGCTGGCTTGGAGGAGGGCGAGCGCGTGGTCGCGCGAGGCGGTTTCGTGCTCGACTCCGAGAGTCGTCTCGCGGCGGCGCTCGCTCCTCGCGTCGATGCGGACGCCGCCGCGGGAGTCCGCCCATGATCGCGCGGGTGATCGAGCTCTCGGCGCGCCACCGCGCGCTCGTCCTGCTGCTCGGCTTCGTGATGGGCGGTGCTGGGTGGGCATCGATGTCCCGACTCCAGCTCGACGCGATTCCCGATCTCTCGGACGCGCAGGTCATCGTGTTCACCGAGTGGATGGGACGCTCGCCGACTCTCGTCGAGGACCAGGTCACATATCCGATCGTGACTGCGCTCCTCGGTGCTCCGCATGTCGTGGAAGTCCGAGGGCAGAGCATGTTCGGGATGAGCTTCGTCTACGTGGTGTTCGAGGAAGGGACGGATCCCTACTGGGCACGCTCGCGAGTGCTCGAGTACCTCGGGAGCACCTCGGGGCGCTTGCCCGAGGGCGTCACTCCTCGGCTCGGGCCGGACGCGAGCGGGATCGGTTGGGTGTACCAGTACGTCTTGGCCGACGAATCGGGCGCGCACGACCTCGGAGAGCTGCGTGCCCTCCATGACTTCTCGTTGCGCTATGCCCTCGCGAGCGTGCCGGGCGTCGCCGAGGTCGCGCCGATCGGCGGATTCCTGCCGCAGTACCAGGTCACACTCGATCCTTTCCGGCTCCAGTCCCTCGACGTGTCGATGGCCGAAGTCGGCGACGCCATCCGAGCCTCCAACGGCGAGGTCGGTGGCCGGCTCATCGAGCTCTCGGAGCGCGAGTACTTCGTGCGAGGGCGGGGCTACCTCGGACGAGCCTCGGATCTGGAGTCGGTGGTCATCCGCACCGGCGCCGACGGTACACCGCTGTGCGTGAGAGACGTCGGCTCTGTCCGCGTCGGCTCCGAGATTCGACGTGGCGCGGCCGATTGGAACGGCACGGGAGATGTCGTGTCCGGGGTCGTCATCATGCGACATGGTGAGAATGCGCTCGAGGTCATCGAGCGCGTCGAGTCGCGCATGCGCGAGCTCGAGCCGTCGCTCCCCGAGGGGGTCGAGCTGCGCCCTGTCTACAGCCGCGCTCCTCTGATCCGAAGAGCCATCGAGACGCTAGAGCACGCGCTGACCGAGGAGATGATCGTCGTCGCGCTCGTCATCCTCGGCTTCCTCCTGCATGTGCGGTCTGCCCTCCTTCCGATCGTGTCGTTGCCGCTGGCGGTGCTCATCGCGTTCATCCCCATGGCGCTCTTCGGCGTGCCTGCGACGATCATGTCGCTCGGTGGGATCGCGATCGCCATCGGGGCGACGGTCGATGCCGAGATCGTCATGGTCGAGGCCGCCCACAAGCGCCTGGAGCATGCTCCGCCCGGCCTGACGGAAGCGGAACGACAGCGGCTATTGGCGGAGGCCGCCGCGGAGGTGACTCCCGCAATCTTCTTCTCCCTCTTGATCATCGCGGTGTCGTTCCTTCCTGTCTTCGGACTCACAGGCCAGGCCGGACGATTGTTCATTCCTCTCGCATTCACCAAGACGTGCGTGATGCTCTCGGCGGCGCTCCTCTCCATCACCGTCGCACCCGCGCTCCGCGACTACCTCATCCGAGGTCGCATTCGCTCGGAGGATCAGCATCCGGTCTCGCGGGTCATTCGTCGCATCTACGCACCATTCGTCCACGTCGCGCTCGCGAATCCGAAGACCACGGTCCTCATCGGCGTCTTCGCGGTGGTGTCGGCGTTGCCCCTCTACCCGCGGTTGGGCTCTGAGTTCATGCCGCCGCTCGACGAGGGGGACCTTCTCTACATGCCCACCACACTCCCCGGGATCTCGATCGAGGAGGCGAGGCGGCAGCTCCAGATCCAGGACGCTCTGCTCCACGACATCCCCGAGGTGGATGAAGTGCTGGGCAAAGTCGGCCGCGCCGAGACTCCCACGGATCCGGCACCACTCTCGATGGCTGAGACTGTCGTGACCCTTCGGCCGAGGTCGGAGTGGCGCACTCGGTACGAGCGTCGTTGGTGGCACGACTGGGCACCCAGCTGGCTGCGACCGGCGCTCGCACCGCTCTGGCCGGAATTTCGTCCCATCACTCGTTCCGAGCTGATCGACGACATGAACCGGCGCGTGCGGCTCGTGGGGTGGACGAACGCGTTCACGCAGCCGATCCGAAACCGAATCGACATGCTCGCCACCGGCATCCGAACGCCCATCGGCGTGAAGATCTACGGTCACGATCTCGGCCAGATCGAGGCGGCGGGAGCCGCCGTCGAGCGAGTGTTGCGAAGCGTGTCGGGCACGCGCAGCGCTTTCTTCGAGCGCCAGGAGGGCGGCACGTACCTCGATGTGATCCCCGACCGCGCTGCGCTCGCTCGCTTCGGCTTGCGGGTCGAGGATGTCAACGACCTCGTGGAGGGGGCGATCGGCGCACGTCTCGTCACGACGACTGTCGAAGGGCGCGCTCGCTTCGGAGTCACGACCCGCTACTCGGAGGAGTTCCGGTCGACGCCGGAGGCCGTCGGGGCGGCGCTCGTGCCGCTGCCCGGCGGTGGCACCGTGCGCCTCGACCGCGTCGCAGACGTCACCATCACCTCCGGTCCGGCGATGATCCGTGACGAGAGCGGGCTGCTCGTCGGCTACGTCTACGTCGACATCCACGAGAGCGTCGACCTGGGCGGTTATGTCGAGCGGGCCAGGACGATCGTGGATGCCTCGGTCGCAGCGGGTGACGTCACGCTGCCCGCCGGCGGGCGCCTTCGATGGACGGGCCAGTACGAGCAGCTCCTCGAGATGGAGGGACGCATGCGAGTCCTCGTGCCGGTCTCTCTCCTCGCCATCGTGGTGCTGCTCTGGCTGCAGTTCCGCAACTTCGTCGAGGTCTTGATCGTGCTCGCCTCGGTGCCGTTCGCGCTCGTCGGAAGCTTGTGGGCTCTCTACCTCCTCGACTTTCATCTCTCCACGGCGGTGTGGGTCGGAGTGATCGCGCTCGTCGGCCTCGCGGCGCAGACCGGTGTGGTCATGATCGTCTACATCGACCAGGCGTATGAGCGGCGCCTCCGCGAGGGGCGAATTCGATCCTTGGCAGACATCATCGACGCCCACGCCGAGGGTACCATCCAGCGTGTCAGGCCCAAGCTCATGACCGTCGGGACGATGCTCTTTGGACTGGTGCCGTTGTTGTGGTCAGAGGGATCTGGCGCAGACGTCATGCGTCGAATCGCCGCACCCATGGTCGGCGGGCTCGTCACGAGCGCATTTCTCACCCTCGAGATCATTCCTGTCATCTACACCTATTGGCGCTTCGAGGAGTTGGTGTGGAGACGTCTCGGCGAGGTGTCCCCGCGCGCCGTCGAGGAGCTCGTGTCGCTGACGCGGATCGTCCAGGCAGGCGGGCTCGTGCTCGCGTCCTCGATGGTCCTGCGGCTCTACCTCGAGCCGTCTCCAGCCCTCGTCGCCGCTCATGTCACCGCGGCGGTCACTCTCGCGCTCGGAGCATTGGCCTACACCTGGGCGCGTCGTAGAGCCGTCACGCTGATCCCCGACCACGCCGCGCTCGCGTCCGTCGAACGAGCCCCGCTCGAATCCCCTCATGATCCCCAAGGAGCAACCGATGTCCCCCCGTCTCCGTGACCTCTCCATCGCTGTCGTGACCGCCCTCTTCGCCGCGTGTACTCCGGGCCCCGAGCCCGCGGCGGCTCCAGAAGGTTCGAGAACGGTCGCCGTGGGGGTCGGCACGGAGTACACGCCCTCCGAGATCCGTGCGACTCCGGGGGAGTCGCTTCATCTCGTGTTCACCCGCACCACCGATGAGGGCTGCGGTCAGCAGCTCGTGTTTCCCACGCTCCACATCCGCCGCGATCTGCCGTTGAACGAGCCGGTCGCAGTGGACGTGACCGCGCCCGAGAGCGGTCGCGTGGCGTTCACTTGCGGGATGGACATGTACCGCGGAGCGGTCGTGGTTCAGTGAGGCTCATTCCCTCACGATGAAGTCGGCCATCATCCCCATGTGAGCGTGCTCTGGAATCTGGCAGTGGAACATCCAGCGGCCCGGCGCGTCGTAGCGCAAGGCGATACGAACGGTCTCGCGCGGGCCGATCGGCATGGTGTCGCGCCAGGCGACGAGCGTCTCGGCTACACCGTCACGATCGATCACCTGGAAAAACGTGCCGTGCACGTGAAAGGGGTGTCGGAGCTCGCTCGCGTTCTGGATCTCCCACACTTCCGTCTCGCCGAAGCGCGCCTCCATCGGCTCGCCAAAAGGCCAGACTGCGCCGTTGATCCTCATCACGGGCATGTCGCCGTCGTGCAGCTCCGCCTCCAGCACCACTTGCCGCGTGGCGACGTCCGCAGTCGACATACGCTCGACGGGTCGGAGGAAGTCTCGCGCCTCGACAGGTTCGCCAGGGTCTCCCGGCACGAGCTCAACCGTCAGCAGCGCGGTTCGCTCCCAGTCGCCCGAGTGGTCGCCTTGGGACACGTCGAGCGTCTCGAGCTGGATCAAGGTCCCCGCGGCACCATCGAAGTGGACGAGAAGATCTCGCCGCTCCCCGGGAGCGAGCTCGACCACGTCCATCGACGCGACCTCGTCCAGAGGTGGACCGTCGAAGCCGATGACATCGAATCGGTGCCCGGCCATCGCGAGGGCGAAGTGTCGTCCGTTTGCGGTGTTGACGAATCGCCACCGCTCGGTCGCCCCCGCGACAGCGCGGATACGGCCCCCCGCTCGGCCGTTCACCACCACCGTCGGCCCATGGCGACCGAGATGGTGATCTTCGTGAGAAGGCTCGACGTTCATGGAGCCGTCGGGCAGGAGGTCGACGTCGTCGAGGACGAAGATGCGCTCTCGAGAGGCACGAGGCTCGTTGCGTGCTCGGACGACCACGAGACCCTGAAGACCGAGCTCCACGTGCTCGTCCGCGAACATGTGTGGGTGAAACCAATACAGGCCAGGGTCCTGCACGACGAAGCGATGCAGCACGGTGCGACCCGGGTCGATGCCGGGGCGCACGAGCGGGTTTCCGTCGAGCACATCTGGCGTGCGCATCCCGTGGAAGTGGAGGGTCGTTTCGCGGTCCGGAAGCCCGTTGGTCAGCCACACGTCGAGCGTCTGCCCGACTTCCACCTCGACGAGCGGTCCGGGTAGAGGGGGCTGGTCGTCGCTCACGGCCGCGACGTCGCGATAGGTGAGGGCAGGGGTACTCCTCCCCTCCACGATCTCTCGGTCCGTCCATTCGGCGCGGAGCTCGATCGCCACGGTGGCGCTGTCGGGATCCACGTCGACTGCGAGAGGAATCTCTCGTACCTCATCCTGGCTCGACGACGGGCCGGTCAGCCCACATGCAAAGAGCGGGGCCACCAAGACGAGATCCCTGACACGCCAGGTCACGGCGTGATGGTCAGTGTGATCGACCCAGTGTCCGCTCGAGAGTCGCTGTCCGTCACGGAAGCAGTGATGACCTGAGTGCCCAAGGTCGTCGGCGTCCAAGAGAAGTTCCGGCCGCGTCCGATCTCGCCCTCCACGTCGCTCGTCACGATGACGGCTGCAGTGATGTCACCGTCTTCAGCGTCCATCGCATTCGTCGTGAACGGAATGGCGGCACCCGCTCGCCTCATCTCTCCATCGCTCGGGTGCCAGATCTCGACGACGGGGGGGCTCCCGATCGGCATCGTCGTGCAGTCCATCCTGGCGTCACCGTCCCGAGGCGCGCCGGCCAAGATCCACGCCCGAACCAACTCGATATCGGGGGCCGGAAGAGTGGTCCCCATCGGCATGGGCTGACTCGTGGTGCCGTCGTCGTTCCGGCAGTACGGCCCGCCTCCGATCTTCCGGAAGAGGTAGCTCTGACTCGTATCGCACGGTGTGACGTAGCGGACGCGCGGGTCCATCGACTCGCATCCCCACGCGTCGAGGTCCACGAGGCGCGTGTAGAGATCGCGGGGCTCGCACCCGCCGCCTCCCAGGGGCTCATCGACCAGCGAGAGCCATCCGCGACAGCCGGTGGCGGCCATGGGACCGTACGCGCTCCGGTCGTGACATCCGGTGGTCGCGCTGCCGCAGCTGCGATTGAGCACCGGAACGATGTCCCGCTCGAACGTTGGATACCAGTCCGGCCCCCCATCCGCGCTCGGGCCCGTATCATCGACGCCGACATCGTCTCGACTGTCGCCGCCGTCCGATTGTGGTTCTGCTGCGTCCAGTGCGGCATCCAGCCCCGGTGCGTCCAGCCCCGGTGCGTCCGAGCCTGCGGCCACGAACGCATCGCTGGGTGCCTCACCACCACCACACGACGCCAGCAAGGCGAGCCCCGAAACCAAAGAGAAGATAGGATTTGCGCGCTTCATCGACGACCTCCGCAGGCATCAGCGGACACGACTCGAGCGGGCTGCGTCAACGACCTTCGCGTTCTGTGACCCGAGCGGTCACTCCGTGGAGCTCAGTCGCGCGCCACCCGGCTCGGGTCGATGCCATCCGCAGCCATCGCCGATGGTTCTGCACGATGCGCCACCGTGCCCGGCGGGTGCTCGTACCAGGCATCCGGATCGGCTCGGTCGGGGTCATCCCGAACCTTCAGCACCGTGAACATGCCGCCCATGTCGATCTCGCCGAAGGGACCCGGGCCCCCGCGCATGGGGAGGCTGTTCGGGGGTACCGGCATGCCCATGTCGCCCATCCCACCCATGCCCGCCGTGCCCATCGTCATGTAGCCAGGCAGCACTCGACGCATCCGCGCGTCGAGCGTCGTCGTGTCCGCGCCGATCGTGACGGGCAGGTCGTGGCCCATCTGGGTCATCACGTGGTGCGTCATGTGGCAATGCATCGCCCAGTCACCAGGCTCGGTCGGGACGAGCTCGATCACACGCGTGCTCCCGACGGGCACGAGCACCGTGGTCTCCGGTCTACGGGCCGATTCTGGGATGTAGCCGCCGTCCGTGGCCGTCTCTTCGAACCAGAGTCCGTGGATGTGGATCGGATGGTGGTCCATGGGAGAGAGGTTTCCGAGACGGATCCTGACGCGCTCGTTGGTGCCAACGAGCAGTGGCTGCGTCGCAGGGAAGATCTTTCCGTTGAATGTCAGGACGTTGAAGTCATTCATGGCGGTCGGGTCTGGCCGGCTGGTGCCGACGTCGATCGTCCACTCGTGCGTCATCATGACGAAGTCACGGTCGACCCACGCCCCACGAGGACGACTCGGATGCACGATGAACATGCCCACACAACCCAGCGCGATCTGGGTCATCTCATCGAAATGAGAGTGGTACATGAAGGTGCCGGGGTGACGGAGGTCGAACTCGTACGTCCAAGTCTCTCCGGGGGGAATCGGAGGCTGGTTGAGCGCCGAGACACCGTCCATGCCATTCGGCAGGACGACGCCGTGCCAGTGGATCGTCGTCGGTTCGCGGAGCCGATTCGTGACGTACAGCCTGAGCCGCTCGCCCTCGTTGGCCTCGATGGTCGGGCCCGGCGTCGATCCGTTGTAGCCCCATGCTCGCACCCGCAGCCCGGGCGCAAACTCGTGGTCGATCTCGTGCGCCACGAGGTGGCCGACGCGAACCGCGCCGACCGTGCGCAGAGGCAGCGTCGAGCCGTTCGGTGTGACCACGCTCGGTTGGCCGCCCGGCGCGGCAGACGGTCCAGTCCGCGCGCGGTTCGGGACTCCGGTGGGGAGGTCCTGCGCGAGCGTACGCTCCGCAGACAAGAGCGCGACGCCGGCCACGGAGCCGACCCGCATGAAGTGTCGTCGATCCATCACGGCTCTCCTTGTGATGCAGCACCTCGATGTCCCGCCAGGAGCGCGTCCAGAAGCGCGGCGCTGCGCATGTGCTCGGCGCGGGTGTCGATCGCGTCGAGCTCGGCTCGCTGCCGCTCACGGAGGGCTTCCAGCAGCTCGAAGATCGAAACCTGCATCGCGTTGTACTGAAGAAGCGTCTCGTCGAGAACTCGCTGCCGCGCGGGCAGCACCACCTCTCGGTAGTGGCGCACTCGCTCGGCTGACGACGTGAATCTGGCCCTCGCGGTGCGGGCCTCGGACCTCACGTCGATCGCCGCGCCCACGTATCGCTCGAAGGCCGCGTCGAGCTCGTGCTCGTACTCGGCGACGCGCCCGTCGCCGCGGTCGAACAACGGGAGCCGAACGCCGACGCCCCCTCCGATCGCCAGCGCGTCGGGAGCGGCGGGGTCACCGACCAGCGCGTGAACATCCACGAGAATCTCCGGCAGCACGCCCTCGACCCGGGCGAGCCCAGCTCGCCTCGCAGCGGCTGTCATCTGACTCCGCATCGCGCGTAGCTCGAGGCTCGCGTCGAGTGCCGATCGCTCTACATCGTCCAACGCGGAGCGATCCAACGGTGCCTCCGGCAACCGACCTTGGATGGTCCAGGCCATCGCGTCGCCGTGAAGGCCCAGGAGTCGCTGGACATCTTCACGCGCGACCACCGCGCTCAACGCGGCCTCCGCAACCTTCACCCGCTCCTCTTCGTACTCGGCCTCTCGGGCGGACAGGTCGAGCGCTCGCAGGTTCCCGGCGGCTGCGAGTGCTCGCGCCGCGTCACGCGCCGCCGCTGAAGCATCGAGCGATCGCTCCATCAGCTCCAATCTCTCCTGCGCGGCCTGCATGTCGTAGAACGAGCTCCGGACCCGATATCCAGTTGCGATCACGTGTCCCGCCAGGTCGAAGCGCGCGGCATCGAGGTCTGCCCCAGCCGCCTCGGCTCTGAGCGGAGCCAGGACGAGCCCAGCGACATCCCACTCGACCCGAATCTCGAGGCCGGTCTGCCGTTCGGGGTTGAACTCGAGATCGAACGAAGGATTGGGCAGTAACCCCGCCGTAAGTACGCGAGACCGCGCGATCCCGAGCTCGCGGAGCGAGGCTCGAAGCTCGCGGTTGTTCAGCATCGCGACCCGGACCGCAGAGTCGGCATCGAGGGGTTGTCCGAGAATTCCGTCGACGATTTCAGTGGGAGAGTCTTGGACAGGTCCTGCGACCTCGGGCAGGTCAGCCGCTGCGGACAGGTCGCGCACGAGAGTGAGGTCATCGCGAATGCCCGTCGAGATGCATCCCGTGAGCAGAAGCGCGTATGCATACGAAATCGTGCGCGCGTCAGTGAGCATGGCTCGTCTCGGGAGTCGTCTCGCTCGTGGACGGTGCAGACGGGGTGCCGTGGCCCATCGCCGCGTGGTCCATGGGGTCGGCGCTTGCCCCGTGATGTGCGTGTGGGTGTCCAGCGTCGTCCGCCGGCGCGCGAAGGCCGACCCAGCCCTCCGGGCTCGATCGGGGTAGTGGCGGATCCCCGCGGAGCACATAGGTCACGTCTGCCACCGGCCCCGCCGCAGCACCCACCGACGCGGCGGATCGCGTCGAGAACGATGACGGGGCCGCCACGCAACCACCCACGGCCGAGACGAGCAATACGGTGAGCACGCGCATGAGGCTTCTTAGACCGGGGGACACTGGGCACGACCCGCGTGTGACCCGCGCCGTCACGCGACATCCATCGGGTCGAGGGATGGCCCGAATCCGTGAGGCCTATGTCGCATATCGAGTCGAGTCGAGCATGATGGGCTCATGACTCCATGCCGCGTTCTCCTCACCGTGTCTACCGTGTTCGCCTCGGCATGTGCGAGCCAGCACTCGCCGATCGGCCATCCTGAGGCGTTCGCGTGCGACCCCGCAGACTTGCGGTCCGTCTGGTGGACTGAGGGCGGACCGACCATCCTCGATGCCACTGCGGACCTCTTCGTGAATGCGTCGGGGACCCACCTTCTCGTGCCTGATCTCTTCCGCCCGGTGGCCTTGCGGATCGCAGATGGCGCGCGCGTGGGGAGCGCGAGCGACCTCGTCGGCCTCCGCGAGCTGTCTGGCGTGCGATTCGCGAGGGAGGCCATCGTCGTCGACTCGATGGGTCGACACGACCTCGGCGGAGCCACCGAGGTCATGGAGATCGGACGGAGTGCTCCGTTGGCGACGATTCCTTGGATCATCCCGCCCAGCGATGTGGGCTATTCGCAGGTGGTGGCGTACGTCGGACCGTCGACTCAGCGCGTCTACCTGATCGAACATGCCGGTAGGTTCGGCGGCGAGCGTGCCGGACTCTGGCTGAGGTGTCTCGACCTGCCAGGGGGATCGGAGACTCGGGTCGATCTCTCGCCGCTCGTGCCTCGGGCAGACTCGTACACGATGATCGTGGATGAGCAGCGCGGTGTCGTGTTCGTCGTCACGGGCGAGCAGACCGAAGCGGATGCGTCGGTCACGCGAATCGACATCCACCGTGATTCCGCCTCGGCATGGATCGACATCGGAGTCGCGGTGCCCTTCCTGGGTCACGCACACGTCGAGCCCTCGGCTGCCATTCTCGACGTCGCCATCTCGAACGATGGCTCGCTGCTCCTCGTTAGCGGTCGCGACGGACGCGTTCGCGGCCTCGACGCCCTCACTCTGTCGGAGGTGACATCCATGCCCGTTGGCGTCCTGGCGGCGAACGGCGACACGTACCTCCCATCGCTCCGCTCTCCCGTCGCCTTCTCCGCGGGCGACGCCTATGTCGCCGCGGTGTTGGACGATGGTCGCCTCGCGGTGATCGAGACATCTACTTGGACGCCGGTCGCCATGCTCGCGTCTGCCGCACCTCGGCGGGCGGTGACGCCGCCAGAAGACTCGGAGGCGCGCGCCATGTCGGTACGGTTTCTCTCCGATGGACTGCTCGTCGTCAGCGACCGCGGCGTCGAGCGATTCGCCTGTCCCGACTGACTCCAATCAAGGCAGTGGCGCCAGACGGAGCACGCCCGCGGGTGATCGCGTCGTCACGTACACGCGACCCTCCGCATCCACCTCCAAGCCGCCGATCTCCGTAGCCCGGTCCGAGAGGTCCACGTAATCGAGACGAGTGCCGGAGAGGTCGAACGCGTGGACGACTCTCCGCAGACGCTCGGCCACGTAGAGCACATCCTCGTGGAGAGCGATGCCGCCGGGCTCACCCATGCCGATAGACGCACCGTCCACCAACGTCGTCAGCGAGGCACCCTCCATCGCGGACATTCTCGCCCCGTCGTAGTTTGGTCCGATCGTGATCCCCGACGTCCCCGAGCGCGTGTCGAGCACGGCGATGCGCGCGTTGCCGCTGTCGGCGATGTAGAGCAACCCTGTGCGGCGATCGAACTCGATGTGCGAGTTGGTGGAGGACGAGTAGCTCACCTCCCCCTCGACGTATCGCGTGATCGTCCCGCCACTGTGATCCTCGCCGCCGGGGCCGTGATCCTCCCCGAAGTCGTAGAAGGTGATCGAGTTGTGGTAGCCGTCGAACACCCAGAACGCGTTGTCGTGATCCCATGCGACACCCGTCGCCGCTGGACTGTTGTGCAGCATGTCGAGATGCGAACCGTGACCACCGTCGAACGCGTCGACGTCGGCCGGCCACAGCGATGGGCCCATGAAGTCGGCGGGAGTGCTGGGTTGGGTCACGTCGTCGGTCCCCTGGACGGTGGCGAACGTGCCTGTTTCGCCCATCGCAAGGCTCGTTGGCGAGGCGAGGAAGTGGTCCGCGCCGGGGCTTCGCCGTCGCGCGACCGACTGCTCGGCGCTTCCGACGCCACTGACCACCAAGATCGAATCGTCACCCTCGTTGGTGACCCACAGCTGATGGTCCTCCGTCGGGTGGAAGGCCAGGTCGCTCGGGATGCGCAGGCCGTCCGACTCGGCAACCACTTCGCGCACCTCGATCGCGGCGCTCGAGTGGGAGCCTCGGCCCAGCACTCCCAGCCCTGTGCCCGCGTCCGTGCCGCCGTCGGGCGGGGGTTGCGAGCTGGAGTCGCAACCCGATGCAAGAATTCCCAATGTGGCGAGGCCGACGGAAACTGAGCGCATGAAACCTCCGTCCGCAGCCGTGTCACGGGGGGATGACGTTGGCGAACGCGTGTGACCGTCCGCGTCACCACGATCCGACAAAAGGAAAAGCCCCGACGACCGAGCCGGCCGCCGGGGCTTTCGCCTCTAGGTGCCCCGACGGCGGGGCGCCCGTCAGTGGTGGTCGATCGGCTGGACGCCGTCCCCGAACATCGCCGAGAGGCGGCGGACGAGGTCGATGTTGTCGATGAAGCGACGCGTCTCGGCCGTCGCGCCCGCGGTGCGGAGCGCCTCGGCGTGGAGGAGCATCTGCGCGCCGACGCCCGTCTCACGCGCGCCGTCGGGGTAGCTGACGGCGACGTAGCGGATGCCGCTCGCCGAGTCCGTGAACTCGACGGTCGGGGTGCCCGGCTCGACGTCGATCGCCTCACTGGCGCCGACCACCCAGATACGCGACCGGTTCAGGAAGTCCTGGTCGTACGTCTGCGGGAGGTAGGACATGCCGAGGACGCTCGCGAAGAGCTGGACCGAGAAGCCGACGTTCGGCGTGATCGGCGTGCCCGCCATGTCGCCTTCGGCGAGCTCGAGCGCATCCGGGTACACGACGTTGCCGCCGGAGATGCGGGGCGCGATCGTCGCCCAGTCCTCGCCGAGCATGCCGCGGAACAGGCTCGTGACCGACGGTCCGAACGTGCTCGCGAAGCTGATCTGGTAGCGACGGATGTCCGCGTCCGTGTCACGGCCGAGGAAGTACGTCGTGGGATCCGTGAGGATGATGAGGGCCGCGAGCTTGTCGTAGAAGTAACCGACGCGCTCCAGCTGATCGAACCAGAAGTAGCCGGCGTCGAAGTCCCACGTCGTCTCGAGGAAGCGGCCGTCGAGCGCGTTGATGCGCGCGGCCGAGAGGGCGCTGCCGCCGCTGACGAGCAGCGGGCTGCCGTCCGGCGCGGTGCCTTCCGTGTAGGTGCCGGGCTCCGGCGCGGTGAGGACACGCGTGAGCATCCCGAACGACGTGCCGACCGCGCCAGTCCACGCGCCCATGCCGTCCTCGTTCGTCCAGAACGGGTCGCTGTCCGTGGTGCCGAAGATGTCGCCGAAGATCGGGCGGTAGAGCGAGTAGATCTGGTTCGCGCGCTGGAACTTCTCGAAGAAGCGATCACGCGTGCGGGTGAAGGCCGCCTCGGGGTTGAAGCCCAGGCGCTGGCGGCGGAAGTTCGCGAAGATGTAGTAGTTCCAGTAGCTGTCGGCGACCGCGTGCATGGCCTCGTAGGCGTCCGCGCCCTGGTCGTAGCGCTGACAGTCCGGACCGAGGTCGGCCTGCTCGTCGGAGCAGAACATGTAGGGCACCGTGGGGCGATCCTGCTGGTCTCGGAGGTTCTCCGGCAGGCCCTGCGACGCGAGGAACGTGTCGGGGCGGAGGCTGGTGTAGGGCACGTCCGCGCGCTGCTGGATGCGCTCGGGGCTGCCGACGACCTCGGGCCACTCCGTGTAGACGTACGCGCTGGGCGCGCCGCCCGTGAAGCTCTCGAGGCGCAGCGGGATCGGCCAGCCGAGGATCTGGATCTCGTTCCAGTTCGCCACGTCCTGCGGGTTCTCCGCGTTCGTGAAGACCTCGACCATGTCGCCGTAGCCCATCTTGATGGCGGCGTAGTCGTAGTGACCCAGACCCTCGGAGTCGGTGACGACGAAGTTCACGCCGTAGTCCATGACCGTCGAGTACTGCGCCTCGAGGATGCGGCCATCGATCTCGCCCTGCGTCATCGGATCCCACGCGCGCGGGTGCGGCGTGCCATCCGCCGTGCGGAGCTCCCAGTAGCGGGGGCGGTAGTTGAGCGCGTCGTAGCTGCCCGAGAAGTTGTGGCGGAGGCCGACCGTGTGACCGACCTCGTGCGCCGTGACGGCGTGGAAGATCGGGTGACGGATCGCGTTGCGGACGAGCTCCCAGCTGATGCGACCGTCGTCGCCGACCAGCGAGAAGGTCTGGCCGTAGAACTCGATCGTTCCGTCCCCGTCCGCCTCGCGGCGGATCTCACGCGCGAGACCGAGCAGGCCCTCGTCGGCGAAGCCGGCGTCGAGGATGCAGTGGTCCGCGTTGAGCTGATCGCGGTAGCGCTGGAGGACGCGCTGACGGTTGAGGGCGTTGCCCTGGATGATCGACGCGCCGGCGATGAGGTCGTCGGTGATCGCGTCGGCCTGGAAGAGGCGCGCATCGACGCCCTCACCCATCACGAGCTCGGGCGTGAGCTCGACCATCGAGCGCTCGATGTCCGTGCCGCGGAGCATGTCGAGGCGGCCGAAGCCGGACGTGCCGTTGCCGAACACGCCGCTCGACCAGAGGCGGTCGCGCGCTTCACGGACCGCCGCGACGCCCTCTGCAACGCTCGTGGGCGGCGACGCCGGGCGGCTCGAGCGGGCGTAGTCGAAGTCCATCGCCGCGTTGACGCGCTCGAGGTCGAGGCCATCGATGGGCACCGTGTGGTGATCCGCCTCACGGCCCGACGGCGAGACCGCCGCCTGCGCGTCCATGCGATTGAGCCACTCCTGGACGGTCGCGCCGTCCGAGATCTGGCCGATCGTCACGTCGCCATCGAGGAGACGGAGGATGTCGCGCGCGTAGCTCTCGAGGGTCTCCATGGCCGCGCCGTACACGAACGCGTTCGCCATGATGATCTCGCCCGTGAGCGGGTCCGCCGACGAGGGGCCGTAGCCGAGCGGGCTCGAGAGGTGCGGCTCGCTCACCCAGCCGATGATGGAGTAGCGGAGGTCGCCGGGGCGAACCGTGAGGCCGACCGCGCCGCAGATGTCCGAGTCCGCCTCGATGACGGGGCTGTGGCAGACGGCGTACATCTCGTTCGAGTCCACCGCGTCGCGCTCCACCACGCAGGTGGCCGCGTCGCCGCCGTTCGCGAGGCACTCGTTCTCGCGGAGCGAGTCGACGGTGTCACCGAACGCCTCGGCCCAGTCGCGGCCGAAGTCGGCGGCATCGTTGAAGAGATCCTCGGGGAGGTTGGGCGTGTAGTAGACGACCGGCCGCGTCTGACGATCGCGGTACGCGATGGTGCACGCGCCCTCCCACTGACCCGCCTCCGTCGTGCGGCGCTCTGCGTAGGCCAGAGCGAAGTCACAGACCGAGCCGCGGCCGTCCGCGCACTGGTCGTTCGACGTGCAGCGCATGAGCGTGCCGTCGCTGTTGCGGCGGTGGCTCTGCTGCCAGAGGTTGTGGCGGTTCGCGAAGCGGACGCGCGCACCCTCGACGACGCCGTAGTTCGGGTCGTAGCCCGCGCGCTCGGTCACGAAGTAACCGAAGCGCTCCATGCGGTCGCCCGTGTACTCCATCGGCTGGTAGTCACGATCGAGCGTGTCGGCGCGGAGGAACGAGTTGCGGAGGCCGACCTCGGCCGCCGCGCAGTCCAGGTGCGAGTTGGTGATGAGGTAGCAGGACGGGATCGCGCCGAAGCCCTCGATGTAGGCCGACTGCGGCTCGACGAACATGCGGTTCGTGACGTCGATGTAGTTGACGTCACCCGCCGCGCTGCGCTCGAAGCGAGGCGCGTTCGGATCGTTCGGGTTCGTCGGGGAGTACTGCACCGGCGACATCTGGATGCCGTCGAGGATGCGCGAGATGGCGAACACGTCCGTCGCGTTGGCCAGGTTCGTGGACCAGTCGACGCGCATGAACTGACGCTCGTACCAGGGGCGGTCCGTCGCGTTCTCGCTCACCACGTTCAGCTCTTCGCCCGTCACCGGGTTGTACTGACGACGGATGTCGAAGTGGCTCTGGATGCGGTAGGCGGCGACGACCGAACCCTGCTGGACCTGATCGCCACCGATGCCCGCGGGCTCGGCGCCGTCGATCCACTCGTAGGTGCGACGCGCCAAGAGGAAGGTCTCCTGGACCTCCCAGCGCACGCGCTCGAGGCGACCCTGCTCGCCGACGAACGTGAAGCCCGCGCTGTAGGGCGAGTCGATGACGGTCTGCTGGAAGTACCACTCGCCAGCGAAGACCGACTTCTCGATCGCGCCGGGCTGGATCTGGTTGATCGGCTCACGGGGATCACCGCAGCCGGGTGAAGCAATCACGGCCATCAAGGCCGTGAGCAAGAGCATCGAGCGGATCGTTCGCAACATCTCGTCTCCTCTAACGGTCGCCCGTCAACACACAGGTTCGCAGGGCTGCCGGCCACTCCCGATCTCGCGTGTGGGGTCCGCGAGAGGGCCGAGGCCTAGCGTGTCCGCAGCAAGTAGCCAGCGGAGGGCGCGCTCCGCAAGAAGCGTGCTCACCCGATGGGCTGTCCAAACATGCGAAATGTGCGGGAATTCCCCGCGCCATCTCAGGGCGGTCGGGGAGCCGTTCGGCGATTGACGATCCATCGACTGACGGTCCCGAGCGGTCGGTCCGCGTCGAGGGTCGGTCGATCGTGCAGGGGCGCTCGGCGCGATCCGGGACAGCCCGACGGCGCCTAACGGTTGGCCCAGACCGTCCCCACGACCTCGAGGCGCGCGATCAGAGGCCGCCGAGGAGCGGGACGATCACCGTGCCGCTGGTGCCGCCGTCTGGCGCCTGGACGGTGACACAGTGATCGCCGGGCGATGCGCACACCCCGGCAGTGATGATGCCGCCGAGCAGCAGGCCACCGCCCACACCGATCACCAGGCCCCAGAAGAGATCGCTGTGGGTGAAGTCGGTGTCGACGGGGACGAGCTCGAGCGCAGCGTCGACCGTGAGCGTGGCCCCTCCTTCGAGGTCGATCGAGCGATCGAACGGGACGTAGCCCTCGGCGGTGATGTTGATGCCGTAGCTCCCCGGGGGCAGCGATAGCTCGAGCGTGCCCGTTCCGCGCAGCTGACCATCGACGCTGACGGCGGCGCTGTCCACGCTGGGGACGATGTGCAGCGTGCCGTCGAGCGGGGCGAGCGTGACCTCGCGCGTGTCGGTGCCCGGCTCGAGCGAGAAGCGCTCCGCTCGGTGACCGTCGGCCGACACGACGACTGCGTGCGCTCCTGGGTCGAGCGTCATCGAGCGCTCGAGGCCCTCGCCGCCCACGACCTGACCGTCGACCTCGACGGTCGCCGTGACGGGTGAGACCACGAGGGTCACGTGGCGCAGTGAGGACTCGGCCTGTCGTCGGATCTCGGCCGCGTCGGTGAGGATGCGGGCGTGCGTCTGGGGGTCAGCGACGCGCTCGAGCTCGGCGATCGTCGCGAGCGCTTCTTGTGCCCGGCCGAGTCGGATGAGCGTCGTCGCGATGTTGAAGATCGTGGTGGGCCGTTCGGAGACGGCACGGGATCGGCGGAACGCATCGAGGGCCTCGATCCATCGCTCGGCCTCGGCGTGACCGCGGCCTTCCTCGAAGAGGGCGCGCGCCTCGGCGTCCTGTGCGCGCTGCGCGGCGCTGGTGCGGGCCTGAGCCTCTGCGACGCGCACGGGCAGCATCGTGGCCAGGCACGCGGCGAGCACGAGCGCACGCGCCGTCCGACCCACGATGCGACTCGTGAGAGAGTGCGAGCCCGAAGCCGACAGAGGCCCAACCATGTCGAGACGCTACCGGACCGCGATTTCGTGGGTCAAGCGAGCCCTCTTGCTCCTGCCGTGGCTCTACGCGTGCGAGTCCCCCGTCGCCCTGCCGAGCGGCTGCGTGCGCGACGCGTCGCGCGCGAGGCGGGTGATCGACACGCTGGCTGGCATCGCCGACGGCGAGGTCTTGCTCGGACCAGACACGGCGGGACAGATCTGCTTCGGCAGCGGTCCTGGCACCTACCTGCCGGGCCCCGTGCTCGCGCTGCCGAGCGACACGTCGGACGAAGAGGCCGCAGCGCGCCTCGTCCACTTGCTCCACCACGTGCGGCACGGGCGAGGCCTCGTCGCAGGCGAACGAGCGCGCGCGAACGAGGACTGCGACGCGCTCGTCGACCAGGCCCTCCGCGAAGAAGCGATCGCCCACGTGCTCGAGATGCAGGTTCGAGAATCGCTCGGGGTGACCCCCGCGCGGCCGTTCGTGAACGAGGCGTCGGTCATCGCGCTGCCGCGTGACGCGCGCGCCGACGCCGTGCTCGCTCACCTCCGCGATCATCCGGAGGGCGGCGGCGGCTACGAGCCGCTCGGGCGCGACTACCGCGAGCGCTGCGGCCGCTGAGGCGGAGGCAGAGAGACGAGCCGTCGGCTCGACGATCGACCGACGCACGTCCACAACCGCGCGCCCGATGGCCGCACACGAGAAGATCTACGGACGCAAGGCCGCGCTCGCGGTGCTCCGCTCGCGCATGGACGACGTCGCCCGCATCGCGCACGGCGCGCGTGATCGGCACGAGCTCGGCCCCATCCTGCGGGACGCAGCGTCGCGGAGGATTCCCTATGCCGAGCTCGACGATCCGCAGCTGACGGCGCTCGCGGAGTCGATGCACCACGAGGGCCTCGTCGTGATCGCGCGGCCTCGTCCCGTGCTCGACGCGCACGAGCTCTTCGACCGCATGCAGCACGCGGAGCGCTTCGCCCTCGTGGCGCTCGACGGCGTCACCAACCCCCACAACGTCGGCGCCATCCTCCGCAGCGCGGCCTTCCTCGGGATCGACGCGATGGTGGTGCGCGGCGAGCGTGGTCGTGCGCCGCTCACCCCTGCGGCCGTTCGCATCGCCGAAGGCGCGGCCGAGCACCTTCCCGTCGCGCCCGTGCCCGACCTCGACGTCTTCCTCGCAGCGCTCGGTCGCGACGGCTACCGCGTGCTCGCAGCGGACACGCGCGGCGACGAGGACGCGATGACGATGCGCTGGCCTGCGCGCGGCGTGATCGTGCTCGGCAGCGAGGCGAACGGCCTGTCCGAGCCGGTGCGTCGATCGATCGCGCGCGGCGTGTCGATCCGCGGCAGCGGCGCGGTGGAGTCGCTCAACGTGAGCGTCGCGGCGGGCGTGCTCTTCGCGGCCTGGGTGTCGAGCGAGCGCCGCTGATCACTCGAGGTTGCGCTCGTAGAGGATGCGCAGACCATCGAGCGTGAGATCCGGCAGCACTTCCTCGATCGTGCGCGACTCGGGCGCGATCAGGCTCGCGAGACCACCGGTGGCGAGCACCCGTACGGGACCGAGCTCGGTGCGGATGCGATCGACCAGGCCGTCCACGAGCCCGACGTAGCCGAACACGATGCCCGACTGCACCGAGTGTGTCGTGTTGCGTCCGATCACCTTGGTTGGCTTCTGGATGGGAATGCGGGCGAGGCGGGCCGCGCGCGAGAAGAGCGCCTCCGCGCTGATGTTCAGGCCGGGCGCGATCACACCACCGACGAACTCGCCCTTGCCGTTCACGCAATCGAAGTTCGTGCCCGTGCCGAAGTCGACGACGACCACGGCAGCCTTCACCCGCTCGAACGCCGCGACAGCGTTCGCGATGCGGTCGGCGCCGACCTCGCGCGGGTTCTCGTAGAGGATCGGCATGCCCGTGCGGACGCCGGGGCCGACGATGACGGGCTCGTGGCCGAAGGCGCGGCGGACCGCGATCGAGATCGTCTCGGTGAGCGAGGGGACGACGGACGCGATGATCGTCGCGTGCACGGCGCTGCGCGCGAGCTCGGCGACGTCGAGCAGCGTGAGCAAGAGGACGAGGTGCTCGTCGGCGGTGCGGCCCTTGGAGGACTCGACGCGAAACGAGTGCTGGAGCGCGGCGCCGTCGTAGAGACCGAGCACCGTGTTCGTGTTGCCGACGTCGAGCGCGAGCAGCATCGCTGCGTCGTCAGGAGTCGATCGGGCGCAGGGCGAGCGTGCGCTCGACGAGGTGACCGAAACGAGGAACGACGGGCGCCGAGTCTCCGACGATCTTCGCGATCGGCGCGGAGGGCGGCATCGAGCGCGCCTTCACCGCGGTCGCGGCGGGCTCGCCGTGATCCTGGAAGCCGGCCACCGTGACGGGCTTGGGCGCCGCCGCACGCTCGGCCTCGAGACGCTCGGCCTCGAGACGCTCGGCTTCGAGACGCTGGGCCTCGAGACGCTGGGCCTCGAGACGCTCGGCTTCGAGACGCTGGGCCTCGACGCGTTGGGCCTCCGCACGCTCGGCCTCGACGCGCGCCTCTTCTGCGCGACGGGCCTCGGCCTCGGCTCGCGCTCGGGCCGCCGCCGCTTCGGCGCGCTCCTTGGCCTCCGCCTCGGCCTTCGCCTCCGCAGCCGCCTTCGCCTCGGCGACGGCTCTCGCTTCGGCAGCCTTCGCGTCCGCAGCAGCCTTCGCTTCCGCAGCAGCCTTCGCCTCAACAGCTGCCTTCGCGTCCGCAGCAGCCTTCGCTTCCGCAGCAGCCTTCGCCTCAACAGCTGCCTTCGCCTCCGCGTCCGCACGCGCTCTGGCTTCCGCGTCGGCGCGAGCCTTGGACGGATCGACGGCCGGCACGCTCGCGCCACCCGCCATGCGACCGAGGACCGCCTCGAGCGGCTCGGGGGCCGGACGCTTCCGCTCCTTGATGCGCTCGAGCAGGGACTCGAGACGCTCGACGTTCTCCGCGCTCACGCCGCACCTCCCGCGACCGCGTCGGTCGTGAGCCGCGAGACGATGCCCGCGATGTTCTCGCCGCTGCGCGCCCAGCCCCACACGGTCTCGGCGATCCCGGGCGCGACGAGGATGAACTCCACGCTCTCACCCACCGGAACACACGCGACGTCTCGACCCGTCACCGAGGAGAAGAGGCCTCCGAGGAGCGCGGCGAGCGCGAGCTGCTCGGCGTCGATCACCGGCGCGTGCTCGACGCGCGCGACGAGCGCGTCGCCCCAGCGATCCAGGTGGATCCGGCCCCAGCCGAACAACGACAGGATGCCCCCGAGGTGTCCGAGCACCACGTCGACGGGCACGTCGTCTGCGTTGCCGCCGAGGGAGTTGCGCACCTCTTCGCCGATGTGCCGACCGAGGCGACGCACGACGGTGAGATCGCCGTTCGCGACGGCCGCGCCGACGAGCGGCGCGAGCACCGTGTCGGTGAGCACGAGGACTCGCCGGCCTCCGCGCGTCGCGACCTGACCTCCGCGGAGATCGAAGGTGAAGAAGGCGCCGGGGTCGAAGGTGGGCTCGGTCATGAGATCCTGCCTTGAGGGGCCGGAATGCGCGCCCGCCGGGAACGACGGGCGAATCCGAGGGTCCTTGGTAGAAGGATGCACCCTCCGATGTCAACTTCGGTCGACGAGGCCCGCCCCACGCCGCACCGGCGCCCCACCCTCCGATCCGCGGGGACTGCGGCGACTTTCGTGCTGTCGCTGGGCCTGGCGGGGTGCACATCGGCCCTCGCGCAGGCGCCGGAAGGAGGAGACGAGGCACCCGAGGACCCCGCCCTCACGCCGGTCGACGTCCTCACCGGAGGCATGGCGGCGTACGTCGACGCGCTCGCCGTCGAGACGGGGGACTGGCGGGGACAGCGCGTTCCGTGGCCTGCCGTGTCGGCGCGCCCTCCGAGCGAGGTCACGCGGACCTCGTGGCTCTGGCCAGCGACGGTCCACGGAACGACGGACACGCTCGATGCTGCGCTTGCGGCGCGTTGGATGGACGCGATCGATCACGCGTACCGCTTCCTCCATGACGCCGGCTGGCCGCTGCCTCCGCTCGACGGAGGTCGCGACGGCAGCGATGGCTTCGATGTCTACGTGATCGATCGACCCATCGCGGACGAGCCCACGGACACGCTCGATCCCGACCTCACGCGTGAGGGACGAAGGAGCGCGTCGCGCTTCGACGCTCCGCTCTTCGATCAGCGCCACGACGCCGCGATCGTTCACGCCGTCGTCGATCGCGACGTGCCCGACGATCGGCTCGACGCCTGCGCGATCCAGCTGGTGGCGAGCGCAGGCCTCTTCGCCGCGGATCCCGCCGAGGCCGAGAGCCTGCGTGAAGCGACGGCCGCGTGGCTCGCGTGGAGCGCGACGGGGCACCTCGGCTGCGACGAGGACGCGCTCACGCGGCAGCAGCACGCGAGCCACCGCGCGCTCGTCACGATGGATGCGCGCGACGGAGAAGGCGCGGCGATCTTCTTGGGCGCCATGAGCGCGCGCCACGACGGTCTCGAGACCGACTTCCTGCGCGACGTGTGGTCGATGGCGCGTCAGCGTACGCGCGACGGCGGTGATCTGCAGGGCGAGCCGGACGTGCTGCGCGTCCTTCAGCAAGCCTCGACGCTGGCGCACGACCCCATGGATCGCGTCGTCGAGTCCATGGCCGTGGCGCGGTACTTCGCGGGCGGGCGCGAAGGAGCGGCGCGGCCCGACGTGCCGTTGCTGGCCGCGCTCGGCGCCGACGCGCGTGTGCCCGTGTTCGTGAGCTCGAGCTGGGAGCGCTTGCCGCGAACGCTGCGACCTGCACCCGACGCGCCGCCGCTCGAGCCGTGGGGCAGCGCGTATGCGCGGGTGGACGTGCGGGGTGCGCCGAGCGGCTCGGTGCTGCGGGTGTGGCTCGACGGTGAGCTCGGCACCGAGTGGTCGCTCGTGGCGGTGCGTCTCGACGCGCACGGCGCGGAGCGCGGTCGCACGCGCGCGCCGCCCACACGCACCGCGCGCGGCTACATCCCCGTGGAGCTCGGTGAGGGAACGACCGAGGTGGTGCTCGTCGTGACCAACCTCCCCGACGACGACGACCTGCGTGATCGCAACCCCAGCGCCAGCCGCGACGCCACCATCGCTGGCCGCCTCCACCGCGTCGGCCTCGACGCCGACACGCCTGGCCCCGGCCCCCACGCGTTCCGCCTCATCGTCGACCGAGGCCCCTAGGACCGGTGGGTGTAGGCGCGCCCAGGGTGAGTGGACCCCGAGCTCCTCGACCTCCTCCTCGCCCTCGACGGCGTGCAGCAATCACCTCGCTACCATCCCGAGGGCGACGCGCTCTTTCACTCGCTCCAGGTGTTCGATCTCGCGCGGCGCGCCACCGACGATCGCGAGCTCTGGGCGGCCGCCCTCTTCCACGACGTCGGCAAGGCGATCGACGACGACGAGCAAGGCCACGACGAGATCGGCGCCGATCTCCTGGAAGGTCTGGTGAGCGAGCGCGTCGTGTGGCTGGTGCGTCATCACCTCGATCTCCTGCGCGATCCCAAGCGCACGCGCGCTCGCCTGATCGGAACGCGCGAGCTCGAGGATCTCGAGTCCCTGCGTCGCTGGGACCTCGGAGGTCGCTCGCCTCACGCCCGCGTGCTCTCTGCCGAGGCGTGTCTCCACCTCCTCTTCGACCTCCCCTCCTCACCCACGAAAGGACATGAGCCCACGTGATCGCTGCCCGCTCGATCTCGACCACGACACCTCGCGCGACGACGAGCAGCGCGATCGACGCGTGCGTCACGCTGTCGCCACCGCGCTGACCGACAAGCAGCGCGAGGCCGTCGAGCTGCACTTCTTCGAGGGCCTCAGCCAGTCGGAGATCGCGCGGCGGCTCGGCGTCTCGCAGCAGGTGATCGACAAGCGCCTCCACGGCGCGACGCGCGACGGTCGTCGCATCGGCGGAGCCCTCGCGAAGCTCCGCACCGAGCTCGCGTGCTTGCGCTGATGGGCATCGAGCGACACGGAGGGCTGCGCGCGCAGATCGCCGCGATGGCCGCCGAGCTGATGGTGAACGAGCAGGTGAAGCAGTACTTCACCGCCAAGCGCCTCGCGGCCAAGCGCCTCCTCGGACGCGGTCGCGCCAAGAGCCTGCGCTACCGACCGCACGACCTGCCGAGCAACGGCGAGATCAAGGACGCGCTCCTCGAGCTCGTCGAGCGCACCGAGGGCGAGGCGCGGTTCCGGCGCCTGTTCGCGATGCGGATCAGCGCGCTCGAGGCGATGGAGGCGCTCGCGACCTTCACGCCGCGCCTCATCGGCTCGGTGGCGACGGGCCACGTGCGCGCAGGCAGCGACGTCGATCTGCACGTGTTCGCGCCCGATCCGCTCGACGTCGTGGCGCACGTGCGCTCGCTCGGCTGGCCCCACGAGGTGCAGCAGGTCTCGATCGTGAAGGGCGGCGAGCCGATGGACTTCACGCATGTCCACATCGAGGATGTCTTCCCGATCGAGCTCACCGTGCACGAGCCGATGGCCCTCCGGCATCGACCGCGCAGCAGCACCGATGGCAAGCCCATCGTGCGCCTCTCCCTCGCGGCCGTGCGCGCGCTGTGCGAGCGCGATCACGCCGAGGAGTGGGCGAAGTACGTGACGGACGGCGAGGTGCCGCCCTGGGACGAAGTGCTCGAGCCCGATCTCGGGGACGACGACGACGAGACATGAACCTCACCGAAGCGCTGATGGAAGCAGGAGCCCTCGACGAAGGAAGGATCACCGGAGGGATCGCGTACGCTGCGGCACTTGCAGCGCCGCGCGTCTCGATCTCACCTCTCCAACACCCTCGCGGTCACACACGACGGCCTCGTGGCCACCAGGAATCCGCAGCCATCCGTCTCACGTCGTAGGGGCGCGGCACGAGAGGCTCCGACGCGAGATCGATGACCAACGACGGAACCCTTCGCGGTGTCATTCGTCTGAACCGCGAATCCGAACGCCCCCACCGCCGTCCGACGGCGCGACCCACCGCGAGACCCTCGTGAGCGACGACGACAAAGACTCCGACACGATCCGCGACGCCGAGCCCCCGTCGCGCGACGCGAACGAGCCACGGCGAGACGAGCCCATCCGCGAAGAGCCCAGCGGGGAGAGCGAGATCGCGCCCCACGCGCGCACGAAGGATCCCACGCCGCCTTCCCTCGACCCGAACGATCTCGACGCCCTGCCGCCCCGCTCGATCAGCCTCGCCGTCGATCGCGTCTCGCGACGCATCCACCGCTGGCTCGCGACCGACGCCGCGATGGCAGGTTTGGGCCTGGGCCTGCTCACGGCGGCGCCGGTCGGTCTCGGCCTGCACCTCAGCGAGATCGCGCTCTGGCCGGCGGCCGCGCTCGGCGCCGTCGTCGGCATGGTGTTCGGTGCGATGCAGTTCCGCGGTCGTCGTCTCGATCCGGTGCGCGCCGCGCGCGTCCTCGATCGCATGATCGACGCCAAGGATCGCCTCGCGAGCGCCGTGCAATTTGCGGCGACAGCCAAGGGCGCGTCCGAGACCTCGCCTCTCCATCGGCTCCAGATGAAGGAGGCCGCGGAGTTCCTCGCCGCGGTCCCGTCCATCCCCGAGCCGCCCCGACCGATCGCGCGCGCGCCACGCTGGGTGGCCGCAGGCGTGTTCGCCATGGCCGCGACGGTGCCGCTCGCGTACGCGTGGCCCGAGCTGTCGCGCGCGGTGGCCGAGAGCCTCGGCGAGGAGCCAGAGCCGCGCACGGCGGAAGAGATCGCCGACGAGGCCGAGGCGCTGCGTC
>JAFLCL010000480.1 GCA_017303575.1 Deltaproteobacteria bacterium
CAGCGATCGCGGCGGCCGTCGCCGCTGAGCCGATCAGCTGCGCGCGATCAGCGAGTCGAGCGACTCGCGCTTGCCGAAGAGCACGAGCGTGTCGCCCACGAAGAGGCGTGTGCTCGCGCTCGGGCTCGGCATCGCGAGCGACCCGCGCCGTACCATCAGCACGCGCACGTCGAGCGCGTCGAGCTTGGACTCTGCGATCGTCACGCCGACCAAGCGATTGCGCGGTCCGAGCGAGAGCTCGCCGACGACGTGCCCCTTCTCGAGCGAGGCCACCTCGCGGAGGGACTCGGTCGGCTCGGACAGGCGCTCTTCCACGTTCCGCACCACGGCCATCGCGACGTCGATCCCTGTGGCGGCCTCGATGCCTTCGAGACCGGGTGATGCGTTGACCTCCATCACGAGCGGTCCGTCCTTGCCCTCCAGCATGTCGACGCCCGCGACCGAGAGGCCGAGCACGCGCGCAGCCTTCTTCGCGACCTCTTCGTACGTCGGATCGAGGCGAACGCTCTCCACGCTCGCGCCCCGATGCACGTTGCTGCGGAACTCCTCGCCCCGCGCGGTGCGACGCATCGCGCCGATCACACGGCCGCCCACCACGAACGCGCGGATGTCGCGCCCACGGCTCTCCTCGACGAAGCGCTGGAGCAGCACGTCGGCCTTCATGCTCTCGAGTGTCTCGAGGATCGCCTGCGCCACGTTGCGGGTGTCGGCGAGCATCACGCCCACGCCCTGCGTGCCCTCGAGCAGCTTGAGGATCACGGGTGTGCCGCTGGGCCCACGCAGCGTGTCGAGCACGTTGCCGAGATCCTCGCCGCTCTTGCCGAAGGCTGTCGTGGGGATCGGCACGCCGTTGCGCGCGAGCACCTGGAGCGCGCGCAGCTTGTCCCGCGCGACGGTGATCGCGTGCGAGCCGTTCTGGACGAACACGCCGCGCTGCTCGAGGTGCCGCACGATCGCCGTGCCCACGAGCGTCATCGAGGTGCCGATGCGCGGGATGATCGCGTCGAACGGCGCGAGCGCGCGGCCCTTGTAGCGAACCTCGCCGCCGCCGCCGTCCACGATCAACGCGAAGCGTGCCGTGTCGAGCACCTCGACCGAGTGCCCGCGCGCGCGCGAGGCCTCGATCAGGCGCTTGGAGCTGTACGACGTCGATCCTCGCGAGAGGAGACCGATGCGGAGTCGACCCACGCGCCTCGCGTCACTCGTTGACGTGCTCGCGCACCACGTCGTTGATCTGGCCGAACGCGACCTTGTAGTCGAACCACGCGCGCGCGACGGCACCGACGAGACGCGTCGCGTCCTCCGACTCTCGATCGTAGGCGGCACTGAGCGCGGCGAGGTACGCCAGGTAGGCGTTCCACCCGTCGATCAGCGCGCGGAGCGCCGTGCGCAGCGCCTCGACGGGCGCGCGCAGATCGTCGGTCGGAATGAGCGAGTCGAGCGGCTGCACGTGATCGTTGAGGTGCGCGAGGCACGTGGAGCGGACGAGCTGCGCGTACTGGCTCGCGCTGAACGTCGCCCGTTCGTGGATCTCGCCGATGAGCTGCTCGTTGTTGCGGATGTCGCTCGCGTCCGTGCGGGGCAGCGCGCACGCCCAGAACGAGTCGAAGTTCTCGGCGCGCATGCCGTTCACCTGGCGGCCCACGACGCTGTACGGGTTGGGCCCCGAGTTCATCAGGAAGTAGCCGCCGCCGACCACGATCGCGCCGAGCACGAGCAGCGCGAACGCGATCATGCGCCCGCGCCCGCTGCGCATCGCGCGCTCTTCTTCCTCGAGGCTCGGGCCAGGTCCCGCGGGCGAGCCCGTGGGGAGCGGAGCCCATCCGCCAGGTCCGGGTGCGTTCGGATCGCTCGACATGAGGCCGGAGTCTACACGGCCGAGCAGACGTTGGGCGCGTCGTGGTAGGGAGCGCCGCCATGCGACGTGCGTTCTCGATCGCGGTCTACCCGCGGCACGAGGGGCGGGTGCTCCTCATCCACCACCGGCGGCTCGCGAAGTGGCTGCCGCCGGGCGGCGAGCTCGAGCCGGACGAGACGCCCCTCGAGGCCGCGGCGCGCGAGCTCCTCGAGGAGACGGGGCTGCGCGGCGTCTTTCCTCGCACCAGCCCGGTGGACGGCACGCCGCTCGGGCTCATCGGGTACGAAGAGCACGTGGCGGGCAGCAAAGGGCTCCACCTCAACTTCGTCTTCGTGTGCGACGTCGAGACCGACGCCATCGTTCCGAACGACGAGTTCACGGATCACCGGTGGGTCAGCCTGGCCGACGGCCCGTGGGACACGGCGCCGATCAACGTCCGCCAGCTCGCCGAGATCGCCCTGGCCGCTCCCCGAGCCAGCGGCGCCTGAGATCGGTGTGAGGCTTCGCGCGGAAGTTTCGCAGGAATATCGGAGCGCGATCGACGTATCCCTGGGCGGCCTGCGAATTGGTCTCGCCAACCGGCGAGACGTCTGTCTATCCTCCGGCCCTGAACGGGCGACCTGTGTGATGCAACGAGGGCAGGTCCCAGGAGGCGACGACAGGCGGCGGCACTGAGGCCCGCCGGTACTCGTGTGTGTTCTCACCATGCTCGGGGTCCCCTTCCGGGAGCCCCCGTTGACTTCCAGAGCCCTTGGGAATACTCCCCGGGCCCTGGGGGGTGGCTCCTAGCCATCCTGTAGTGCGCGCGTGCGCTCAAGAGTTCCTTGGTTTCCTGAAAGGAAGTGGCGGATTATGAGACTGAAGAGTCTAACTACAGTGCGATGGCTGGGAGTTGCCACGCTGGTCGCAATGACCGGCTGCGACGGTTGTAATGGTGGCCCCGAGACGGACGCTGCTGTCCCGTTCGACACGATCGTCGTCCCCCCGGACGCGTTCGTCGCCGTGGCAGAGTTGACGATCACCCCCGCGCTCGCCGAGTTCGGCGACATCGTCGTGGGCCAGAGCAGCACGGCCACCGAGTTCGAGATCGAGAACGTCGGCACGGGCACCTCGAGCGCGCTCTCCGCGACGTTCGGTGGCTCGGGCGCTGGCGACTACGCCTTCGCGTCGAACGACTGCGCCGGCCAGCGCCTCGAGCCTGGCGACACGTGCACGATCTCCGTCACCTTCCGTCCCGGCGACACGGGGGGCTCCTCGGCGACCCTGACTGTCGCTGGTGGTGATGCTTCCGCGGTCGCGACGCTCTCGGGCAACGGCGCCGAGGACGCAGGCCTCTCGATCTCCCCGTCGCCGCACAACTTCGGCGACGTGATCGTCAGCGACATGTCCGCGCCCCAGACGTTCACCGTGACCAACACGGGCGACGCGACCTCGGGCACGATCACGATCTCGGTCGGCGGCCTGGACTCGACGCAGTTCACGCTCGGCGCCGACACCTGCAGCGACACCACGATCGATGCGGGCGAGACCTGCACGGTCGAGGTGGTCTACGCCCCGACCTCGTCGGGCACGCACATGGGCACCGTCCAGGCGTCGGCGAGCCCCGGCTCGACGGCGACCGCGGCGCTCCAGGGCCGCGCGGCGACGGAAGCGGACCTCCGCCTCCGCCCGGGCGCGCAGGACTTCGGCTCGGTGGTCACCGGCACCTCGAGCACGGACGTCACGTTCACGCTCGAGAACATCGGCGGCGTCGCGTCGGGCTTGGTCCCGGTCGCGTAGACCGGGCCGACGCCGAGATAGTCGCCGCCGGCGCCGTCGCCGTCGAGATCCGTCTCGGCCGTGATCGAGAGGCCGAGGATCATGTCCGGACCGGCCAGC
>JAFLCL010000481.1 GCA_017303575.1 Deltaproteobacteria bacterium
ACGCCCGGCGCGAACGGGCTCGCGAGGCCACGCGCAGGATCGAGCCGCAGCGCGCGCGACGGATCCACCTGCCCCTCGAGCTCGGCGAAGCGCGGCTCGGGCGCCGGTGCCGGCTCGGCCTCTTCCTCCACGTCGAGCGAGAGCGCGTCGGGATCGATCTCGAGCGCGACGATCAAGGCTGCCGCGCGCAAGATGGCCTCGCAGGACGCGCCCTCGATGCGGCGGCGGCGCTGCGCGGGACCGGAAGGGCCGAAGAGGAGAAGGGCAGCGTGCCGGCTGCCGCGGCTCGTGATGGTGATGTCGGCGAAGGGGCCGCCTGCGGGGCGACGTCCGAGGATGCGCTCGATCTCGGCCTCGAAGACCGTCCGCGAGGGGCAGGTGTCGGGGACCGTCCATCCGACGATCGGTGTGTCGTCCTGCGCGTGGGAGGGCGCCGCGGACGCGAGGACCGCGAGGGCGAGCAGCAGCGGCAGCGCGCGATCCACGACGGGGCCATGATGGCATGCGGCCCGCGATTCGGTGATGATCACGGCTGGTCCTGGCCACCAGTCGATGCACCCGTGACTCGCGCCCTCACCATCGCCTGCCTCGTCCTCGCCGCGCTGCTCGCGTCGTGCGAGGAAGAGCGTGTGCTCTTGGGCGCGGACCTGTGCGCCGCGAGCGACTGCGGCGTCGAGCTCGCGGTACCTGCGCGCGCGTGCGCCGACGGGACGACGGCGGGCTACACGGGGCGCTGCATGCGCGACGAGGCGCTGACCGCGTGCCACTGGGAGATCCTCGACTGCGCGCCGCTCCCCGAGTGCGAGGCCGCAGACTGCGGACAGTTCCCCATCGCGTACACGGCGGGCGTGGACGAGAGCGTCGAGTGTCGACGGGCGATGGATGGAACGTGCCAGTGGACGGTGATGGAGCTGCCGGGCTGCGAGCCCTCGGACTGCGGCGTGGTGCCCGAGTCTGCGGGCGCGTTCATCTGCCCGGGCGGTGAGCTCGGTGGCTTCACGGGCGCGTGCATCATCGGGCCGGACGGCGAGTGCACGTGGGAAGAAGCGCCCTGCACGGAGCCGCCGATCGGCAGCCTCACGGACATGACGTGCTCGCTCGAGGACTGCGGGCAGCAGCCTTCGGATGCGCGCATCGCGTGCACCGACGGAACGGCGGCGGGCAACACCGAGCGGTGCATCCGCGTGGACGCGGACACGTGCGAGTGGGAGGTGCGCACGTGCGCGCCGCCGGTGGAGTGCGCGTCGAACGCCGACTGCGGCGAGACGGAGTTCTGCGACCGGAGCGCGGTGGCCTGCAACACGAGCATCCGGGGCATGTGCTCGCTGCGTCCGACCGAGTGCCCGACGTACCTCGACGCGTACGACCGCCGCGTGTGCGCGTGCGATGGCCTCACGTACGAGAGCGCGTGCGAGGCACAGATCCTCGGCGTCAGCGTGGCGTCCGACGGCCCCTGCGAGTGAGCCTGGCCGTTGTCGCGGGGCACCCCAGACCGGGGTCACTGCAAGGCCCTCCAACCCCTCGATTTCGCTCGCGTTTCAGGGGGGCTTTGACGCGACCCTGTTTCGTCGGGGAATTCGTGGGTCGCCGGAGAAAACGTCGAGGAAATGGCATCGCGTCAATGCTCGCGATTTTTTCTCAATGTTCCCGAGCGCTTGGACCCCCTTGGAGTGACCCCCGGGCTGGACCGCGCGCGCATTTCGGGTAACTAGCGGCCCCCGATGGCGCGCAGCGCGTCCAGGAGCGCGCGTATGAACGAAGAAGACGAAGAGATGGTCCTCGAGGGCACCGAGGAAGAAGAGTCCTCCGAGCCCGAGATCGACGAAGCGATCCAGGCGCTGCCGCCGCCGATCCAGCGCGCGTTCGTGGAGCGCGGCTACACGCAGCTCACCGCCGTGCAGCGCGCGGTGCTCGACCCCGAGCTCGCGGGACGCGACCTCCGCATCTCGTCGCAGACGGGCTCGGGCAAGACGGCCGCGCTGGGCCTCGTGCTGCTGCCCCTCATGACCGAGCTCGCGCCGAGCCGTCCGAGCGAGCTGCCTCCCGCGCCGGGACATGGCGGCCGACCGAACATGACGGGACCGCGCGAGGCAGGACCGCGCGCGAAGGGCCCACGTGCGCTCGTGCTCGCGCCGACGCGTGAGCTCGCGCGACAGATCGAAGAAGAGCTCAACTGGCTCTATCAGCACGTCGGCAGCCGTGTGGCCGTGCTCTCGGGCGGCGCGAGCTACCGCGACGAGCACCGCGCCCTCGCGCGTGGGCCCGCAGTGATCGTCGGCACGCCGGGACGCCTGCTCGATCACCTGACGCAGGGCAGCTTCGATCCGAGCGGCATCGCGGCGGTGGTCCTCGACGAGGCGGATCAGATGCTCGATCTCGGCTTCGCCGAGGACCTCGACCAGATCCTCTCGCGCGTACCCGACGAGCGACGCACGCACCTCGTGTCCGCGACGTTCGCGCACGAGGTGATGTCGCTCGCGAACCGCGTCCAGAAGAACGCGATCGCCGTCGAGGGAACGCGCCTGGGCGCGGCCAACGCCGACATCGAGCACCTCGTGCACCTCGTCGATCACCACGAGCGCATCGACGGTCTCGTGAACCTCCTCCTCGCGCACGGCGACGCGCGCACGCTCGTGTTCACGCGCACGCGCATCGGCGCGCAGGAGATCGCGGAGCACCTCTACGACACGGGCTTCCGCGTCGCGCACCTCTCGGGCGAGCTCGCGCAGCGTGAGCGCACGCGCACGCTCGAGGCCTTCAAGACCGGGCAGATCAGGGCGCTGGTCGCGACCGACGTGGCCGCGCGCGGCATCGACGTCTCGGACGTCGGCCTCGTGATCCACGTCGAGGCGCCGACGAGCCCCGAGGCGTACACGCACCGTTCGGGACGCACCGGGCGCGCTGGCAAGCGAGGCACGAGCGCGATCCTCGCGGCGCCGCGCGAGCTCAACGGTGTCTCGCGCGTCCTCCAGCGCGCGCGCATCACGTTCCGTCTCGAGCCGATCCCCGACGCGCCCACCCTCGCTCGCCTCGCGGAGGATCGGGCGATCGAGGCGCTCACCTCGGCCACCGGCGAGGTCTCCGAGCGCTCACGTCGCGTGGCCGAGCGTCTGCCCGCGGACGCCGATCTGCGCGGCATCCTCGCGCGCTTGCTCGATCGCACGGGCGAGCTGCTCGGTCCGCTGCCGCGTCCGGTGCGCGTCATCCGTCCGCCGGCGCCACGTCAGGCGCGTCCGCCTGCACCCTCGGGGCGCTTCGGCGACACGCGTGGTCCGCGGGGTGACTTCGCGCCGCGCGATGGGTTCGCGCCGCGTGACGGCTTCGCGCCGCGCGACGGCTTCGCGCCGCGTGAAGGACGCAACTTCGGTCCGCCGAACGATCAGCCGATGGACGAGGCGCCGCGTCGCAAGAGCGCGGAAGACATCGTGCCGTTCGTCGTGACGTGGGGAGGACGCGACGGCGCCGATCCGCGACGCGTGCTCGCGATGGTCTGCCGCCGCGGCGACATCACGCGCCGCGAGATCGGCGCGATCCACGTGCTGCCCGGGCACACGATCGTCGAGGTCGTGCGCGAGGCGGCCGATCACTTCGCGGAGGCGGCAGGTCGACCCGATCCGCGCGACAAGCGTGTGCGCATCGAGCCCTACCGCGAGCCGCGCGCGAACGACACCCGCGGCCCCGAGCGACGCGAGCCGCGCGGGCGACCGGAGGGGGCAGGCGCAGCGCCTCCGCGACG
>JAFLCL010000482.1 GCA_017303575.1 Deltaproteobacteria bacterium
CCCGCTCGGCCCTCCAACGATGGCTGAGGTCGCGGAGTGGGTGAGCCAGGACCTGCCCCGCGGGCTGATGCCGTTCGCGAACACCGGAGGAGGGGACCTCGTCTGCCTCGACTACCGACAGGGACCCACGCCGAGCATCGCATACTGGCACCATGGTCGATGCGGAGACGAGGACGAAGTCACGGCGGTCGCTGCGAGCTTCACGTCCTTCCTCGAACTGCTCCACGCGCCTCGGTAGTCGCGGCCGGGGCTCACTTGCCGTCGGCGCCGATGTTGGCGATGAGACAGGCCACGAGGCCGGTCCAGCCGGTCTGGTGCATGGCGCCGACGCCTCGGCCGGTGTCGCCGTGGAAGTACTCGTGGAAGAGGAGGTGATCCTTGAAGTGAGGGTCTCGCGCGAAGCGCTCGTACTGGCGCGCGAAGGGGCTTTTCCCATTCGGGGGTCACTCCCGGGCTTGCAAGGCCTCGGGAACATGGAGATTCTAGGCGCTCGTTGACGTGATGCCCTCGTGCCGGCCGAGGCAGGTGCGCATTCCGCCGATCGTGATCGCCGCGATCGCTGCATCGTGATCACCGCGCTCGGCGCATCGTGATCAGAGTCGGAGCGAAGCGACGCTGTTCGTCGGTGGTCAGCTCTTCGAGGTCTTCTCCTGTTCGATGCTCTGGCGCATCGTCGGGCCCTTCAGGGTGATGCGATGCGCGTTGCGGACGACGCGATCGAGCACCGCGTCGGCGATGGTCGGGTCTCCGAGATGGTCGTGCCACTTTCCGACAGGCAGCTGACTCGCCAGCACCGTCGATCGAGCGCCGTGACGATCATCCATCACCTCGAGGATGTCGCGACGCTGGGTGTCGCTCAGCGGCGCGAGCCCCCAGTCGTCGATCACGAGCACATCGACCTTCGCGAGACGAGCGAGCACGCGCACGTACGTGCCGTCAGCGCGGGCGAGCGCGAGCTCGTCGAAGAGCCGTGACGCGCGACGATAGAGAGCACGGAAGCCCGTGCGACAAGCGAGCTGGGCGAGAGCGCACGCGATGTACGTCTTGCCCACGCCCGTCATGCCCGTGATCAGCACGTTCTGGTGGTCCGCGATCCATCGGCCCGTCGCGAGTCTCTTGATGAGCGCGCGATCGAGCTCGCGCTTGGCGGTGTGCTCGATGTCTTCCATGCACGCCTGCGGCAGACGCAGCTTCGCTTCGCGCAGCGAGCGCGCGATGCGCTTGTTGTCGCGCGCCAGGGTCTCGGCATCGACGAGCAGAGAGAAGCGCGTGTCGAAGTCGAGCTCGCCGTACGAGGTGTCGGCGCGCTGGGCGATCCACGCCGTCGCCATCGCGTAGAGGTGAAGTGCCTTGAGCTTGTCGTTCGTGGGTTCCGTCAGCATCACGTTCCTTTCATCAGTGCAGGTACTCGCCAGGGCCGCGCACGTTCTCGTGCACGATCGGTGTCGCGGTCGCGTCGTCGATCACGGGCACGCGATCGAGGCCCTTGAGGAGGATCGACTCGACGTGCTTGTACGAGCGCGCGTTCGCTCGATTCGCGCGCGCGCACGCGGCCTCGAGACGCTCGTCGCCGAAGCGCTTGCCCAAGCGCAGGATGCCGAGGCACGAGCGAAAGCCCTGCTCGGGATGAGGGCGCTCGCGGAGGATCGCCTCGCACAGAGTTCGCGTCGCTGAGCCCGTCTTTCCCGCCCACTCGAGGATGCGAGACGGCGTCCACTCCGCGTGCGCGCGATGGGCGCTCGGCATGTGCTCGACCACGGTCGTGAAGCGCGCGCGACCGAGCGAGCGTCGATGCGACGCGACGCGCGCTCCGCGGTGCAGCACCTCCACCGTGTCCTGGCTCGCGCGGATCCACACCTCCTCGTGCACGAGCGAGAACGGGACCGAGTAGAGGTGTTCGTCGAAGGCGACGTGGTAGTCGAGGTTCACGCGCGCCCGCTTCCACTCCGAGTACTCGAAGCGCGTGCTCGGCATCGGCTGAAGCGACGTGCGTTCGAGCGACTCGAAGAGCTCGCGTCGGCTCTTGCCGTACGTTCTCATCACGCGCGCGTTCAGCACCACGAGCAGCTCACGGATCCGCCGATTCAGCGCTTCGAGTGACGCGAAGACCTCGTTGCGGATCACCGCCAAGATCCATCGCTGCGCAACCTGCACCGCGACCTCGACCTTCGCCTTGTCGCGAGGTCTGCGAGGGCGCGCAGGCAACACCGTCGTGCCGTAGTGCGACGCGAGGTCTTCGTACGTTCGCTGCACCTCGGGCTCGTAGCGACACGAGCGAGAGATGCCGCTCTTGAGCTGATCGCACACGATCGCGCGCGGCACGCCGCCGAAGTACTCGAGCGCGCGGACGTGGCTCGCGATCCAATCAGGCCCGCGCTGCGATGCGCTCGCCTCGGCGTACGTGAAGCTCGATGCGCCGAGCACGGCGACGAAGAGCTCGACCTCGTTCACCTCGCCCGTGAGCACGTCGTAGACGCGCGGACGCTTGCCCGAGTAGTCGACGAACATCGCGTCGCCGGCGATGTGGATCTGCCGCATCACGAGACCGCGCTTGGCGAGCCACTCGCGGTATCGGTCGCAGAACGACGTGTAGCCGAAGCCGTCGGGGTGCTGCAGTCGGTACTCCTCGTGGAGCAACTGCAGCGTGACGCCGACGCGGCTGCGCTCCCGATGCACCCATGCGCAGTCAGGCTCTGTGCGCGGCTCGGCAGTGCCGTGCGAGCCCGCGGTTCGGTAGAGCGCCGCGTCGAGCTCGGCCTCGCTCATCGTCTCCACGGCCGACCAGTCCGTAAGCTCGGCCTCTTTCGCGCGCGTCATCACGGCGCCCACGACGCCCGCGCTCACGCCGAGGCTCGACGCGATCGCGCGATGCGTTCGCTTCAGCAGCCACTTCTGTCGAAGGATCTCTCTCGTCTTCCGCATGGACAGTCGCTCCGTCGCCACCGAGCCTCCTCGCGAGGTCGGGGGTGTCGGACGTCCAGCAGTCGCTTGCTCCGGCCTACGCCCGGCCGAGGGTGATCCCCTTCGTGATCACGATGGCGATCCGCGTGATCACGATCGCGATCCGCGTGATCACGATGGCGATCCGGCTGATCACGATGCGGCGATCCGGCTGATCACGATGCGGCGATCCGGGTGATCACGATGCCGCGAAACACGCAGGTCTCTGCACGGAGCTGCGCGCAGATGCAACGCCGGAACAGGGCAGGTCTCTGCACGGGAGCCGTGCCAACTACTCGTCGCCGTGCGCAATCGCCCACGATCTGGCGAACGCAACTTCGATGTACCACGTCCAATAGGCCGTCCGTCTAGCGGCCGCGGCCGGTTCTTCGTGCCAGGGAGCGGAACCGGACTTCAGCCGCGCAATCATGAAGTCCGCCGGAAACACCTCGTTCTCCTCTTCGCGATACTCGGGCTCGTAGTCGGAGGCCTGATCCCACGCAGAAACCCAAAGAACGGACCGGGCCGCGTGGGCAACCAACTCCGTATTTGGAAACCGCTCGTGTAGTTCCGAGAGATAGAAGCTCAGATCCTGCAGACGGTTGACGTGTTTCATGAAATCGGCGCGCGACATGCTCCCGTCTAGATAAGCCGCTGCATAGGCGAGTGCGGCGGTGGGCTCGTCTCTTGGGTCCAGCAGGATCTCTCCGCCGGCCCGGCGCTTGTCAGCCTCCCACTCTGGGAGAGCCAAGCG
>JAFLCL010000483.1 GCA_017303575.1 Deltaproteobacteria bacterium
GGTCGCCGAGGCCGAGCCCGCCTCCGCGGTCCCGACCCTTCCGACCTACCGCGACGAGGACTTCGTCGAGGCCGACACGAACCGCGATCCGTTCCGCAACTTCGCGTTCATGTTCGTGCCGCGCGTCAACACCGGTCGCGACACCCAGCGGCGCGTGCTGATGGACTCCACCTCGGTGGACGAGATGCACCTGATCGCGATCATCAGCGGCGTGGCGAACCCGTCCGCGATGCTCCTCGATGGTCAAGGCACGGGCCACACCGTGCATCGCGGCGACTACGTGGGTCGGGCGGAGTACGTGTCGACCGGCGGCGCGGACTCGGTGCCGATCACGCTCAACTGGCGCATCGATCGCATCTCGCCGACCGAGGTCGTGCTGAGCCGTGAGGATCCGGGCTCGCCCGATCAGGTGGGCCTGACGCGCGTGCTCCCGCTGCACGATGCCGCGACCGAAGGCACGAACTGATCACCCCGCAGTCGACCTCGGCCCGATGCTCCCCGCGTCGGGCCGTCGTCGTTCCGTCGAGTCCGATCACTCGCGCATCAGCTTGATGAGCCTCTCGGTCAGCGCGGAGAGCGGATGCACTTCGCTCGCGAGCCCCGCACGCACGACGCTGCCGGGCATGCCGTGGATCGCGGCCGACTCCTCGGACTCGCACAGCACCAGACCTCCGGCGTCGCGCACGGCGGCCGCGCCCTTCGTTCCGTCGTCGCCCATGCCCGTGAGCACGACAGCGATCACGCGCTGACCGAAGACCTCGGCCGCGGTGCGGAAGAGGCGATCGACGCTCGGCACGTAGCGATCGTCGGGCGTGGGCGGCAGCACCTGTGCGACGAGGCCGGTCGGTCGTGACTGCACCTCGACCGAGAAGCCACCGGGGCACACGAACGCGCGGCCGGCGCGGATGGTGGCGCGCTCCTCGATCTCCGAGACGTGCAGGCCGCCGATGCGCTCGAGGCGCTCGGCGAACGTGCGCGTGAAGCGCTCCGGCATGTGCTGCGCGACGACGAGGGTCGCGGGCAGATCCGAGGTGAGGCGCGCGAACATGCGGACGAGCGCGGGCGGACCGCCCGTCGAGGCACCGATCACGACGAGCTTGCGCGGGAGAGACTCGCTCGGCGCGGGACGCTCCTCCGAGCTCACCTTGATGAACGCGCTCGAGGACACGCGCTCGGGCGCCCGCAGCGGACGCAGCTGCCGCACCATCGCGACCTTCGCCGACAGCTCGCCCTGGATCGTCGCGAGCTCCTGCGGCGAGCCGCCCGAGGGCTTCACCACGAAGTCGAGCGCACCGAGCTCGAGCGCGCGGAACACGTCGACCTTGGCGCCGCGGCTCGACACCACGATCACCGGCGTCGGCTGCCGCGCCATGAGGATCTTCAGGAACGTGAAGCCGTCCATCCTCGGCATCTCGAGATCGAGCGTGACGAGGTCCGGCTTCTCGAGGAACGCGAGGGAGAGCGCCTGCTCGCCGTCCACGGCCTTGCCCACGATCTCGACGCCTGGCAGCTGCGAGAGGATGTCGGCGATCGTGCGCCGGTTGAACGCCGAGTCGTCGGCGACGAGCACGCGCAGCGGTCTCATCGATCGCCTCCCCCACGTCCCGTCGATGCGGGCGGCGGTGGCGGCAGGAGCGAAGGCGCCACGGGACGTCGATAGACCATGTCGGCCGCGAGGTGCGCGAGCTCGAAGGCGGTCGAGACGTTGAGGAGAGACTCGCTGTGACCGAGCATGAGATAGCCGCCCGGCTGCAGGCGCTCGTAGAAGCCTTCGATCACGCTGCGACGGCTCGCAGGGTCGAAGTAGATGAGGACGTTGCGGCAGAAGATCGCGTCGACCCGACCGAGGATGGACGCTCGCTCGCGCTCGAGCAGGTTGAAGTGCCCGAACTGGCAGAGGCTTCGTACACGATCGACGACGCGGCGTCCCCCGCCCGGGGTTGCTTCGGGCTCGAAGTACTCGTCGTAGAGCGCCGGCATCGCCCGGAAGCTGTGGCGGGGATAGACGCCGCGACGCGCGATCCCCAGCACGCGCTTGGAGATGTCGTTGCCGAAGATGCGCACGTCCCAGCCGTCGAAGAGGCGACTGCGGAGGACGAGGATCGCCAGCGTGTAGACCTCTTCACCGGTCGAGCACCCCGCGCTCCAGATCACGAGTCGCTTGCGATGACCTCGCACCGCGAGCTCGTGGAGGCGGGGCAGGATGTCCTCGCCGAACGCGCGCAGCTGGTACTCCTCGCGGAAGAAGTACGTCTCGTTCGTGACGAGCGCGTCGATGGCCTCGTCGATCTCCTCCGCGCCACGCGGGTGAAAGCGCAGGTGCTGGTAGTAGGACGAGAAGTCCGTGACCCCGAGGGCTTTCGCGCGCTCCCGCAGCCTGCGCTCGAACACGAAGAACGACGCGTCGTCGAAGAACATCCCCGAGCGCTTGTTGACGAGATCGCGCAACAAGCGGAACTCGTCGCGACGCATGCGCGGTCCGGAGTCGAGGAACGTCATCCACGCTCTCCGACGGATCTGTGCGCTGCGGCTTCGGGCGAGAGCGCGACGTCGATCGCGCGCACCACGAGCTCGTCTCCTTCGGTCGAGCGTCGGGCGGAGAGCGCGGCCTCGATGTCCCCGGCGTGGAGGGCCGACGCGGCGCGGAGGCGACCGAGCAGCTCGGCCGCACGTGCCCGCACGCTCCAGTGCTCGTGATCGAGCGATCGCATGGCCCGGGCCACGGCGCGCGCGCGCTGCGTGTCGGTGGCGGTGGGCAGCGCGAGCAACGCCTCCTTCACGACCTCGGCGTCTGCGTGGTCGAGCACGGCGTCGAACGCGTGATCGAGCGAGGGATCGCTGCGCCCCGAGGATGCGCGGAGCGCAGCGAGCACCACGCTCGGGCTGCCATCGCCGAGGGCCTCCACGATCTCGCCCAGGACACGCGCGTCCGTGGGCGCCGCGAGGTGGGCGAGCGTGAGCAGCGCTTCCGCCCGCACGCTCGCGATCTCACTCCGCACCACTGTGTGCACCGCAGCGATGGCGGAGGCCGAGCGGTCCGCGCCGCGCGCTCGCGCGAGCGCACGCACGGCCGCGACGAGCACACGCTCGTCTTCGTCCGCGAGACAGAGCGCGACGAGCTCGAGCTCGTCGGAGGACTCGAGGGTCGTGATGCCCGCGAGCGCGCTCGCGCGGAGCTCGGGGTCGTCGGATGCGAGCAGCGTGCGGAGATCCGTGACGGGCAGGAGGCTCTGCGAGCTTCGCGTGCGACGACCGATGCGCTCGGGGATGAGCGCGCGAGCCTCGTCACTCGCGCGCGCTGCGATCGCCTCCACGGCTGCCGCCGCCTCCGCCTCGTAGAACGAGCCGTACGCGCCGACACGTGCGGCGAGCGCGCGTGCGTCCGCCGCATCGCCGAGCCTCGCGAGCGTCGAGGCCGCGGCGCGGGCGCCCACCTCTTCTCCTTGCGCGAGGAGAGCGCGAGCGAGCGAGCGCAGCTCGTCGTCGATCGAGCCGGGTCGAGTGGAACGCACGGCGAAGAGCGCCGCGAGATCGGTGGCCGCCTCGAGCGCCCAAGACGCTGCACGCACGTCGTCGACCGAGCGCGCTCGCACCAACGCCAGCAGCGGCGGGACCGCGCGATCGCCCAGCGCCAGGAGCGCGTCGCGACACGCGGGA
>JAFLCL010000484.1 GCA_017303575.1 Deltaproteobacteria bacterium
GCCGCGGCCGCGCCGAGCGCCGCGAGACCACCGGCGACACCTGAGCCGCTCGACGAGGCGGGTGGAGACGCGGCCAGTGACCAGGCCTCGTGGGCCGCTGCCGCGGCCGCTCCCGAGGGAGGCGAGTCGCTCCACGCCCGCTACGCGTTCACCACGCCGGGGAACGAAGATTGGGCCGTCCACAGGATGGAGCTCGTCGAGCGCCTCGATCGGCCGTACGAGGCGGTCCTCGACCTGTCCACGATGGACGCTGTCGACGTCGACGCGATGCTCGGACAGCGGGCTGTGTTCTCGTTCACCCGACACGACCTCCAGCGCGATGTCCAGGGCATCATCCGGCGCGTCGAGCAGACCAGCACGGGCAACAACGACGAGCGGACCACCCTCCGTGTGCACCTCGTGCCGAAGGTGTGGATGCTGTCGCAGACGCTCGACACACGCATCTTCCAGGAGCTGACCGCCCCGGACATCATCAAGAAGGTGTTCCAGGGGGACGGGCTCGCGCTCGGCGACGACTTCCAGCTCGATCTCCAGAAGACCTATCTCGTCCGCGAATACTGCGTGCAATGGGAAGAGACGAACCTCGATTTCGCCATGCGGCTGATGGAGGAAGAGGGCATCTGGTTCCGCTTCGATCACTCCGGTGAGATCGAGAAGATGGTGCTCGGAGACTATCCCGGCGGCTTCCCAGGCCTCGAGGGCCAAGACGGCGACAGGCTGAATTACACGGTGCTCGCGCAGGGCGCCGGTGCCGAGGAGAAGGTGACCAAGCTGGCCTTCGGTCACGAGGTCACGCCCAACAAGTTCACCGTCCGCTCGTACAACTGGACCAAGCCAGACCTGCGGATCGAGGAAGAGAACGAGAGCGACCCGGGGAACCTACCGCTCTATCGCCACGACCCGACGATGCTCCACGGCGAGTACGGCGGCACCGCCTACGGCGAGGGCAACGCGCGCAGACAGGCCGAGCTCATGGGCCTTCGCGAGCTCACCAAGCACCGCGCGACGGCCGAGAGCGACGTGTCGACGGTCGTCGCGGGCGTCCGCTTCACGCTCGGCAACCACCCGAATGAAGCGATGAACCAGGACTGGCTCGTGGTGGGGGTTCGGCACGAGGGTCGGGGGCCCAGCCAGGGAGGCGACGGCCACGGCGAGTCGCAGGCGGAGTACCTCAACCACCTCGAGCTCGTGCCTGCCAGCATCGACTGGCGCCCTGCGCGAGGCCACTGGAAGCGCCGCATCCACAGCGTGATGACGGCGAAGGTGGTCGGGCCGGCGGGCGAAGAGATCCACACCGACGAGCACGGTCGCATCAAGGTCCAGTTCCACTGGGACCGACTGGGCAAGAACGACGACAAGTCCAGCTGCTGGATGCGCTCGATGCAGCCGTGGGGCGGAGAGGGCTGGGGCTTCGTCTTCATCCCCCGCATCGGGATGGAGGTCCTCGTCACCTTCGTGGACGGCGACATCGATCGGCCGCTCGTGATCGGCAGCGTCTACAACGGCAAGAACACGCCGCCCTACGCGCTCCCGAACGACAAGACCAAGAGCACGATCAAGACGAACTCGAGCCCCGGCGGCGACGGCTTCAACGAGCTCCGCTTCGAGGACTCGGCGGGCCACGAGGAGATCTTCATCCATGCCCAGAAGGACATGAACGAAGTCGTCCTCAACAACCACACTCGCTCGGTCGGCGCGAACGAGACGATCTCGGTCACCGGCAACCGCACGAAGAGCGTCGACAAGAACGAGACGATCACGATCACGGGCAGCCAGAAGATCACCATCACCGGCAGCGAGACCGGAGATGGTCAGACCATCAAGGGTGGTCAGCTCGACATCACGGGCAAGTACAAGCTCGACGCGAGCGACGAGATCCTCGTCCAGGCCCCCAACAAGATCACGCTCACCTGCGGCGGCAGCACGCTCGTGATGGAGCCGGGCAAGATCACGATGACCAGCGGCGGCAAGGCGACCGTCGTGCTCGACGCCGACGCGCTCATGGAGGCGTCCGGTCACGGCAAGGTGTTCCTCGACGCCAACGCGAACCTCCACGCGAGCGGCGGTGGCGACATCCTCCTCGACGCCAACGCCGTCACGCGCAGCAACGCGGGCAGCCACGTCACGCTCGATGCCAACGCGCTCGTGTCCGCGAGCGCAGGCGCGCAGGCCAACCTCACGGCGGACGCGACGGTGTCCGGCGCGAATGCCACCCTGAGCGGCACGGCGGCCTCCACGGTCTCGGCGCCGACTGCCACGCTCCAAGGCGGCGCCGGAAGCGTCGAGGCTTCGGCCTCCGGCGTCAGCGCGTCGGGCCCCACGGTGAACATCGCCGGCGCCGGCTCGACGAGCATCTCGGGCGCCGTCGTCAAGATCAACTGAGCGCCGACGTCCACCGATGCGACGCAAGTTCGAAGAGCTCCGAGAGAACCTCGAAGAGTTCGTCCAGCAGGACGAATATCCGATGCTCGTGGTGGGCTGTGTGGCCGAAGAGCTGGCGTACGTGCTCCAGTTCTTCAAGGGCCTCGGCGAGCCGCACCCCGAGCACTTCCTCGTCTTCTTCCCGCAGCCATTCCACACGCCGCACGGCTACCTCGACGGCGTCGTCGAGAGCGTGCGCCTCCAGGTGGAGGCCGCTGGCCCCTTGCGCGCCGAGCGCGGCGAGCCGCCCTTCCCGCCCCTGCCGCAAGAGCTCCACGACACGCGACAGACGCCCGAGAAACGCCTGTTCTCGACCCTGATGTACCTGCGATCGCTGCTCCCGAACGAGGAAGAGCATCGGGTGATCGTGGGTCTCCTCCCGCTCGAGTGCACCGATCGCCATGCCTACATCCGATTGCTCGGCTCGGTCATGCCGGTGAGCGACGTCCCCGGATGGATGGGCGCGCTCCGCATCGTCGCGTACGACGACCGAAAGCAGCGACAGCTCCTCGACGCGATGCGTGCCAATCGGGTGGAGAAGGTGCTCACGTTCGAGGTCGACTTCTCGACGCCGGCGCTGACCGACTCGCTCTCTCGCGACGCGGCCGATCCGACGCTGCCCACGATGGAGCGCATGATGTGCCTGCTCCAGCTCGCCGCGCTCGACTACTCGTACAGGCGCCATCAGGACGCCATCGACAAGTACGGCGTGCTCTACACGTACTTCGAGGGCGAGAAGCTCCCTGCGATGCAGGCGATGTGTCTCCTCGGCGTCGGCGACGTCATGCGGGCCGTGGGCAACCTGAAGACCGCCAAGGAGACCTACCAGCGCGGCATCGCGCTCGCGATGGACAGCAAGGCGCTCCCGCCGCTGCTCAATCTCCTCCTCTCGATCACCGACACCTGCCTCGAGCTCCAGCACTATCCGGACGCCGCGAGCTACGCGGAGTCGGGCACGACGGTCGCGGCGGGCGTGCTCAACCCTTATGCGTACTGCGACCTCCACGAGAAGTGGGGACAGGCGCTGATCGCGCAGAACAAGCTCGCCGAGGGAATCGCGCTCTACGGAAAGGCGCGCGAGCTCTGTAAGAAGTACGAGTACTTCCATCGTTGGGGCTCGGTCCTCGAGCGCATGGCGCTCCTCTTCCGCGACGCGCGCATGACGAAGGAGCTGCGCGAGGTGGAGGACGAGCTCCGCGGCGTGCGCGAGCTCGAGCGCGGAG
>JAFLCL010000485.1 GCA_017303575.1 Deltaproteobacteria bacterium
ACGAGCCCATCTCGCTGAGCTCGCTCGACGCGCTCGTGAAGCAGCCGAGCGCCGACGACGTGGAAGAGCTCGACGAGCTGGAGGACGAGCCGCGCCCCGCGCCGCGCTCGTCGATGCCGGCGCCGCCACCCCCGCCGCGCGTCGGCGCGAGCGTCCCCCCCAAGCCGCCGCCGCCCCCGCCTCGACGCGGCTCGTGACTTGACGCGGCGCGTCGCGACCTGCGTGTCGCTCGCGTTTCCATCTTCCACTGCTCGCGCACGCGCGGCAGGATCGCCGCTCGCGCATGACGATCCCTCCGCCCGTCTCGGCAGTCCCCGCGAGCGACGAGCCGCCGCCTCACGAGAAGGATCTCGCCTTCCTCCAGGCCCTCCGCAACGTCGGGCTCTTGCCCGATCTCGCGGGCGAAGAGCTGCGTCGATCGCTGCGCGAGGCGCGCGCGCTCGGCAAGCGCGAGGGCTCCACGCAGTTCCGCATGGACGTGCTCGACGCGCACTACACGGCCAACGGTGACGAGTCGATCGCGCAGTCGCGCCGACAGGTCGATCGCTACTTCGTGCACCACGAGAGCGAGATCGTGACGGCGAGCACGCTTCTCGATCGGCTCTCCGCGCTCGCGCCCGAGATCGGCCCCATCGCGCTCGAGCGCATCGGGGCCGGCGCGGACTCGACGCTCGTGCTGCGCGCGGGCGACGACTTCGTCGCGCTCCTCGACGACTTCGAGGAGTCGATGGACACCGGCGACATCGACATCCGCGATCTCGATGCGGGGGGCGCGCCCTCGGCGATGGTCACCGTGCGCGGTCTCGTGCGCGGCGTGAACGTGCTCCTCGGTCGCCGCGACGTGCGCGAGCGCCTCGTGCCGCTGCGCTCCGACGTGATGCGCGAGATCTACGTGGCCCTCCCGCTCACGGAGGCGATCGATCTCGCGCGCGCAGGCTGGCTCGAAGAAGAGAACGCCGAAGACGTGATGGACCTCGGCGGCTGGTAGCCCCGATCGTCGAGCGCGCCACGATGAGCTCCACGCGCGCTCGCATCCTCGTCTCGGTGTTCGTGTGTGCGTGCGAGGGCGAGGATCAACGACGCCCTGCCTCCGATCCCACGCCGGATCGAGCGACGAGCGCCGAGCGCGTCGTCGTTCCCCGCGGGACCGTGGGCGCAGAGCGCGTCGAGGCCTTCGCGATCGATCGAACGTTCGTGACGCGCGCCTCGTTCGAGGCGTTCGTCGACGCGACGGGGCACGTGACCGATGCGGAGCGCGTGGGCGATGCTCAGGTGCTCGATCTCGCGTCGGGGCGCTGGGAGGTCACGCCCGAGGCGACGTTCCGATGGCCGCGCGGTCCGACCGGCGAGCCCGCCGCGGCCGTTCATCCCGTGACGCAGATCTCGCTGCGCGACGCGACGGCGTACTGCGCGTGGGCTGGCGGCCGTGTGCCCACCGAGCGCGAGTGGGAGCACGCGGCGCGCAACGGACGCGACGATCGATCGGCGTACCCGTGGGGCGAGGACGCGTACGTGGAAGGGCGTGCGCGCGCCAACACGTGGGAGGGCGTGTTCCCGAGCGCCAACACGCTGCGCGATGGACACCTCTTCGTCTCGCCCGTCGAGGCGTTCCCTCCGAGCCCGATCGGCCTGCGCGACATCGTCGGCAACGTCTGGCACTGGACGCGCTCACCGTTCGACACGAGCGCCCCGGATGGCGACGTGGCCCTGCGAGGCGGCTCGCACCTCTGCGATCCCGACGTCTGTCACGGCTTCCGCATCGACGCGCGACAGGGCGCGAGCCCCGAGGATCGCTTCGCGCACGTGGGCGTGCGCTGCGTCTACGACGTCACGGAGTGATCGCGAGCGAGCTCGTCCAGCGCGTGGGCGGCACGAACGATCGCTCGCCCAGCTCCGCGCGGAGGATGCGATCGCCACGGAGCACACGACGCCCCTTCGTGACGAGCATCCCCTCGACGTGCGCGCCGACGATCGCCCACGGCTCGAGCTCGGCGTCCATCGCGGCGCGGCCCGGCACGCGGTAGCGAACCCGCACCACGCGACGCATCGCGACGGCGCGCGTGATCACGTCGCGCACGTCGTCGCGGATCAGCGCGGGCCCATCGAGCGACTGCGCGACCCAGAGATCACGCGCGGTGCTCGGCCTCAGCTCGTCGAGGAGCCGATCGAAGAGCGCGACGGTCGCGATCACGTCGGGCAGCGCGCGGTGGCTCGGGCGCGGGAGATCCCAGAGCTCTGCGAGGCCCGCGAGCGAGGTGGTCACGCCGTGGGTCACGCGCTGGGCGAGCTTCTTGGTGTCGAGCGCGTGCACACGCGGAGGCTCGAGCTCTCCGCGCTCGGCGGCGGCGGACAGGAACGAGACGTCGTACGCGATGCGATGGCCCACGAGGATCGCGCTCCCGAGCGCCTCGCGGAGCCGAGCTGCGATCGAGCGCAGCGTGGGCGCGGGCGCGAGCATGGCGTCATCGATGCCGTGGATCGCCTGCGACACACCCACGGGCACCTCGGCGTGCACCAGGCTCTCGAAGCGGTCGATCGTGCGGCCGCGCGCATCGCGCCGCTCCCACGCGATCTCGCAGATGCGCGCGCTCGCCACGTCGTTGCCGGTCGTCTCGAGATCGAGCACGACGTGATCGACCTCGACCCAAGGGCGATCCCAGATCGTGTCGTCGGCCGACGGCGGGCCTTCCGAGGAGGTCGTGACGGGCATCGGGGCTGGGGTTTGCTACCACGCGCGTCCGTTCATGCCCTCCGCGGAGCCCACGAGCCGACGCGCCTTCGGTGCCCTCACCGCACTGAGCACACTGCACCCGCTGAGCCTGCGTGGACTTCTCGCCGCCCAGCCCGACGCGACCCTCGCGCGGCTCGTCTCGCGTCGCACCGTGGAGATCGATCCGCAGAAGCAGCTCGATCCGCTCGAGCAGGCCGCCCGCGCGCTGGCGCCGTTGCCTCGCACGCAGATCGAGTCGCTCGGCGCCGCCGCGCGCGAGGCGCTCGAGCTGCTCACGATCCGTCCAGGCTGTCGCGCGCGTCGTGACCTCGGTGGAGGCGCGCTGGCCCTCGTGGAGGCGGGCCTGGCGCTGGCGCCAGCGAACGAGACCGACGCGCTCGCCATTCCTGCGGCGCATCGCCTGCAGCTGCCCGCACCTCGCGCCGAGAGCCGACACGCGGCGCGCGGCCTCCTCGCGACGCTCGATGCCGAGACGCGCGACGACGTGATCCTCACGCTGCTCGGGCGTCGCACGAGCATCGTGTGGCCCCTCGCGCTCGAGGGCGCGCTCTTGCGCCTCGAGACGCCGGCCGAGCTCGATCGGCTGATCGCGGAGCAGGATCACACGGGGCTCCTGGCGCTCTCGGCGATCGAGGCGCGCGGCGGCGAGGTGGGCCTCGACGAGTACCTCGATCTCTGTCGCGAGACCGCGCGCTGGAGCGGCGCGCGCATTCCTCGCCGAGGCACGGCGTTCCAGCTCGTGGCCCACGCGCTCGTGCTGCCTTCGGGTGAAGGTCGGCTCGTGATGCCCGAGGAGGTGGCCGAGCGCATCGGTCGCGAGCGGCGCACGGCGCTCGAGCGTCGTCGCGCGGCGGCCTTCGATCAGACGAGCCGTCGCGAGGACGAGCCGCAGCGCGCCAC
>JAFLCL010000486.1 GCA_017303575.1 Deltaproteobacteria bacterium
AACTCGGCCCGCATCCTCGCGCGCCTGTCGTCCTTGTCGCGCAGCACGCCCGGCATCGTGTGGTCGGCGCTGCGGCGGCCGTCGGTGTACGTGCACCTGCGGCTCGCGGCCGATGGCGGGGGAGCCGCACACCTCGCGACGGGCCTCGCCGCGCTGGCCGCCGAGCTCGCAGCGACCGGCGGTCTCGATGCACCGCTCGTGCTGCGGGCGCCACCGCCGCAGCTGATCGTCCGGTCACGCCGCCAGCGCTTCGTGCTCGATCCCTCGCCGCTCCAGATCGGCACCGATGGGACGCTCCGGCAGCACGACCAGGTCGTGACCGCGGAGCCCGCGTCGGTCCCCGTGTCGGGGGCGATCGATCTCGCGCTCGTCGACGACAACCCGCTCTCGTCCCTCGAGGCCCACCCGGACAAGTCGGGCAGTCAGCTCGATCTCGGGGAGGCCACCCCCGAGCAGTGGGTCGCCTCGCTGCGCGACGCGCTCGACAGGATCGCCACCCACCTGCCGCTCCTGCGGAGCGAGCTCGACCTCGTGCTCTCCTGCCTCGTGCCGGTGGGGACGGATCCCGAGCGACACCTCTCGGCGTCCTACCGCGAGGCGCTCGGCCTTGTGTACCTCTCTCTCCACCCCGACCCGCTGACCATGACCGAGGCGGTCGTGCACGAGGCGCAGCACAACAAGCTCAACGCTGCCCTCACCATCGATCCCCTGCTCGAGAACCCCCCCGACGAGCGACACCCCTCGCCCGTCCGCCCGGACCCTCGGCCGCTGCTCGGGGTGCTGTTGGCCGTGCACGCGTTCGTCCCCGTCGCGGCCCTCTACCGGGCGATGCGTCTCGCGGGCGATCCGATCGTCGACGGTCCGAGGGTTCACCCCCGCCTGACTCGGATCCTCGAGGGCAACGAGGAGGGTCTGACCCTCCTCGAGCGCCACGCCCGACCGACAGCCCTGGGGTCGACCCTCCTCGAAGAGCTGCGCGCCATCCACGACGAGACGGTCGAACCCCCGCGCGTGCGACACGACGTCCCGTGATGGAGGGGGTCGAACCCCCTCTCTGCGACACGACGTCTCGCGACCGGAGGGGTCGACCCCCCTTCGCACGGCTCGACGGCTCGTGATCGAGGGGGTCGAACCGGCCTCCTGCGACACCGCGTCTCGTGCTCGCGGGGGTCGACCCCCCTCGCACGGCGTCGAGTCAGTGCGTGAGGGCGTCCAGCCGTCGGACGGCGCCCGGATCGTGGGCGCCTCGCGAGCGGTCGTGGGTGACCCACTCGACCCACGCCTCGAGCTCGTCGCGTCGGGCGGCATCGATGCGGGCCCCCAGGGCCTCCCGAGCGCGGGACACGGCCCGCTCGTACGACGGATGCCCTGCGACGACGACGTCGAGCTCGACGTGCCACGTGCGATTCGTGTCGTCTCCGACACCTTCACCGTGACAACGAGCGCACGCCGTCGGCGCGAACGATCCGTCCTCGGCATGACAGGACAGACACGAGTCGCCGAGGCCCGCGTGTGGGCCTCGTGCGACGACGTTGGCCTCGTCGCCCGCGTCGCCGTCGCGGTGACAGCTCACGCACGCAGCGCCACCTCCGAGCCAGGGCGCCTCGACGCCGCCGACGGTGAGCACCGGATCCTCGGGCTCCTCGCGCAGCGCGCTCTCCGCCGCCGTGAGCCGATCGGTCGCCGCACGACACGAGGGTGGCGACGCCGCGTCCTCCACGGGATCACGGCCGCCACCATCGATCCACCCTGTGTCGGCGATCCGATCCTGATCGTGCTGCGCCTCGGCGTGACCGCGCGAGAAGCGCTGCGCGACCCAGTCGCCCGTGCGCCACTGACCCGTGCTCCAGCGAACCACAGCGTCCGGGTCGGTGCCTGCCTCGTCCTCGTACACGACGAGAGGCTCGAGCTCGAACGCGAGCGATGCGGGGACGACGAAGGCATCCACACCGAACGATTGAACCGCGTCGGCATGACCTTCGGCGCTCACGCGCAGCTGGGTCCGGAGGCCACGCATCACGGCGAGCGTGAAGCGCCCTTCGGCATCGGTGTGCGTCGCGACTCCGTCGGCGCCCGTCACACGTGCCCCAGCGAGCGGTGAGCCCGTGCGCCCATCGCGCACGACTCCGCTGACCTCCACCCGATCGGCCGACCCGCACCCTGCGACGAGCGCGAGGGTGCTCAGCAACACAGGCACTCGCCTCAACCGGACCATGGTCGGCGGCGACTCTATCAGAGGCCTGCACGAGAGTGCAGCAAGCGACAGCGCATCGCGGACGTTGTCGCAGTGCGTCATGAAAAACGGGACCCGAGCACGGGAGGACGAAGCCTGGCAGGATGGGCGCCGATGTCGTGGCGATGGCCGCTCCTGACGCTCGCGCTGCTGGTGCCTGCGCTGCTGGTGCCTGCGCTGCTCTCGCCTGCGCCTGCGGCTGCCTACCGCCGATCGACGGTGGACGACATCCCGGACGGCATACCTCTTTACTGGGCGACGCCGCGCGTGGAGGTCCGCCTGGCCGCAGGGACGGTGCCGGGGGTGCCGGCCGAGGACGCGGTCCTCGCCTTCCAGCGGTCGCTCCGCACCTGGAGCCTGGCCGGTGGGTGCACGAGCGTGACGCTCGTCGACGGCGGCGAGGTGAGCGGGCTCTCGACCAACCTCGGTCGCACCACGCCCGACATGGAGAACCGGGTCGTCTTCCGCGATGCGGACTGGCCCCCCGAGCTCGGCCCCGAGACGCTGGCGCTCACGTCCGCCGTCTACCGGCGCACCTCGGGTCAGATCATCGACGCGGACATCGACGTGAACGCCGTCGATCACGTCTGGTCGGCGGGCGCTGCGCCAGTCACCGGCCACGACGACGTCGAGAACACGCTGACGCACGAGCTGGGACATGCGCTCGGCTTCGCGCACAGCGACGTCGCGGACGCGACGATGTACGCGAGCGCGGACCTCGAAGAGACGCGCAAGCGTGACCTCGCGGAGGACGACATCATCGCGATCTGCGACGTCTACCCCGGCGGCAGCAGGCGCGGACCACGCTCGTCGTGCAGCGCCGCTGCGAGCGGATCTCGAGGCGCGCGCGGGTGGCTGGCGCTCGCGTTCCTCGCGATGATCGTGGCGCGCGGCCTCAGGTCGTCTCGCCGAGCGCGACGAGCGACGTGAGCAGCTCCTTCGGTCGGAACGGCTTGCGGAGCCAGCCGACGCGCAGGCCCACGGGCAGCACCCAGCCGAGCTCCTCCGCTGTCGCTGCCGACAGCACCACGAACTGACGGACGCGGGGCGCGAGGCCTCGCTGAACGGCGGCGTGCAGGATCTCGAGCCCGTTCATGTCGGGCATCATCGCGTCGACTACCACGAGGTCGACCTGCTCGCGCCGCGACAGCTCCTCGAGCAGCGCGGGTCCGCGATCGAACAGGGCGCCCTGCATGCGTCCGAGCTGGATGAGCGTGATCTCGAGCAGACGCCGGGTCGCGTCGTCGTCGTCCGCGGCGAGCACCACGAGGCCCGCGAGCGACGGTGCCACCGTGGGCATCGCGGCCATCGCCGGTCGGCTGCGCGGCTCCTCGACGCGGGGCGGAACGATCGCGGGGGCCGGCGCGCTCGGCGGCCGATCGACGACGCCCGACT
>JAFLCL010000487.1 GCA_017303575.1 Deltaproteobacteria bacterium
CGGCGCCGCGCGCCAGCGTCTCCACCACCGCTGCGAGCTCCGAGAGGTGCGGGAAGCCATAGCTCCCCGCGATCCCGCGCAGCTTGTGGGCGAGCCGTCGCACGTCGTCGCGCGCCGTCGCGTCGCCTGCCGCGAGGCGCATCGCCGCGCCCTCGATCTCGGCGGCGCGATCGGGGAGGCCCCGCGCCATCTTCTCCTTCAGCCCCGCGAGGCGTGCCTCGAGCGCATCGAAGGGCGACGCCTCCGACGAGGCCTCCGTCGTGTCGGGTGCCGGAGTCGAGGCGCGTGAGCTCCCACCATTCGACATGAGCGTGCACGCGAGTGTTGCATGTCTGGGAGCGCACGGGCATCGTTTCGTCTCGCCTGGTTCGCATGGCTTCCGACAACGACGGCAATCCGACGCAGCGGCCCCCTGGACGCTCCTCTCCGCGCCCCGACGGCACCCGTCGCTCGGGAGGTGACGTGACCCAACCGAAGGGCGTTGCCCACACGGGCCCGATGAGCTCGAAGCCCAAGCCGCCGTCCACGCCTCCCGGCTCGGAGCCCGAGCTCAGCATGTCGAGCTTCGGCTGGGTGCCCTCGGTCGGAGAGATCTTCGCGGGCACCTACCGCGTGCAGCGCAACCTCGGCGAGGGCGCGATGGGCGTGGTGCTGCTCGGTCGCGACGTGCGCCTCGAGCGCGACGTCGCGATCAAGCTGATCCACCCCGACTACGTCGCGAGCCCCGAGGCGCACCAGCGCTTCCTCGAAGAGGCCCGCGCGATGGCGCGCGTGCGCCACGAGAACGTCGTCGAGATCTACGCGTTCGACGAATACCGCAGCTCTCCGTACTTCATCATGGAGTACGTGCCCGGCATGCACGTCGAGGCGTGGATGGAGCAGCGCAAGGGCAGCCCCGTCGCGATCGACGAGGCGATCGGCATCATCGATCAGGTGTGCCGCGGCGTCTCTGCGATCCACAAGGCCGGCGCCGTCCATCGCGACCTCAAGTGGACGAACGTGCTGATCGGTCCGGCGTTCCGCGTGTGCGTCGCGGACCTCGGCCTCGCGCGCATCCTCGACAAGCCGCGCAAGGAAGCGCGCGACACTGTCTCGGGCACGCCCGCGTACATGGCGCCCGAGAGCGTGACCGGGGCGGTCGTGCCGCCCGGCATGCACGGCCGCGCCGACGTCTACTCGCTCGCGGTGATGGCCTACGAGCTCCTCACGGGACGGCTGCCCTACGAGACCGACGACGCGATCGAGATGATGACCGCGCACGTCGATGGAACGCCGCCCACGCCGAGCGAGATCCGCGCGGACCTCCCGCCCGCGTTCGACAGGGTCCTGCTCAAGGCGATGGCCAAGGATCCGACGCAGCGCACGGCGAGCGCCGATGCCTTCCGTCGCGAGCTTCTCTCGGCCCGTCAGAGCGTGAGCGCGGGCTCGCGCGGGCTGCGCTTCATCGTCGCCGACGACGACGAGGACTTCGCCTCGCTCGTGAGCGAGACGCTCTCGTTCGCGTTCCCCGGCGCCGACGTGGTCAAGGTCGACAACGGCGCCTCGGCGCTCGGCGCCGTCGAGCAGCGCGCGGCCTCCCTCGCGGTGATCGATCTCGACATGCCGGGCCTCAACGGCATCGAGCTCACGGCCGCGTTCCGCGCGACGCCCAACGCCGAGAAGATGCCGATCCTCGTCGCCACCGCGACAGGCGGCGCGCCCGACTGGCGCTTGCTCCAGGCGCTCGGCGCCGATGGCTTCGTCGTGAAGCCGATCGATCCGATGGCGCTCGTCGCGCTCGTGCGAAGGACGCTGGGTCAGAAGTAGCGCTTCGCGCGATCGGCCGTCGCAACGAGCGACATCGCATGCTCTCGACGCGCTGCGCTCGAGGCATGTACCCTCGTTCGTGCGCGTGCTCGGGTCCGCGTACGAGGTGTGTATGACTTGGAATCGTTCGGCGTTGCGCGTCCTCTTGGTGGCGTCTGCGATGGTGTCTGCGTGCGCCGATGGCGGCACCGGTCCAGGCGGTGGACGGGACGCGGGCATCGACAGCGGACCGGTCGCGGACTCTGGTGTCCGTGACGGCAGCGCGGGCGACGCGCCGCGCGGCGACACACCGATGGTCGATTGCGAGGTCGATGGTGACTGCGTCGACGACGGCGTCTTCTGCAACGGCGTCTTGGCCTGTGAGATGGGCCGCTGCGTCGCCGCCGACATCCCGAGCTGCGACGACGGCGTCACGTGCACGACCGATGCGTGCAGCGCCTCGATGGACGAGTGCACGCACACGCCCAACGACACGATGTGCCCCATGGGCCTGCGCTGCTACGCGGGGCGCGGCTGCGCCGATGCCCCGCCCTGCGAGTTCGACTCCGACTGCGCCGAGGACGGCGTGTTCTGCAACGGCGTCGAGAGCTGCGTCATGGGCACCTGCCGCAGCCCCGGCACGCGCGCTTGCGACGACATGAACAACTGCAGCCTCGACGAGTGCTCGGACTCCATGTCGATGTGCGTCGCGACGACCTACCCCGACGTGCTCACGAACGTCGCGCACTGCGGCACGGGCGCGAACGACTGCGTCGTCTGCCCGACGCCGACCCCCGCGCAGGTGAACATGGACGCGGCGTGCGCCATGGGCGCATGCGCGCTCGGCTGTCTCACGGGCTTCGCGGACGCTGATCGCAACGCAGCCAACGGCTGCGAGTGCGAGGTCGGTGTGGGCACCGACGACCCGGATGGCCTGTTCGTCGATGCCGACTGCGACGGCATCGACGGTGACCGCGAGCGCGGCATCTTCGTCTCGATCGCGACCGGCGCCGACACATCGACGTGCGGCCTCGACACCTCGATGCCGTGTCGGACGATCACGTACGGCCTGGGCCGTGGAGTGATCGAGAGCCGGCGCGACGTGTTCGTGCAGGCTGGCACCTACGACGAGGTGGTGAACCTCCGCGACGGCGTGCGGATCTTCGGCGGGTACGACGCCATGTGGATCCGCAACGCGCGCGTGTCGTCGGGCCACCGCACCGAGATCCGCGGCACGCTCGACTCGCGCGACATGCAGTACATGACGATCCGCGCCCGCGACCTCGCGGTCGGTGCGATGGTCGAGAACCTCTACCTCCTCGGCGCGGACGCGACGGGCACCACGGCAGACGGCGGCCGATCGAGCTACGTCGTCCACGCCATCGCATCGCGCGTGGAGCTGGTGCGCGTCTCGATCGTCTCGGGCAATGGCGCCGACGGCGCGGCGGGTAGCGCGGGCATGGACGCGATCAGCACGAGCGCGACAGCCTCGATGAACGGCGGCGGCGGCAGCAACGCAGTGCGCTCGTCGACGGCCTGCAACACGTCGCGCGAGGGCGGCGGAGGGGCGGGCTCGAACGGGACTTGCTCTTCCACCGGAGGGACTGGCGGCGCGGGCGGATCGATGGACACCGACTGCGGCTGCTGCTTTCCGGATCTCAACGCGCGCAGCGGCCTCAGCGGCACCAACGCGAGCGACACCACCGGATCGTTCGGAAGGCTCGGCGGCGCGGGCTCGACGTGCAGCGCGGGCGGTGGCGCCAGCGCGGGACGCGTCGTGAACGGCTCCGCGGGCGCCGGTGGCTCGGGTGCGAGCGGTCGTCTGGTCGCCAACTTC
>JAFLCL010000488.1 GCA_017303575.1 Deltaproteobacteria bacterium
GCGCTGGTGGCGCAGGAGCGCGAGGCCCGCCCCGAAGTTCGTCCGCCAGGGCAGCTCGCCCGAGGAGCGCGCCGTGGCGCCCTCGGTGAGCAGCGCCTGGCGCACCTTGGACGCGAGCAGCGCCTCGCCGCTGCCGACGGCGAAGTCGCGCTTCTTGTCGCGGCGGAACGGGATGAGGAGGTTCTGCGGCTGCTGGCTCATGGTCGTCTCCTTACGGCACCGGCACGGCGCTGCGCACGGTCTGAAGGGCCTCGATGATCGCGTCGATGGGCGGGATGACGTCGTCGAGCGGACGGCCGGCGAGGTTCGACAGGTCCGGCACCTCGGGCCCGCCCACGATGCCGAGGAAGATGTTCAGGATGCCGATGAGCTTGCCGAGGCTCGCGAGCGACTTGCCGACGTTCGCCGCCTCCTGCGCGACGTTCGCCTGGGCGCAGCTCGTGATGGCCATGAGCCCCGCGTCCTCGAGCTCGGTCGCGCGGTCGATGGCGCCGAGGATCTGCTGCATCTGCTGCTGCAGGTGCATGAGCTGGCTGCGCGCCTGCCGGAGCGTGTCGATCACGAGGTCGATGATGCCGATGATGGTGTACGGCAGCGACAGCTGCGGGATGAGCCGCAAGAGCTTCGCCACCTTCTCGGCCAGCTCCGGGATGCACGCCGCGAGCGCTGTCGGGTCGGGAGGCGGCCCGAGCGAGTCCGGGATGGCCTTCACGCAGTTGAAGACGGCCACCACGGTGTCGATGATGTCGAACAGCGGCATCAGCGGCGTGAGCGCCGGCTGAATCGCCTGCATCAGGTTGATTTGCTGCATCGTCACGCCGCCCGGCAGCGTGATGGACAGCGGATCGGGGATCTCCGGAATCTCGAGGCAGATGGGCAGCGCCACGGCGTCCTCCTCAGATGGGCTCGGCGATGGGGCGAACCACCCGCCCGGCGATGGTGACCTGCGTGGCCTCGAGCGAGATGGCGCCGACCGCGCGCAGCGTGAGCGCCGTCGTCGCCTCGAGCGTGACCGTGTTCTCCTCGGCGTCGAAGATGAGGTGGTCGCCGGTCTTCTTGTTGGTGAGCTTGAGCTTCCGGCTGTCCTTCGACTCGTCGAGCTCGATGCGGAAGGTCTGCGTCGCGAAGACGCGGTTGTTCGGGGGCGTCTTTCGCGCCTCCTCGGGCACTTCGCTCTCGCCGTTCGGCTTCCCCCAATGCGCGGCCAGGTAGTACGGCGCCTCGACGTTCCCCTGGTTGAAGAACACCGCGACCTCGGCTCCCTCCTCGGGAACGGCGAACAGGCCGCGGTCCTTCGAGCCACCGCCGCCCGTGCCGAGCGGCCAGGCCCACGCGCTCTCCGGCTCGAGCACGCCCGGGACGCAGACGCGCACGCGCCCGAGCTGCTCCTCGTCGTCCCGCTTCGTCACGTAGCCGACGTACAGCCCGACGAGCCGGGTGTCGTGCGTGTGAATGTCGTCGTCGAAGGTGCTCATCGGTGGCTCTCCGTCATCGCGGCACGCTCATGCCGGCCTCTGGGTCCTCGGCGCCGATGGCGCGCCCGTCGCGCCGGTACTCGACGTGCGACGCACCGCTCGCCGGGTCGATGACCTCGACCTCGGTCATCGCGCCGCCCTCCGCAGGGGTCGCGCGATTGGGCGAGCCACCCTGGGGCTGGCCTTGCGCCGCGGCCCCGGCTTGTCGCCGAGCCCCGGTGCCGTCGCGCGTGAGCTTCAGCTCCACGACGTAGCCGGAGGACGAGATGACGTGCTTCGCCTCGGTCACGTAGTACTTGCCCGAGAGCAGTCCGGAGATGCCGCGCACCTCGAGCACCTCCTTCGCGCGCAGCGTCGGATCGCCCACGACCTGCATCGAGAGCTTCACCGTCTCGCGCTCGGCTCGACGGAAGCGCGCAGCCGACTCTCGCTCCGCGGCTGCCGGCGTCGGCGCGGAGGTCGGGTGGACGCTCGTCGTCGCGTTGCGTTCCTGCAGCGACGACGAGCCCGTCTCGGGATCCACGACCTCGAGGACGTCGCTCAGCGTGGCGCGTTCGACGGTGCTGCTGCTTGCCCGCGACTCGATCGTCGCCTTGGTCAGCGGGTCGCGCCCGCGCACCTCGACGCGCCCTGTCCGGCGCGCGAGATCGGACTCGACGTTGAGCGAGATGATGTCGCCTCGCCCCGGGTCGGAGAACCACGTCAGCACGTGCGTCGGCGCGCTCGCCTGGTTCCGCGAGCGCCAGTGGAGCCCGCCGTCGTCGACGAAGTACTCGAACTCTTCCCGTGCAGCGAGGCGCCGGAGAAAGCGTGCGTCCGTCTCGGCGGTCTGGTTGATGGTGTCGAGCACCTCGCTCGAGTCCTCGACGTCCGCGAACTCGCCCTCGTACCCGTGCTCGGCGGCGATCTCCTTGGCCACGTCGCTGCGCGACTTGTTCGTCCATGCGCGCGTCTTGACCTCGCGGTTCATCAGCACGCTGGTGGCCTGGCCCTCGATGGTCAGCGTCTGGAAGCCCTTGAGCTTCTTCACGACCACCCGGCGCGGCGGGGCCATGTTCCCCGGGTACCCCCAGGACACCTCGAGCGTGGCGCCGCCGATCAGCTCCTCGCGGTCGAACAGCGCGAGGTCAAAGTTGTCGAGCTGGAGCGAGACCTTATCGGCCTGCCGCTCGGCGTCCTCGTACGTGAAGCCGATGATGCGGCCGTCGAGGTTGAGCGGCTCACCGCTCGGCGCCCGCTCGTTCGAGAGCACGGTGATGCGGACACCGGGCCCGCTACGGTCGGCGAGGTCGGTCATGCCTCGACCCTCCGGCGCTGCTCGCTCAGGATGACGTCGGTGAGCACGCGCAGGCTCGGCACGAAGAGGCGGCGGCCAACCTCCAGCTCGAGCGTCGGGTCGACGATCGGGTCGGGCTGGAAGTCCGCGAGCACCCACCAGAAGCCACAGGCCCGCGGGAGCGGCGCGAAGTAGCGCCCCGCAAGGTCGAAGAGCATGTCGCCCTGCGCGACGACGTGGACGCGCGTGTCCGTGTGCTCGCGAAAGCGGTACGGCTCGCGCTCCGTGAGGAACAGCTGCGCGAGCTCGTCACGCACGCCGAGCGCGAAGGAGTGCCGGGAGCCGGTGCGCGGCGCCATCACTCGACCTCCTCGCGCAGCTCTTCGCTGGTCACGCGCGTGTCGAGGATCTCCTCGAAGGAGACGCTCGCCGTGTAGACGAGCACCATCCCGTCGACGGCGAGCTGCTTGTACTGAAACTCCACGCTGGCGACGACGCACTCGACGGTGACGACGCTCGGCCAGATGAAGAGGACGCGGGGTGGTGCCGTCGCGGCCACGCCCTCGGTGCCCTCTGGGGGCACCGTGAGCGCGCGCAGGAACGCTCGGAAGTCGAGGATGTTCACGTCGCCCGGCTGCTCGGCGGCGAAGAAGCGGTCGAGGTAGAACTCGACGCCCGAGAGCTGCCGGTTCGCCGTGCTCTGGAACTGCAGCACCTGATGCGAGAGCCCGGGCACCGCGAGGCGGTTCCAGTTCACCTGCAGCTTCTCGGTCACCTGCGTCGGGTTGAAGAGGCACTCGAGCGACTCCCCGCTCGTGACGTTCACGAGCAGGCAGCGAGGAGCGC
>JAFLCL010000489.1 GCA_017303575.1 Deltaproteobacteria bacterium
CGCTCGTGGCGGCCGGCATCGACACCGCGCGCCTGAGCCCGCGGGGCCTCGCGCCTGCTGCAGCCGCCGAAGGCGATGCCCTCGAAGGCCGCTACGTGGACTTCGTGCTCGTGCGTGTCGGCGGCGAGGACTGGCCAGGAGGCACGCCGCCCGCGGGCTCGGTCTTCGGCGGCTGCGCGCCTCCGATCTGTCAGCCCGTCGCGCCGTGCGAGCCGCCCCCGCCACCCACACCGGTGTGCACGCCGTGACGTTCAGCGCGTGATCGCGCCAGGCACCGGTCTTCAGGTGCCCCAGTTGGCGATGCACACGTCCATGCGCGCCGAGTCGACCACGGCCTCCTCGAGATCGGGCGGCGTCTCGAACGTGCGTGTCGAGAAGTCGAACATGTCGAGAAGCGGCCACGCGTTCGCGTCGCGCGCGCTCATCGCGGGCAACAAGTACCGCGCCTCGAGGAGGCGCACGATGCTCGTCAGATCGGTGGTGCGATCCGAGACGTAGCCCGCGCGCGACCAGGGGCTCACGACGACGAGCGGCACGCGGAAGCCGAGCCGATCGAACTGGCCACCGCCGCCGTCCGGAGAGAACTCGTCGGGCACGCACGCCTCGGGCGGCGGCACGTGATCGTAGAAGCCGCCCCACTCGTCGTACGTGAGGATGATCGCGGAGTCGCGCCAGATCGGGCTCGCCATGATGCGCGTCATGATCTCGCGCACCCACGCTTGTCCCTGCTGGATGTTCGCGTGCGGGTGCTCGTCGGTCGCCTCGACGCCCGCCGAGAAGTCCCAGGTGGGATCGAGGTACGTGACGTCCGCGACGTCGCCTGCCTCGAGCTCGTCGAAGAAGCGCGAGAAGTCGCGGATGTTGCGGCGGGTCGTCGCCGACGTGCCCCACGCGCCGTAGGGGCCCCACACGAACGGCAACGAGTCGTGGTAGATGCGCCACGTCGCGCCCGCGCGCTCGAGGCCGTTGAAGATGATGAAGTCATCGGCCGGCCGACGCTCCGGCATGATCGCGACGTTCGACGTGTTGCCGAACGAGCTGCCGCTCAAGAAGTACTCGCGGTTCACCCACGTGGGCCCGAGGACCGAGCAGTGGTGGTGATCGCTCATCGCAAACGTCGAGTAGAGGTCCCAGTAGAACGGCAGATCGCTCGCGTCGTAGTAGCCCATGGCGCGACGACCCTGCGGATCGTTGTTCCGCACGAAGCCGTCGTTGGCGCCGCCGTTCCACTGCTCGTGGCCCGCGCTCCAGCCGTGGTGCGTGTCCTCGGTGCAGTAGTCGGTCTGGTGGAACGAGGTGATCTCGGTGCCGTCGGTCGCCTCGTTGACGGCGCCGCCCTCGGGCAGGCCCTCCACGCCGGGCATCGTGCCGAAGTAGGAGTCGAACGAGCGGTTCTCCTGCATCAGGACGAACCAATGACGGATCGGGATGTCGGATCCGATCGGATGCTCTTCGCCGATGGTCTCCCAAGGAAACGCGCCGCGCTCGAAGGCGCAGGACGCGCGCCCCGCCGCGGCCTCGGACTCGGGAATGCGCGTGTAGGTGCCGACGTCGTAGTCGCGTCGGTACGCATCGGGCGGACCGGCGTCGGTCGGCCGCGTCATCGCGGCATCGGGGAACTCGGCGAACGCGTCCTCGTCGGCGACGAACGCGTCGGGCGGGGGCGGATCTCCGTCGCAGGCGGCGACGAGCGAGAGCGCGAGCAAGGAGAGCGAGGGACGACGCATGGGGAGGCTCCGCGTGACGAGGGATCAGAGTTGATCGAGATCGAGCTCGGGCCCGAGCACCGAGTCGTTGTCCACGGCTGCACCGTGGCAGTGGTTGCATCCGAGCTCCACGCCACCTTCGGGCGCGACGTAGCCGTCGCCCTGCGGAGGGCCGTCGCCCCGCCATGCGATCGCAGGACGGTACACGCCGCGCGCGTCGGGCTCGAGGTGGAGATCGAAGAACTCCCAACCACGCGCGCCGTCGCTGTTGAACGCGCCACCGCGCTTCACCATCGCGTGGAGCTCCCAGGTGCGAGGGTCGGGATCGACGCTCGTCGTCACGCGAACGATCACGGTGCCGTCGTCGAACGCGCGAGCGCCGCGGGCGGGCATCGAGCTCACGAAGACCGCGCTCGATCCATCGGGGTGCTGCGGGCCGACGGGCTGGCTGCCGCGATCGAAACGTGTCCAGCCCTCGTACCCGTCGAAGGTCGCGACGGTGGCGACGAAGCCGCGCCGGACCTGTCCGAGGGCGTGGGCCGACAAGACCGCCGCGACCGTCAGCGCGGCGCTGGAGGCGACGACGGCGAGGTGGGCGAGCACGGACGACGCGTACCACGTTCGAGTGACGGGACGGAAACGCGAGCGGGGCGTCGCGGTACGCTGACGCCCATGCGGTCTCGCGCCTCGTCGTTCGCGCTCCTTGCCTGGACCTTCCTCGCGATGGGCTGTGCAGGCGCGGCGCCCCGCGGCGAGGACGAACCACCCGCGTCGGTCGACCCGACGGATCGGTGTCCCGACGCCGAGGAGGACGAGGACGTCTTCGAAGACGACGACGGATGTCCCGATCCCGACAACGACGGCGACGCGGTCCTCGATGTGGACGACCTCTGCCCCTGCCACCCCGAGGATGTCGATGGATGGGAAGACAGCGATGGCTGTCCCGATCCCGACGATGATGGTGATCGGATCCCCGACGCGTGCGATCGCTGCCCACGCGACGCCGAGCGCTACAACGGCCACTGCGACGAGGATGGCTGCCCCGATCGAGGCGCGGTGCTCCTCATCGACTGCCAGATCCGCATCCTCGACCGCATCGGCTTCACGCGCGGGCGCTCGGTGCTCGCGACGGTGGAGGGGCCGAGGCTCGACGCGATCGCGGCCTCGGTCTCGGGCAATCCGCAGCTCGAGCGCCTGACGATTCGCGGGCATGCCCACGTCAGCGAGCGTGGGGCGGAGGCGCTCGCCCTCGCGCGCGCGACGGCAGTGCGTGACGCGCTCACTGCGCGCGGGATCCCCGTGGAGCGCCTCGCGATCGTCACGGCACCACCCGTCCGTACGACCGACGACCCGTACCGCGGCCGTGTCGTGGACTTCCTCATCACGCGCTGGGACGGAACCGAGTGGCCCGACGGCAACAATCCTGGCGGATGTGGCAGGTCGGAGGATCCGATCGCGAACGAACCTGCGACGTGCGATCCGATGCCGCTCTGCACGTACGTGGAGGACGATCGCTGCTCCCCAAGCCCCGAGCCCGCGGACGCTCCAACACCACGCTGATACCCTGCCGCCGGAGCCCCGTTGCCCGACCCCGTTCGTCCCCCGTCGACCGCCCCGATCGAGCCCACGCCCGCGCTCGATCGTCGGCTCGCGGCCGTGACGCTGCGGGCGCGCGTGCAGCGAGGGATCGTGGCCCTACCGCCGCTCGCGACCGGCCTCGGTGCGGGCCTCGTGTGTGTGTTCCTCGCGCGCGATCTGGGCGCCCTCTCGCAGCGCGATGCGATCGCAGCGGCGCTCGTCGCGAGCATCGTGGCCATCCTCGCTGTCGTGGTCGCTGCGCTCCGACCGCTCGAGCCACTGACCATCGCGGTGATGCTCGATCGCGCGCTC
>JAFLCL010000049.1 GCA_017303575.1 Deltaproteobacteria bacterium
CGCCGCCCCACGTGCCGCCGACACCCGCGCCGAACATGCCGCCTTGCGGCGTGCAGCCGCCGCTGCCACCCGACGTTCCGTCGGCGCCACGGCCGCCTTCGCCACCCATGCCGGGAGTACCGCAGCCGCCGCCACTGCTGCTCGCGGGCGCAGGGTTGCCCGTCGCGCCACCGCCGCCCGAGCCGCCATAGGTGCCCGTGGGGTTGATGCCGTTGGCGCCGTCGCCGCCCGACACGTCGATCGTGCCGTTGACGGTGATCGCGCCGATCGCGCGCAGATCGAGCGTGCCTTCACCGCTCGTGGTGATCGTCACGCCTGCCGGGATGTTGATGACGGTGAAGTGATGGACACCGGGCGCGAGCATCATGCTGCTCGCAGGACGGAACGCGCCTTCGGCGCCGGTGCTCTCGAAGATGCACACGCCCGCGTTGCAGCTGCGGCCACCGATGCAGAAGTCGTCGCACGAGCCGCAGTGCGAGTCGTCGTTCAGGAGATCGAAGCACGCGCTCTCGGCCGGACAGTAGGTGACCGTGGTGTCGAGGCCGCAGGGGCCGGCATCACCGAACACGTCGGGGCCCACGAACGCGTCGATCACGGGCGCGTCCATGCCTGCGTCCGCGCCTGCGTCGTCCATCGTCGTCAACGCGTCGTTGCCCGTGTCGGGCATCGTGCCGACGTCGATGGGCGTCCCCGTGTCGTCGAGCATGAGGATGGTCGCGTCCGCTCGCGAGGCGTCGATCGACGCGTCGCTGTCGAGCGGAAGCAGCGTGGCCGGATCGACGCTGGCATCGATGCACGCGCCCGCGCGACAGGTCTCGAGCGCAGCACACGTCACGCCCACGCACGCGTCCTCCATCACGAGCACCAGACGCAGCGTCTGCCCCGCACGAAAGCCGCTGCGCGCGCGCACGATGCTCACGGGATCACTGCCCGCGAAGCCCACGGCCTCGAAGCGGAACGTGCGCGTCGCGTCCTCGCCCCGCGGAACGATCGCGAGCGAGATCGGGAAGGTCAGCGGCGCGCTCACGTCGCGCTCGAAGAGCTCGCCCGCCTCGAGGCCCGTCGCGTCGAAGCCCTGCGCTGTGAGGTGCACGCGCGTCAGCTGCGCGCGCACGCCTGGCTCCGCGTGCACCTCGACCATCACCTGCGTGCGCGCCCGCGTGGAGCACGCGCCGAGCATCGTGAGGAATGCCAGCGCGAGGAGTGCGCGTGCGGAGGACGAAGTGAAGGAGGTGACGGTCATGATCATGCCTTCGGTCCGCGTCTTCACTGCAAGATGAACGAGCCGTTCGCGCCCTGCTGCGGGCCGGCCATCGTGGTGTCCTCGGTCATGCCCGTGGCCGAGGTGCCGCTGCTCGCGGTGCCACTGCTCGAGGTGCCACTGCTCGAGGTGCCAGCGCTCGACGAACCACCAGCGGGACGCCCGCCTCCCGGGCCGACGCGGCGCGCGCGCTCGAGCGTCAGCGTCGCTGGCGGAGGTGCATCGGTGAACGTGAGCTCGGCGCTCGTGTGGCCCTCGGCGGAGATGCGCAGCGTGTGGAGTCGTCCATCGCGCGGCAGCGAGGCAGTCCAAGTCCCGACGCCGACAGGCTGACCGTCGAGCTCGATCGACGCGGACTCGGGGGTGACCGTGATCGTCGCCTCGAACGTCGCCACGGACGGCACGCTGGTCGGCGCTGGCTCGCTCGTCGTCGGCACCGTGGTCGGAGGCTCCGACGTGGGGAGTGGCGTCGTGGGAGGCGCCGTCGGAGGCGCGGTCGTCGTGCTCGTCGTCACCGACGTGCTGCTCGTCGTCGCGGTGGAGCCGTTCGCGCCGAACGCGAGGACGAGCGCGACGCCGAGGATCGCGATCGCGCCGGCGCCCACCACGATCGCGCCGCGGTTGCTGGTCGGCAGCTCGACGGGCCCCGTGCTCGTGGGCGTCCTCGCGCCTGCCGCAGCCGAGCGCACGGGCTCGATCTCGCGCGTCTTCTGGGCCGCCGAGGCGGCGCCTTCGGGGGCCTGCTGACCCGGCACCATGGTCACGGCGTCGGGCGCGACGGACCTGCTCGGCTCGGGTCGGTTCTTCGGGTTCGCCGCCAGCGTCTGGGCCGCGTTCGCAGCGCTCGACGCGCGCGTGGGCGGCCTCACCACCTCGAGCTCGGCCGAGTCGGTGCGGAGCTCGGCGCGCGGCGGCGGCGGTCGCTCGGTCGTCGGGCCCTTCTCGAACGCTGCCGACCACACCTCGCGCGTGTTCGCGGCCGCGAACGGCAAGAGCGCGTGACCGAGCGCGGAGATCGAGGACCATCGTTTGGCCGGCTCGCGATCGAGCGCACGCATCACCACGTCGGCCAGCCCCTTGGGCACGTCGGGGTTCGCGATCGCGAGCGGCTTGATCGGCATCGTCGCGATGCGGTGCAGGATCTCGAGCACGGTGTCGCCCGCGATCGGGCGCTCGCCCGCGAGCGACTCGTAGAGGATCACACCCATCGACCACTGATCGATCTGCGCGTCCACGTCCTTCGAGCCGCGCGCCTGCTCGGGGGACATGTAGTACGGCGTGCCCATCAGCGACGACGTGTGCGTGATGCGCGAGTTGTGCGCGCCGGTGACCTTGGAGATGCCGAAGTCGAGCAGCTTCGGCACCATCGTCTTGGCCCGAGTCTTCTGGAGGAAGATGTTGTCGGGCTTGAGGTCTCGATGGATCACGCCTTCTTGGTGGGCGATCACGAGCGCCGACATCACGGGGAGGAGGATCTCGATCACGCGCTCGGCGGGGAGCTTCGTCTCGCGATCGAGCATCGCCGCGAAGCTCTCGCCCGCGAGCAGCTCCATCACGAGGTAGGGGATCTCGTCCTCGATGCCGACGCCGTACACCTCGACGACGTGCGGGTGTCGGAGCTTCGCGGCGGCCTTGCCCTCGCGGAAGAAGCGCTTGCGGCTCTCGGGATCCTGCGCGACCTCGCTGAGCAGCGTCTTGATCGCGACGTGACGGTCGAGCGACTCGTCGAGCGCCTCGTACACGGCGCCCATCCCGCCCTCGCCGATGAGGCCGACGATCTTGTACTGCGCGAGGCTCGAGCCCGCAGAGAGCTTCCGCGACACGCCTCGGATGGTAACGAACTCGAGGCACGTCGTGTTAGCGTTCCCGCATGCCGCTCACGCGTGCGACGGGTCGGGCTCTCCTCATGGTCCTGGCGTGCGCGACGCTCACGCTGGCGTCGACGGTGGTCGAGGCGCAGTCCGCCGACGAGCTGCTCGAGCAAGGCATCGCCCAGCGCCGCTCGGGCGACGACACGGGCGCGCTCGCCACGTTCCAGCGCGCGTACGACGCTTCGCCCTCCCCTCGAGCCGCCGCGCAGCTCGGCCTCGTGCACCAAGCGCTCGGTCAGTGGGTCGAGGCTCACACGCGGCTCAACGAGGCGCTCGCCGCCACGACCGACGCGTGGGTCACCCGCAACCGCGCCGCGCTCACGCAGGCGCTCGCGGTGATCGATGGCGAGGTCGGCACCGTCGAGATCCTGATCAGCGGATCGCTCCCGCGCGGAACGCGCGCGACCCTCGGTGCCCGCGAGATCACGAGCTTCCCGATGACGCGGCCGCTCGTGGTGGTGGCGGGCGAGGAGGAGCTCGAGGTCACCGCGCCCGGTCACCGCAGCGTGCGACGCGACGTGCGTGTGCGCGCCGGTCAGCTGAGCCGCGTCACCGTCGAGCTCCGCGCGGAGGCTGCCGAGGTCGCGACCACCGAGACGACCGAGACCGGCACCACGACCGAGACGACCGAGACCAGCACCACGACCGAGACCGGCCCCATCGGACCGACCGACGGCGGCAGCGCGAGCAACGACGACTGGATCGTCTGGGTGATCGTGGGCGCGGCAGTGGTGGTCGGCGCGGGCGTCGCGATCGGCGTGGTCGCGAGCCAGCAGTCGCTCGAGGCGCCGCTCCCGGGGACCGCGGGCGCCGTCGAGCTCCTGCGCTTCTGATCGTCAGCGCAGATCGACCGGGTCCGTGTCGATCGCGTCGATCGCCGGTGAGGCGCGCGTGAGGATGTCGATGTCCGAGGCGATGTCGATCTCGCGGCCCGAGATCGAGCCGTGGCAGCCGCCGCAGAGCGCGTTGAAGAACGGGCGCGGCATCGACTGGCGGCTGTTCTCGCCCGGATAGAACTGCATCGTCTCGCGCTGGAGCATCTCGCCGGTGAACGGCATGCCCGAGCTCGCGAGCGGCGCGTCCGCGCCGAACGTCAGCACGGTGCCGCTCGCGTCGGTGGGGAGGAGCTGCATCGCCATGCCGCCGCGGATGCGGAAGAACGCCGAGCCATCGCCCTCGAGCGAGACGAAGCCGTGATCCTGACGCTCCGCGTAGAACGAACCGAGCGAGTCGGTCACCACGTTCGACAGACCCGCGAAGGACGTCGCGCTCGACGGCGGTGGCCGTGACTCGAGCACGCGGAAGCCGCCGATCCCGTCCGAGATCGTGCGTCCGTTGCGCGTGTTCTCGAAGAGCAGGGTCGCGAGCATCGGGAAGTCCGCGACCAGGATGTCGGCGTCCGTCCTGCCGCTGCGGATCTCGGTGTGACCGTTCGCTTCGTCGGGACGCGAGACGAACACGGTGCGTGGCACGCGCGGCACCACCGCGATCGCCTCGAGCTCCGAGGTGCCGTCGGTCTGGACGAGGCGCGTGAGCGCGCCGAGCGTCTGCGTGCCCTGGCGTGGATCGATCACACACAGATCCCAGTTCGTCACCGGCGCCGACCCCGCGCACGACGCGACGATCATCCCGTTCGGCAGCGGCGCAGGCGATCGGAACACGCCATCGCTCACGGGGAAGGTACGCGAGCCGATGTAGGCGCGATCCTGAGCGTCGCGCGGCGCCGCCTGATCGGGGCCGATCGAGCGGTTGACGATGAGGAGGCGACCGGCGCCGTCGATCATGCCGTTGCTCGGATCGAGCTCGCCGCCGATCATCACGAAGTTGCGATCGAGCGCCTCCACGATCTCCGTCGCGGCGTCGAAGCCCACGCTGGTGCGCTGACCGAAGAGCGGGTGGTAGTCGCCACCGTCGAGGTTCTGACGTCGGCCCGCGAGCTGATGGAACTCGGTCTCGCGCTTCTCGCTCGTCATCAGGATGCGGCCATCGGTCATGAAGGACGGCTGGAATTCCTGGTTGAGGAGGAACGTCAGCTGACGAAGACCGGCCGCTTCGCGCACGAACAAGTTCGAGTTCGGCTCGAGCCGCGAGGGCGTGCGCGTCGGTCCTTCGACGCCGACCGCTTCGCTCGTGAGGTAGCCCCGCGTCGAGGCGAACACGAGGCGACCATCCGCGCTGTACGCGGGATCGAAGTCGTGGATGCGGATGCCCGACACTTCGTCCGCGACGGCGGGAAGGCCGCTCACTTCCGCGCAGCCCGTGCCGTCGAGGGCCACCTCGTAGAGACGGAAGCCGCGCGCCGCCGATCCACGCGCGGCGAAGCCGATGCGGGTCCCGTCCCACGTCGCGGCAGGACCGCGGATGTCCGCGCTGCCGCCGAGACCACAGCCGGCCGAGAGATCACGCTCTGCCCCGAGCGCGGTGAGCGCGCCCATCGCGTCGATGCCGAGGTCACGCGCGACGAGGCGCGCGCCCGGACGGAACGTGTCGAAGTCGTCGGGACGACCACCACCACCCGTCGCGCCCGAGGGTCGCTCCACGTACACGATCGCCGAGAGCGAGTCCGCGCTGATGTGGCCCGCGGTGATGGCCTCTTCGCGCTCGATCGCGTGCCAGCGCTGGAGCACGCAGTACGGGTGGATGAAGTTGGGATCGTCGCGCGTGAGCGTGAGATCGCCCGCGTCCGCGTCGACCATCGTGCAGTCGTCGGGCGTCGCGAAGTTGGGTCGACGGCTCACGATGTCGGGCGCGAACGACTCGAAGAGCGGACCGCCGCGGTGCGTGATGCCCTCGCCTCCCACCTCTTGCGTCGCAGGGAACAGGTTCTTCGCGATGAGGCGGCTCTCGTTCGGATCGCTCGACTCCACCGACAGCATGTCGCGCGCCATCAGGTAGTTGCGCACCGTGGCGAGGTGGCCGAAGACGCCGTTCGATCCGCCGCGCAAGCGGAGGTCGTGGAACATCGTGGTCGAGTGGCAGTTCTGGAACGTGCAGCCGCTCCTCACGAGCGTGGGCTGCACGCGCTCGACGAAGTAGCGGAAGCCGCGCTCGCTCCCGTGGCCCTCGGTCGCGATCGAGGCGGGGAAAGGCTCGGGGTACGCCGTCTCGGGCGCGCTCTCCACCCAGTCCGCGATGGCGATGTAGTCGGGATCCTCGATCGAGCCGAAGACGTCGCCGCCCTCGTGGAACGAGCCACCGACCTGCACGCCGAGCGGACGACGCAGGATCTCGGACGTGGAGCGTGTGCTGCCCGGCGCCACGAACTCCATCGCGACCCAGTAGTTCCACTCGACCTGCTCGTCGTTCTCGCCGCACGAGAGGAACATGTCGGCGATGGGACTGCCGTGACACGAGCTGCCGGCGCAGCGTCGCTCCATCACCGGCTGCACCTGATCGCGGAACGTCGCGAAGTGCGGTGAGCTCGTGTCCACCGTGCCGGGCACGAAGCCCGGCGCGTGACCGACGCGCGAGGTGCACTCGCCGAGGTTCTCCGACAGCACCGTGGGCGGCGCGCCCGTGCGCGTGTGGCCCTGACGGCTCCACTGCGAGAGAAGGTTGTACGACTCGGAGCTCAGGCCGAGGATGCGGCCACCCGCGTGCTGCACGTCGGTGCGGATCGCGACGGGCATCGGATCCGCATCGCGCGGGCCGTCGAACGGCATGCTGAACACGCTGAGATCACGGGGCGCGCCCGCCTTCAGCAGCACCAGGCTGACGGGGTACGGGCCGTAGGCCTCGAGCGCGTCGCGCCGACGCATCAGCGCATCGAAGCTGGTCACGTCGAGGTTGCCGAGCGCGACGCCGCGCTCGTTGGTCACGTGACACGGGCCGTTCTGTCGCACGCAGCTGTTCGCGAAGAACGGCTCGATGCGCTCCTCGTAGTAGCTGCCACCCGGAGGCTCGATGGGCTCGCAGCCCGCGGTCGCGGCGAGCCCGAGCAGCAGCACCGCAGCATTCGACAAGAGAGCACGCGCGCGCATGCGCATGACGGTACCTCGTTCGATCGATGGGTTGATCGGCATTCGTGTGATGCAGGCACGGGGACCGGAGACGGGGACACACGACGACAGGGCACACGACGGACGAAGGCCCCGCGCTCCCGAGGGAGGCAGGGCCTTCGCAGATCACGCGCGACGTTCCGCGCTCATGGTGTCAGCCGCGCGAGGACCGGATCGCCATGCGGATGGCGTCGAGCACGCGATCGTCGGTCTGCGTCGGGAGGGCCTCGCCCTCGAGCAGGGCCTCGCGCGCCTCGGCGGTGCCGAGTCGACCGAGGGCCCATGCGGCCGCCGCGCGCACGCTCATGTCGGTGTCACCCACGAGCATCGCCGCGAGGATCGTGGTGGAGGCCGTCACGTGGTAGAGGCCGATCGCGCGCGCCGCCTGGCGACGGATGCTCGCGTCGGTGCTGCCGAGGAGGCCCATGATCGGCTCGACCTCGTCGAAGAAGCCGATCTCGGTGATGGCCTGGAGCGCCGCCGCCTGCACGGTGACGTCGCTGTCACCGAGCGCCATCGCGATCGCGTGGCTCGCGCGGCCGATGTTGAGGCGACCGAGGCTGCGCACCGCGGCGGCGCGCACGTTCGGCGCGCCGTCCGTGGTCGCGGCCTCGCTGAGCGGCGCTAGCGCGTGGACGTCCATCAGTGTGCCGAGCGCCTCGGCTGCGTACTGACGACGCGTGTCGGAGCCGTCACTGGCGAGCGTGTCGCGCATCTGCACGAACACAGCGCCGATCGCGAACGGTCGACGACGAAGCCACCACGCGGCGGACTCGCGGACCTGCGCGTTCGAGCTCGAGAGCAAGAGGCGCTGCACCGCGGGCACGCACGAGTAGCACTCCACGCGCTCGCCGTACTCGAGCATCGTGGTGAACCGCGAGGGGTTCGAGTCCGCACCCGCGATCGCCTCCCGGAGCGAGGCGAGGTCGGGTGCCTGTGTGTCGAGCGAGCTCTCACCGCGAGCGCGGTCGTGCACGACGACCTCGCCCTCGGCGTACTCCTGCGCCGAGCCGGTCACGCTGACCGACAAGAGCGCGCCCACCACCATCATCATTCGGATGTTCTTCATGGCTGTGTTCCTGATTGGATGAGTGGGGTGGAGCTCAGTAGCGGGGCGAGGCCCACTCGCCCGAGTTCTCGGTGTTGAAGCGCGAGTAGTACTGGCCGCCGAGGTCCGCCATGTGGATGAGCATCATGCGGTTGGCGCGGGTGACCGGCGTCGCGCCCGAGACGTTCTCGGGATGCGAGGGCGTCGACCACGCCCACGCGTTCGCGTCGTCGTACGCGTTCACGTTCATGTACTGGATGAGGCGGCTGTGGCGCGCCGAGCCCGGGTTGATCCACTCCACGACCTCGCGACCGTTGAGGTGCGTGGTGTCGATCTCCATCTCGCCCATCATCGCCGAGGGCATGAGGAGCGACACGTACGACGCCGGGTACGTCACGACCTCACGCTCGTAGTACGTGGTGATCGGACGGCTCGACAGATCGAGGTACGGGATCTGGAAGGGCGGCAGGGGCTCCGTCGCGCCCTCGGGGGTGACGGTGATCTCGTAGTAGAGGCCCGCGAACGGGTCGCTCGCGCCACCGTCGTGGCAGCCCGCGCAGCTCTCGGTGAGCATGTCCTGGAGGTTCCGGACCGTGCTCGCGCCGGCCCACGGGATCTCGGTGCGGTCGAGCACGCGGCGGAGCGTCGTGCGGTCGGCCGGCTGGACCTGCGCGGTCAGCGTCGCCGCGAGGTTGATGGGCTGCGCGCGATCGCTGTGGCAGCCGCCACACGCGCGGTTCTCGCCGGGCATCGCCTGGATCCAGAGGAGCTGGTTGCGGATCGCGAGGCCGAAGCGGTCGATCGGCTGGAGGTGGTACGGGAGGTATGCGGGCACCTCGGCGCGCCAGCTGCCATCGGCGTACACGGGCGTCTCGCCCATGATCGCCGCGCCCTCGTGCATCGTGAGGCCGAACATGCCGACGCCACCGATCTCACCCGAGAAGCCCTCGATGATGCGGACGTGGGTCGTCGCATCGAGCGCCTCGTCGAGGCTCACGCCGTCGCCGAACTGCGCGCCCGAGACGGTCTCGTCGAGCATCGTGGTGCGCACGTCCGCACCCGCGAGGATCGCCGGACGCGAGTACATGTCGGCGGGGTTGCCCATCACGCCCTGGCCGATGACGGCGGGCTCGGGGCGCTCCTGCACGGGGATCGCGTAGAGGTCCCACATGTTCGGATCATCGAACACGAGCGTGCGGCGCTGGGTCTCGGGGTCGAAGTGGTAGATGCCGTAGCGGGGCGCGCTCTCGGCGATCTCGTTGCGGTCGTTGACGTCGCCGTCCGACCACGAGACGAGGAGCTCACCGGTCCACGTGCGGTTGTCGCCCTGCACGTCGAAGAGGCCGCGCGGGTTGCGGTAGCGGCCGATGCCGCTCGCGGGCGAGCCCGAGCCCGTGGGCACGGCCGGCGTGAGCGACTCGGGGATCGCGCGCTGCTCGTCGATCGGGATCACGTCCGCCGTGCTCGTGCGGTTGCGCGCATCGATGCGGTAGAGCGCGCCCGACTGGATCGTGCGGCTGCGGCTCGTCGCGATCGAGACGAACGTGCCGGGGTCGAGCTCGGTGGCCTGGACGAACGAGTTCGCCGGCAGCCCGCCGCGGACCATGATGCCCTCCATGCCCGAGCAGTCCGGGTTCATGCGGAAGAGCTTCACGTCGTTGAGCGGCCCGAGGTGCTCCCAGCGCGAGAAGCCGATCTGGCCGTTCGAGAGGAGGAAGGGCTCGGCGATGTGCGAGAGGTTCTGCGAGCACACCGTCGGCGTGCCGCCCTCCGTCGAGACGACCGAGAGCTGCGGCGCCGCGCCGCGCTCGTACTCGTCGCGACGAAGGCCGAGGCGACCGAACGGGTTCTCGTCGACCGGCAGCTCGGAGCCGAACTGGTAGGTGGAGATGTACGCGACGCGTCCGCCGGGCACGAAGATCGGGCGGAGGTCGTTCCACGGACCGTCCGTGATCTGGCGCGGCAGCGCCGAGCCATCCACGGGCGCGATGTACACGTGGTAGTTCTCGTCGTCGCCGTGGCGCATCGAGAACACGACCTCGCGCGCATCGAACGAGAGGTCGAGGCCCGCGATGTCGACCGCCGTGAAGTCGTCGGTCAGTGAGCGGAGCTCACCGTCCGGCGTCGGCGGGGTGAGCACGTACACGCCGCCGCCGGGCGTGTAGCGCTCGTAGTCGATGACCTGTCGCGTGCCGCCGCTGATGTCCTCGCTGCCGTCGGCCCGGAGGAACGCGCGCTGCGCGAACACCAGCGACTGCACGCCGGGCAGCACGCTGTCGCCGCCCGCGGGACTTCCGCATCCGACCCCGCCGAGGGCGAGGACGGCCGCGCCCATCGCTCCAATCGTCTTTCCGGTGGTTCGTTCCATCGTCATCTGCCTCTCCTCGCCCGCGGGAGTCACCCGAGGCCGACCACCCCTTCTGCAAGCCAGGATCCACCGGGAATAGGCAGCCCGCTCCCGAAAAGACTGACGAAATCTGGGGTCAGACCTCCTCCCGAGGGGGCCCGCGCCCCCACGGCCCTCCGATCACGAGGGCCTCGCCCCCCAAGCCCCCGCGCCACGGCCGACGTCCTCTCCGAGCCATCCGGGCATCGACTCCGGGGCGCGACAAAGCTGGCACGGTCTTCTCCGGAGGGCGCCCAGGTGCCCTCCGACGATGACCCGCCTCCTCCGCAGGGCGCCCAGGTGCCCTCCGTCGATGACCCGCCTCCTCCGCAGGGCGCCCAGGTGCCCTCCGACGATGACCCGCCTCCTCCGCAGGGCGCCCAGGTGCCCTGCGACGATGACCGGCTTGCTCCGCAGGGCGCCCAGGTGCCCTCCGACGATGACCGGCTTGCTCCGCAGGGCGCCCAGGTGCCCTCCTGCGATGACTGGCTTCCGCCCGAGGGCGCCCGAGCGAGCGCCGGGCGGCTGCGCATCACTGCACGGTGAGACCGTGTTGGGCGAGGCCGACCTGGACCGCGTCCGGACCGACGAAGTGCGCGGCGCCCGCGGCAACGAAGAACGTGCCCGGCTCGTTCGCCATGAGCGTCGTGAGCACCTCGACCCACGCGCGGTTCCTGCGCACGAGCATCGAGTCGTAGAGCGCGGGCGCCTCCGTGCGCATCTCGTCGACGAGCTCGTGCTCGAGGTGGCGCGTGTCGCCGCGCTGCCAGGCGGACACCATCTCGTCGAAGTGCGCGTCGCTCTCCTCGATGTCGTCGAGCGACTGCACGAAGAGCTCGACCTGGACGTCGGTGGGTAGATCGCCGATCGCGTGCAGCTGCGTGGGGATGTCCTCGAGGTAGCGCACCTCTTGCCCGGCCTCCCGGGCGCGCGCCGCGATCACACGGTCGACGCCCGCCTCCGGATCGGCGCCTCGGGCCACGAGGCGGGTCATGGAGAGCGTGATCGCCGCGAGCCACGGACGCATCGGCTCGAGCTGCGCGAACGGTACGTTCGAGGCCGTCGCCGCCGCCTCCGCGCGCGAGCGTGCGTCCGGCGGCAGGAGCGAGCTGAGCGTCACGCCCGGCGGGTTGAGCGCCAGCGACTGCAAGAGCGGCATGTGCGGCGCGAGCGCCTCGGGCTCCGTCGGCACCTCGAAGTAGACGGCGCGGGACGACGAGAGCGCGCCCGAGATCTCGTCGTTCATCCACGCGGTCGAGGGCTCGAGCAGGTGCACCGTGCCGAACAGGTAGACGGTCGTGTCCGCATCGCTCACCCGCACCAGGCGCGGACGGATCTCGGCCACCTCGCGCGCCGGCGTCGTCTCGCGAGGCTCGCTCGCCGCGCCTCCGCACCCGACGAACAGAAAGGAGAGAATCACACCGAAGGACGTGGACGAACGAGCGCTCATGGCGCGCATCGTACGCGCTCGCCCGGTCGCGAGGCGCCGAACACGCGTAGGCTCTCGTCATGCGAGTCGCGACGCTCTGTCTCGTGGTCGTGAGCGGGTGCAGCGCGGGCACGGCCACGCCGCGGGCCACGACGACGACGGCCGACGTGCATGCGTCGGGGAGCGACGACGCCGAGCACGCCGATTCACGCCGAGCCTCGCCCGAGGTGCCGCGCGCCGAGATCATCACGCGATCGCCGAGCACCGCGTCGCGCGGAGGCACGCTCGTCGGCTCGGACGGTGAGAGCGTCTACGAAGCGCTCGGCATGCCCGCGGTCTCCGAGGACGGCACGCGGCTCGTCTACGTGGAGAGCGAAGGCGATGGCGCGAACGACGCGTACGCGCTCGTGTTCGCGTCGGCCGAGACGGCCGCCGTCGAGAGGCGTGACCCGCTCTCGGAGTCGCACGCGAGTGAAGAGGGAACCGACCACGAGCTCACGCGCCAGCGCGAGGCGCGCGCGAGGATCACAGCGGCGCAGACCTACCTCGCCGAGCACGTCTTTCGGACGATCCCACGCATCGCCGACACGAGCGAGCTCACCGTGGAGGATGCCGACGGTGTGGTCGAGATCCGCGACGCGAGTGGGCGCTCTCGGTTCCGACGGCGCTTGGTCGCGGCACCTCCGGCGCCGCCGACCGACCTCGACGACGACGAGCTCGAGGCCTGGGAGATCGAGCACCCGTGCGACGACGCGCTCCAAGACCTCGAGGCCTGGCGCATCGACGCGACGCGCGTGCTCCTCGTGCTCCACGTCGGGGCCACGCCCGACGACTGCTGGGTGCGTCGCGAGAGCGTGGTCGCCACGCTCTCTCCGTGAGAGCGACGCTCGCTCAGCGACACGACCGTCAGCGCGTCGAGACGTGAGCGACGACCTTCGCGATGACCGCCGCGTCTTGGAGGATGCGTCGGTGGCCCAGGCCCTCCGTCGCGAGCAGCTCGGCGCCGGGCCACGCGGCGGCGATCGCCTCGCCGCGATCGAAGGGCACCTCCTTGTCGCCACGATCGTGGACGAGCAGGAGCGGCTCGGTGCGCTCGGTGACGAGGCCCGGCGCGCGGATCGACTCGAGCTTCTGGCCGAACGTGCGCTCGAGGCGGCGATGGACGGCGGCCCGCGTGGCCTCCGAGAGACCGAGCGCCTTGGTGAGCTCGGCGGTGAAGTCGCGCACGTCGTTCGGCGGACAGATGAGCGCGTAGCGCGACGCGATCGCACGCTCGGTCGCAGCCAGGATCACGGCGGCGCCGCCCATCGAGTGGCTGATCACCGCGTGGAACGGACCGAGCGCCGCGTGCGTCGCCGTCACCGCGTCGCGGAACGAGAACAGCGAGCTGCGCGCGCCCGGCGTGTCGCCATGGGCAGGCGCGTCGAACGTCGCGACACGAAAGCCACTCGCGAGCAGCGGCGCCACGAACGAGGACAGCTGCGCGCCCCGGCCTTGCCAGCCGTGCACGAGGAGCACGAGCGGCCCGTCGTCACCCCACACCCACGCGCGGAGCGGCTCGGGTCCGGCGTGAAGCGTCCGATCGGTCGGTACCAGGACCAGGCGTGCGGTGCCCAACGCCTCGAGCTCACGCGCAGGTCGAGGATAGCGCCGTGGCTTGAGGAACAGGTCGAACGAGATGCGCGCGGCCGCCTCGGGCCAGTAGCGGTCGAGCATGCCGAGCGCCGCGATCCACGAGGGCTTGCGCGCGGTGGGCCGCTTGGTTTCAGAACGAACGATCGTGCTTTTTTCTGTGCCGAAGCCATCGAGAGACGAGGTCATGGGTCGTGCTCCTTCTCGCTACTTGGAGACGCGCTCGACCTGCGCGTCGCGGAAGACCCGCGTGATCGCGCGATCGAGACGAGCCTCGATGTCGTTCGCGCTCGGCAGGCTGCGCGTCTTCTTCTTCTCGGCGCCGGTGGTGCGCACCAGGCGTCCGAGGAGGTGGTGGCCGTAGGCCAGCGACACGACCTCGAAGGCCATCTGCGTCGCGTCGAGGTCCTTCTGGAAGTGGCCCGCGTCCTGCGCGATGCGCACGGCCTGGGCGAGCGTGTCGATCCAGTCGAGCTGCGCCTCGACCAGGCGTGCGCGCACGGCGGGCTCGAGGTCGTCGATCTCGACGATCGCCGAGACGAAGATGCAGCCGCCAGGCATGAAGTCCGCCCGCGCCCAGGCCTGCCAGTTCCGTAGCAGCGCCGCGACCCGCGCCTTGCCGCGCGGTTCCTTCAGGGCAGGCGCGACCACGAGCGCGATGAAGCGTGTGATCGCCTCCTCGAGGATGCCGAGCTGGAGCGACTCCTTGCTCTTGAAGTGCGCGAAGAGCCCGCTCTTCGAGAGGCCCGCCTTGGTCGCCAGCGTGCCGATGGTCACGCCGCGCAGGCCGACGACGCTCGCCTCGGTGATCGCCTGGCCGAGCACGGTGCTGCGCGTCGCCTCGCCCTTGGTGCCGACGCGCGTGGCCTCCGGACGCTGGGTCCGCGCGCGTGCGGCTGCGCGACGGAGGGGGCTCTGGACGACGCGTGACATGACCTGACGGTGAATAGCACGGTCGTTCTATTTCGCCAAGGTCGGTGCGGGCCTCACCGCAGGAGCGCGTCGACCACGTGCCCCGACACGTCGGTGAGGCGGAAGTCGCGGCCCTCGGAGCGGTAGGTGAGCCTCGTGTGATCGAAGCCCAAGAGGTGCAGCACCGTCGCCTGCAGATCGTGCACGTGCACGGGGTTCTCGACGACGTTGTAGGAGAAGTCGTCGGTCGCGCCGTAGACGAGGCCGGGCTTGATGCCGCCGCCCGCCATCCACATCGAGAAGCAGCGCGGGTGGTGATCGCGCCCGTAGTCGGTCGTGCGCGCGTCGCCCTGCGAGTAGACGGTGCGACCGAACTCGCCGCCCCACAGCACGAGCGTGTCGTCGAGCAGGCCACGCTGACGAAGGTCCGTGACGAGCGCAGCGCTCGCCTGATCCACGTCGCGCGCGGCCAGCGGGTGCATCGACTGCATGTTCGAGTGGTGGTCCCAGTCGCGGTGGTAGAGCTGCACGAACCGCACGTCGCCCTCGAGCAAGCGTCGCGTCATCACGCAGTTCCACGCGAAGGTGCCAGGGGTGCGCGCGGCCTCGCCGTAGAGGCGGAAGGTGCTCTCGGGCTCGTCCGACAGCGTGAGCGTGGTCGGCACCGCGGTCTGCATGCGATCGGCGAGCGCGAACGTCTCGAGGCGCGCATCGATCGCACCGTCGCCGGTGGCCTCGGCGTGGAGCGTGTCGAGCGAGGCGCGCAGATCACGCAGGCGCTCGTGCCGCGCGCGCGAGACCTGCGCGCGCTCGTCGAGGTAGAGCACGGGCTCGCTGCCGCCGCGGATCTGGACGCCTTGGTGGTTGGCGGGGAGAAAGCCACTGCCCCAGTAGCGCGAGGTGAGCGGCTGGCCGAAGGGCACCGGAGAGTTGGAGATCAGCACCGCGAACGTGGGCAGGCTCGCTGTCGGCGCGCCGAGGCCGTGGCTCACCCACGCGCCCAGGCTGGGACGGCCGGGCAGCGTGTGGCCCGTCTGGAGCAGCGTGACTGCGGGGTCGTGGTTGATCGCGTCGGTCTGCATCGAGCGCACGATGCAGAGGTCATCGACCACACCGGCGAGGTGCGGGAAGAGCTCGCTCACCCACGCGCCGCTCTCGCCGTGCTGCGAGAACGCGAAGCGCGGCGCGACGATGCGCAGGTGATCCTGGTCCGAGGTCATGCCGGTGAGGACCTGACCCTGTCGCACGGACTCGGGGAGATCGGTGCCCTCGAGGTCGACGAGGCTGGGCTTGTGGTCGAACGTCTCGAGCTGTCCGGGGCCGCCCGACATGAACAGGTAGACGACGCGGTTCGCGCGCGGCGTGAAGTGCGGCATCGCGCGCACGCGCGGCGCACCGACCAGCGTCGCGAGGCTCGCGGTGCCGAGCACACCGAGGGAGCCGCGCAGGAGGGCGCGCCGATCGAGTCGAAGAGACGGAAGGTGTGTGCGGCTTCGGGTCACGCTCATTCCCTCGTGATCGACTCGCTGGTGCTCAGCACGGCGCGCGCGACGTGCGTCAGTGCGGCGTCGTCGAGCGAGGCGTCACGCGCGACGTCGGCGTCTCCGATCGTGAGGAGGGCGTCTGCATCGTCGGCCGCGTCCTCGAGCTCGGCGCGCTCGGCGTCGTACGAGGCACGGAGGAGCGCGCGCTCGGCCTCGGTGGGCGGACGCGCCAGCACGCGACGGAACACGTCCTCGATCTGTGCGTCCGGATCAGCGGGGTGCGCGCGCCGTGCGCGGGTCGCCATGACGCGCGCGGCCTCGACGAAGTGCGGGTCGTTCCACAGCGCGAGCGCTTGTGTGGGGGTGCTCGTCTCTTCGCGACGCGCGACGGCGTGGATGCGATCGGGCGCGTCGAAGAGCGCCATCGAGGGGTGTGGCGCGCTGCGACGCCAGAAGGTGTAGAGCGCGCGCCGGTGGTGAGCGCGCGGCGCACGATCGACGGGGTAGGTGGTGATCGCGCCGAGGCCGTCGCCCGTCGCTTCGTAGAGGCCATCGGGGTGCGACACGAACGCGGGCGGCCCGCCGATGCTGGGCGCGAGCAGGCCCGCCGCGACGAGCGCACCGTCGCGGACGAGCTCGGCCTCGAGGCGACGACGCACACCGCGCGACAGGAGCGCGTTGGTCGGATCGGCGAGCGCGAGCTCGGGCGAGACAGTCGAGCTGCGTCGGTAGGTCTCGCTGAGCACGATCATGCGGAGGTAAGCGCGCAGGTCCCAGTGGCCGTTGCGCAAGCTCGTCGCGAGCCAGTCGAGGAGCGCGCGGTGTGCAGGCGTTCCGCCGCGCGTGCCCCAGTCGTCGGGCGTGGCGACGAGGCTCGTGCCCACCAGCAGCTGGAAGTAGTGGTTCGCGAGCACGCGCAGGGTGATCGGGTTGGTCTCGCCCACGACGAAGCGTGCGAGCTCGAGACGGTTCGCGACCTCGACCGGATGATCGATGCGAAGGGCCGCGGGCACGGCACATCGCACCTCCTCGGCGGGGCTCGCCCACTGACCGCGGGACAGGATGCGCGTGCGTCGATCGGGATCATCCTCGCGCATCACGCGCGTCCTCACGGGCGCGTCGCCTCGCGCGAGCTCGGCGCGGAGCGCGCGCGCCTCGAGCGCTTCGTCGTGCGCGGGGCTGCTCGGGACGGCCTCCACGAAGAGCGCGCGGACCTCGGCGCGCTCGGCGTCGGTGCGCTCGATCGCGGGACGATCGAGCGCGCTCCGCACCGCGGGCGTCACGATCGCGCGCGCGTCGGACGACACGAGCACGCGCAGCGAGCCGAAGACGCTCGAGGTCCCGAAGCGCTGATCGACGCGCAGGACCAAGCGCTCGCCCGCTCCGATGGGCGCGCTCGGGACGAGGGTGATCGCGCGCGGCGTGGGGAGCTCGATGCCGGTGGTGTTGTGCCCATCGATCACGGCGCTCGCGTCGCTTCCGTCGTCGTCGAACGAAGCGCGCACCAGCGTCACGCGCGCGCGCGCGTCCTCTGCTTCGCGATCGACCGTGACCTCGGTGAGCCGCGGCAAGACGAGGCTTCGTCCCTCACCGAGCTCGAGGCGGATGGCGTGGATGGGCGCGTCGTGATCGATCGTGATCGTGAGCGTGTCGCCGATCGGCACGGCGCCTCGAGGACGCAGGGTTCCGTCGACGTCGACCGAAGCGCGACCCTCGAGCGAGTCACCAAGGACGTCGTCGGGGACCACGAAGCTCGCAGCGCCTGGCGCGAGCGAGGCCTCCCACGACGACGCAGCACGCGTGACGTCGTCCTCCGCGAGCCGCGCGTCCAGCACCGCGAGGCGCGCCACGATCTCCGCCCGACGTGCAGGCCAGAGGGGGCTCGTGACCGCGAGCGTGGGCACCTCGGTGTCGGGCGTGGTGACGAGGCCGCGATCGGCGACCCGATCGAAGCACGCGATGAGCGAGTAGAAGTCACGCTGCGAGATGGGGTCGTACTTGTGGTCGTGGCACTGCGCGCAGTGCACGGTGAGGCCGAAGAGCTGTGTGCCCACCAGGCGTGCGCGATCCATCGAGTGGAGGAAGCGACGCTCCTCGGGATCGACGCCGCCTTCGCCCGTCGTGACGTGGTGTCGGAGAAAGCCCGTGGCGAGCACGTCCTCCTCGGTCGCCGACGGCAAGAGATCGCCGGCCACCTGCGCCACGATCATCTCGTCGAGCGGACGGTTCGCGAGGAACTGCGCGATCACCCAGTCGCGCCACGGCCACGCGGTGCGCGGGTCGTCGGCGTGAAGGCCGTTCGAGTCGCCATAGCCCGCGTAGTCCATCCAATCGAGCGCCAGCCGCTCGGCGTGCGCAGGCGAGGCGAGCCAACGATCGACGAGCGCTTCGTACGCGGCGTCCGAGGGATCGGCGACGAACGCGTCGAGCTCCTCGGGGCTCGGCGGCAGACCGCGCAGATCGAGCGAGAGGCGTCGAACGAGGACCGCAGGCTCCGCGCGCGGCGCGGGCGTGATGCCTTCGTCGCCGAGGCGCGCCTCGACGAACGCGTCCATGGGATGGCTCGCGCCCCCCGGCACGGTCACCTCTGCGATCGGCTCGAAGGCCCAGTGTCGTCCGTACGCTGCGCCTTGCGCGATCCATCGGCGCAGCGTCGCGATGTCGGAGTCTGCGAGCGGATCGTTCGGCGCGGGCGGCATGCGCGGCGAGGGCTCGACGGCCTCGATGCGCTGGATCGCGAGGCTCGCGTCGGGATCGCGCGGCGCGATCGCGAAGCGACCACCGCCTCGATCGGCCGTGGCGTCCTCGAAGGTGTCGAGGCGCAGACCTGCAGCGCGCGTCGCGGCATCGGGGCCGTGACAGCCGAAGCAGTGCTCCGCGAGGATCGGCTGCACGTCGCGCTGGTAGTCGACGAGCTCTTCGATCGGCGGCGGCGGACCGTCGTCGCAGCCGATCACGGAGGCGGCCAGGAGCGCCGCAGCGCCCACCCTCCCACAGCCGATCGCTCGCCCTCGGACCATGCGCGGTCGAGCGTACGCGGGAGTCGGTGTCGATGCTCGCAGCGCAGGCGCCGCGGACGGGGAGCCAGCCGGCGGGGGAAGCGACGAAGGAGCGATTGGGCGCGGGAAACTAAGGCATGCAGGGAGATCCCGGCGCGGCGGGCGCGGGGATCGTCGGCGTACCCGCGATCGAGGACCGGAGGAAGCAGCCCCACTGGAACCTGATCTCGGGGACCTGCATGAAGACGTTGTGGCCGTCGCTGAAGCCGTCGCCCGCGCTCTGGATCACGGCGCCCGTGTAGACGACGCCCGACTCGCTCTCGAGGTTGCCCGCGACCGGATAGCTCGCGAGCCCATCGAGCTCGGCCCACGCGAGGCGCGGCTGCATCGTGGGCCACACCTCCGTGCCTGCCTGTCGGTGTCCGTACGCGAGCGCCATCGCGTCGAAGAGCACGGTGGGGAAGTAGCTGTCACCGCGCCCGACGGGCTCGTAGATGGGTCGCGGCGTGATGCCCTCGAGCGGACGGCGCGAGATGCGCGGCATGAACACCATGGGGTCCGCGCTCTCCCAGCCGAGCTGCAAGACGTGCATCGCCGGGTGGAGGTGCGAGAGCGCATCGCCGCTCGTTCGGAGGATGCTGCCGAGGAGCATGCGCGTGTTCGAGATCAGCTCCGTCTCGAGGATCATGTAGCTCCAGAAGCCACCCGCCCCCGTGGGCACGAGCGCGGTGATCCGGCCGTCGATCGCCGCGAGCATGTTGAGGTACATCGCGCCCATCGACTGACCGCCGCCCACGAGGTGCGCGAAGTCGAAGTGGATCTCCGTCTCGCCGGGAGGGAGCGTCACGCCCGTGCATGTGCCGAGGCTCGAGAGCGGGATGCGCAGCGTCGCGAGCGCGTCGAGCAAAAGCGCCTGCTCCATCACGCCTTGGTGGAACGTGAAGGGGAACGCGTCGAGGTTGCCGAAGTTGAGGTACGCGATCGAGCTCGCGCCCGGCACGCGATCGGGACTGAGCGGCATGGAGGTGCCGACCGCCGCGATGCCGTGCTCGGCGACCACGTGCGCGGGTCCCTCACCGGGCGTCTCGATGCCGTCGCGACCGTAGGGCCCGCGATCGACGACCTGCGATGCGAGCCCACCGGAGCCGTGGATGTAGAGGTGCAGCGGATAGCCCGCCGCCGGCATCGGCGTGCGGGGGATCGTGACGACCACACGCGCGGTCTCGCGGCGCTGCTCGATCGGAAGGCCGTCCTCACCGATCACGAAGTGACCCTCGGTGTCGAAGACGGGTGTGCCCTCCTGGAACTGCGGCATCGACACGGTGCCGAGGAGCTCGCAGTAGCGCGGGTGATCGTCGCCGTCGCTCGGATCGAGCGCGAGGCCTTCGATGCTCACGTCGTCGCGCGCGCGCACGGCGTCGACCATCGTGCGGAGATCGGCCACGACATCTGCCGTCGTGAAGACGGTCGCTGTCGCGACGTCGTCGGCGGGCACGCCGAGCGTCGAGAGCGTCTCGCGCAGCGGCGCGTACAGCGTGAGCGCGTCGGCACCCCACGAGGCGCTCGGTGCCTCGCCACGGAGGAGCGCCTGGATCGTCGGCTCGGCCTCGATCGGTCCGTCGTCCCAGCCCATCGCGCTGCGCTGGATCACGAACGCGTACTGACGGTTCGGATGGAGCACCCAGCCCGGCACCGCGGCGACGGCGACGAGGCTCGAGCCCGTGTAGCGATCGGTCGTGAGCGTGAGTGCGATCGTGGGCACGAGCGCGCCGCGATCAGGGGAGCTCGGATCGACGTCGACCAAGAGGAAAGGCGCGCTGGTCGAGGGCGGCATCACGTCGGCTTCGGCGCGCGGTGCGAGCGGTGCCGTGAAGCGGAAGAACGCGACGGGGATCGTGGGCCAGCCCGGCCGGGTCTCGGCGAGCTCGAGCAAGCTCGCGACGATCGCCACGGTGCTCGCGGGAAAGCCCTCCATCGAGGGCGTTCCGTCGGGATCGAGGCGCAGATCGGAGGGGAACGGAAACGCGAAGAAGTCCTCGTCCACGGCGTCGAGATCGAACAGCGCGCGCGCGGGCCCCGAGGGACCTGCGTCGGGCACGACGAACGCGTCGTCGGCGATCGGTGCGTCTTCGAGCGACGGCGCGTCGACGCCTGCATCGGACGATCCCGGATCCCCACAGCCCAGCACGAACAGCGAAGCGAGCAGACCGACGAGACGACGCAGCATGCACCGACGTTAGCAGCGCATGCTGCGTCTCGGGATCACAACATCGTGTACTGGAGCGACAGGATCGTCTGCGTGTCGATGTTGTCGCGGCCCGAGGGCGGCACGAGCTCGTAGAAGAAGTTGAAGCGCAGACTCGCGGCGAAGTTGTCGACGAGCGTGAGCGCGAGCTCGTTCTGCCAGTTGAGGCGGAAGTTCGCGACCGTCGTGGGATCGCCCGTCATCGGATCGCGGCCCGAGCCGATCAGCGCGCCGCCGAGGCCCTCGACCGTCGTGAGGTAGCGCCACTCGCGGTTCATGTGGTTGTCGTAGCCGATGAGCCCACGGCCCGAGTACTGCTGACGATCACCGGGGAGCGCCGCGACCGGATCGCCCATCGCGGGCATGCAGGTCTGGGTGCCCTCGATCAGCGTGCTGCCAGGCGGGCAGAGCGGGTTCGGGTAGAGGTCGTCGTACGTGACGTCGACGCCCACCTCGATCCAGAGGCGGTGGTTGCCGTCGGCCTCGCGCAGGAGGTTGCGGCTCACGCCGAGCTGACCCTGGAAGCGGAAGTCGAGGCCCGCGAACGGATCGTTGCGGCCCACGGCGACGGCGAAGAGCGACCAGTCCGGGTCGAGGAAGAGGTCGTAGCGGATCTTGCCGTTGATGTTCTGCGAGTTCGCGTTCCAGCCGCTCCAGATGCCGTTCGCGTCGCGGAGCGACGCGATGCCGTAGGTGAACGAGACATCCATCGTGAAGAGGTGCATGTCGCGGCGGACGAGGAAGTGCGTACCGCCCGAGAGCTGGAAGCTGCGCGTGTTGCCGTAGTTCAGCGTGCCGCCGAGCTGCACGGTCCACACGGTGTCGTCGCTGTCGGGCGCGGGCGGCGCCGCGGCGGCTTCACCGAACGCGCCTGCGGTCTGAGCGGACGCGGCGGCCGCTCCCCACGGGCTGAGGCCGACGATCTGTAGGGCGAGGGCGACGACGCCGATCGCGACGAGGGTCTTCTTGCTCACGATTCCTCCGAAAGAGAGAGGGCATCCGAGGCGGAGGCCCACAGACACAGCGGACGGGCGCGCCCCGAGCAAGGGGCGTTCCCTCCATCACGCGGCCGTTGCTAGGCCGCACACACCGCGGGGTCAAGAGATCGGACCCCCCTGCGACACGCTCCGAGACACGCGCGGACGCGCTGCTACAAAGTCGCGGCGTGCCTGCGGACCGAGGACCTCGAACGAGCGCACCCGAGCTCGCGATCGCGACGATCGTGCTGGCGGCGTCGATCCCTTCGGTCGCGCGCGCGGGCAACGAAGAAGGTGTGCTCGTCGGCAACGAGGCGGCGATGACCGGGGGCGCGGTCACCGCCGTGATCGACGACGGGACCGCGACCTGGTTCAACCCTGCAGGCCTCGCGCACGTCACGCGCACGCAGGTGGATGCGTCCGGCTCGGCGACGCAGCTCCGCGTCGCGGAGACGCCCGAGCTCCTCAGCTCTGCGAGCGGCGCGAGCGCAGACGGCGGCTACTACGAGCTCAACGGCATCCCCTCGGCCGTCACGGGCTCACGGCAGCTCGAGCCCGGGCTGGTGCTCGCCTTCGGCATCTTCGTCCCGAGTGCGGTGAACCACACCGATCGCGTGCGACTCGACGACGTCGGCGCTGCCACGCCCACCACGTGGCACCTCGTGCAGCAAGAGAACGTGCAGCAGTACTACGCGGGCATCGCGCTCGGGTGGTCTGTCGCGTCGAACCTCCGCCTCGGCTTCGCGGCCTTCGGTCTCTACCGACAAGCGAGCACGGTCTCGCAGTTCTTCGGCGGTCGCGCGGGCGACGACGGCTTCGTCGATGGCGTGTCGGCGATCTCGTCGCTCCAGAGCGCGGGTGTGGGGCTGTCGGTCGGCATGCAGTGGGAGGTCACGCCCGGCCTGCACCTCGGCGTCGCGCTGCGATCACCCGCGCTGCAGCTCGGTGTGCTGCGACGCTCGACGTTCACAGCGATCAGCGCGAGCGCCGACGGCGTCTTCTTCTCGCCCGGTGACGACATGGGCCTCACGCCGCGTGTCGATCTGGTCGCGCCCGCCCAGCTGCGCCTCGGCGTCGCGTGGCGCTTCGATCGCGGCTGGGTCGGGATCGACGCCGACCTCTCGCACGAGCTGATCATCCCCGAGCTCGGGCTCGATCGACGATGGCTGGTGAACGTGCGCGTCGGTGGCCGCTACGAGGTGGACGAGGGCGTCTCCATCGGCGCGGGTCTCTTCACCGATCTCTCGCCGATCCGGCGCATCCAGACCTACGGCGAGACGCGCATCGACTTCCTCGGTGGCTCGCTGGGCTTCGAGATGCACACGCCCCACCGCATGGCCGAGGGCGAGCAGGCGCCCACGATCGTGTTCTCGCAGACCTTCGCGCTGCGCTACGCGCTCGGCATCGGCTCGATCGGTGGCCTGCTCTTCGACACCACTCAGCCCGACGACAGTCAGGTGTCGGTGAACGCGACGCGGACCACCGTGCACGAGCTGGCGCTGCACGTCGGCAGCGCCCTCGAGTTCTGATCAGTTCATCGCGCCGGGCGTGAGCGGCGCGTCCGCCCAGTCCACCGCGGGTGTGTCGCGGTCGCAGCCGTTGGGGCGACGCGACAGTCCGTTCGCGCCGTCGGTGCCGATCGAGGCGCTCTCGCTGATGGTCAGCGTCATGCCGCCTGCGAGCATCACGCTCGAGATCGTGCCCTCGTACATCGCGGCGTCGATGATGCCGTCGGGGCCGAGGAGGATCATCCCGTCAGGCCCGTTCTGCATGGCTTCGGGCAACGAGAGCGTGGCGCCAGCGACCGTGCTGCCCGAGGCCGTGACGAGCAGGTAGCCGCCCGCCGCGAGCGTGCCCGTGAGCGCGACGCGGCCGTACTCGACGGGAGTCGCGACGCCGTTCACCTGCACGAGCGAGATGCCGGTCAGCGGGATCGCACTGCCCGTCGGGTTGTGGATCTCGACGAACTCCGCCGTGTCGGCCCCCGGCACCTGGTCGTAGTCGATCTCGTTGATCACGAGGTGCGTCGCGGGCGTGCAGGTCATCGGCATGGGGCAGGTGCCCACCACGATCTCGGACGCGCTCCAGATCGAAGGCTGCGCCGCGGTCGTGAAGCGCCAGAGCGGCGTGCCCGTGAGCCGCACCTGGCAGCCGACGACGAGGCCGAGCGAGGTCGCGACGTCGGCGGGCATGCGCAGGCGCTGATCGGCGCTCGCCGTGGGGACGCCGGTCGTCGTGATCTGGAACGAGGTGAAGCCCGTGCCGGCTGCGCTTCCGGCGCTGGCGATCACGGCGTCCATCGACACGATCTCGCTCTCGTACGCGTCGATCATCGCGGGGAGCGCGACGGCGCTCACGTCCTCTGCCGCGAGGATGCCGGTGCCCGCCGCGGACCAGCCGGTGATGCCGGTGACGCGGTGCTGATCGCCGGTGCTCGAGGCCCCGCTCGCCGTGTCGAGCGTGGCGGTCACGGAGAACGACACGATCTGACCGACGACGGGCGCGGTCGGGAACGCCGTGCGATCGTCGGGGCTGATCGCGAGGAAGAGCGCGGGCCCCGAAGCGCCCGGGCACTGCACGAAGACGCCGCGGGGATCGGTGGCGCCCGTCGGCAAGACGGGCATCACGTAGCTCACGATCGCGCCGGCCACGGGGTACGCGGGCGAGAGCGTCCCGTTGGTCGCGCGGACGGCCGCGATCTGCTCGCACGGTGTGGACGCGAACGGCGCGTCGCGCGGTACGAACGCATCGGCGCTGAACGCATCGGTGCCCGGCACGAACGCATCGAGCGCGCGCGCGTCGAGGCCCGCGTCGCTGCCCATCATCATCGGGGTGAACGCGTCGGGCGTCTCGCTGGCGGCGGCGTCGATCGCTGCATCGGTGCCCGGGGCGACGTACGCGTCGGTGAGGATCACGAAGGCATCGAGCGGCGCGGTCGCGGCGTCGGTGCGGTTGCGCGGCGGATCACACGCCGTGACGAGGGCGAGCGGTGAGCATGCGAGTGTGAGGAGGACGAGCGCGTTCTTCTTCATGGTCGGAGCTCCCTGACGAGCGCGCGATGTTGGCATGCGGTCGCGACGCGTCGAGCGACGTGACGATGTCGAGCGCTGGCCGGCCGAGGTCTGGGGCGACATCCTCGTGACGATGCCCGACGACACGGAGCCGGCCACGGGGCTCGACTGCCTCACGTGCGGCGCGTGCTGCAGGACGGGCCACGACGGTCGCATCCTCGTGCCAGCCGAAGACCTCGTACGCTGGCGGCGCATCGGCCGCGAGGATCTGATCGCGCGGCTCCAGCCCGGTCACTTCGGCGAGCAGGCGTTCGCCACCACGGCCGACGGCGCGTGCGTGCACCTCGGCACCGCGCTCTCGCCGAACGCGTGCGCCATCTACGAGATCCGCGGCACCACGTGTCGCGAGTTCGAGCGCGGCTCGTGGCAGTGCCGGGAGTTCCGTCGCGATCACGGCATCGAGCGTTGATCGGCACGATCGAGGGGCCATCGCCCGGGGCGGCCTGCACTGCGCTGTATACTCGACGCAGTGTCCACGCCGTACGGCCGCATCAAGGGCTCGGCGATCCGCGAGCTCGTGCTCTGGTACGAGCAGCACCACGATGCCTCGCTCGTGCGTGCTGTCGCGCGCGCGATGCCGCCCGAGCTCGACGCGCAGCTCGATCCCGACGCGCAGGGCCTCGGGATCCTCGCAAACCGCTGGTACGACGCGCGCGTCGTTCACCTCCTTCTGGACGCGACGGTCGCCAAGCACCCGCCGAGCGCGCGCGACGCATTGATCCGCGAGGGCCTGCGGATCGCGGTGAAGGGCGCGGCGCGCGGCATGTACGCGTTCGTGATCACGCAGCTCGTCTCGCCCGAGCTCTATGCACGCAACATCGCGCGTCTTTGGAGCCTCCTCCAGGACACCGGGGAGCGACGCATCGAGCTCGTGGGTGCGCACGAGGCGATCTCGATCACGCGTGACTGGCGCGGCCACCACCCGCTCGCGTGCCGCGTGAACCAGCACATGATGGCGACGATCCTCGAGCTGATGGGCAAGACGAACGTGCGCTTCGAGAAGGAGCGCTGCGTCTCGGACGGCGGCGCGGACTGCCGCTACCGATTCTCTTGGACGGGTTGAGCGGCTCGACGCGGGCCGCCCGCGGCCTCACGAAGCTGCTTCTTCGTCCGTACGCGCCGCCTCGCGCGTCTCCTGGGCGATCCCCTCCCCCTTCCCTTCCGAGGTCGTCATGTCCTCCGGTGTCGAGTCGAGCGAACGGTCGCTCGCATGGTCGAATCAACCCTTTCGCGAGCTGGTGCGGCTCGCCTGGCCCATCACCGTCTCGTTCCTCTCGTTCGGCGTGATGACGTTCGTGGACACGCTGTTCGTGTCGAGCATCGGGACGGCAGCGCTCGCGGGCGTCGGCCTGGCAGGCGTCGCGACGTTCGCCCTCTACTGCTTCTCGATGGGCCTCTTGCGCGGCGTGAAGGTCCTCGCGTCGCAGGCGATCGGCGCGGGCCGACGCGGAGATCTCGGCAGCTACCTCGGCGCCGGTCTCGCGACGGCCGGAGTGCTCGGCTTGCTCACGATCCTCGTGGGCGAGCTCGTGGCGCAGTTCCTCCCGCTGCTCGCGGCGAGCGACGCGGCGGGCGAGGCAGCGCTCACGTACCTGCGCCTGCGCGTGCTCGGCGCGCCGATGATCCTCGCGTTCGTCGCGATCCGTGAGCTGCGCTACGGCGAGAGCGACACGCGCTCGCCCATGATCGCGGGCCTCGCGGGCAACGCGGTCAACATCGCGTTCAACTACCTGTTCGTCATCGTCCTCCACTGGGGCGTGCGTGGCAGTGCGATCGCGACGCTCATCGGACACGGCATCGAGCTCGCGATCGTCGTCTACGCGCAGAGCCGCGTGGGCTTCTCGCTGCGCGGCACCAAGCTCTCGCACGTGCGCGAGCTGATCGAGGTGGGCGTGCCGACCGGTGTGCAGTTCCTCCTCGAGATGGGCAGCTTCTCGCTCCTCACCGTGATCGTCTCGACGATGGGTGAGGTGCAGATGGCCGCGCACCACATCGCAATCCAGGTCATCCACTTCTCGTTCTTGCCGACGGTCGCGCTCGCGGAAGCGGGCTCGGTGCTGGCAGGGCAAGCGGTGGGCGCGGGGCAGGATCACCTCGTGAAGCGCGTGGCACGGAGCGCGCTCGCTGCCTCCTCGATCTACACGGGCGCATGGACGATCGGGCTCTTGGCCTTCGGACCGCTGCTCGTGTCGGTGTTCACGGACGAGGCCGAGCTGTCGGCGGTCGCGCTCGTGCTCCTCTACGTCGCGGCGCTCTTCCAGATCGCCGACGGCGCGGCGACCGTCGCGCGCGGCGTGCTGCGCGGTGCGGGCGACGCCAAGGTGCCTGCGCAGCTCGGCGTGGTGTGCGCGTGGTTGTTCACGCCTCCGCTCGCGTGGGCGCTCGGTCGAGGCCTCGGCCTCGGCGCGCTGGGTGGCTGGATCGGTCTCTCGCTCGAGATCCTCTCGCTCGCCCTCTTGTGTTGGTGGAGGCTCGAGCGCGAGCACTGGCGACCGATGGCGCGCGCCTCGCGCGAGCGTCTGTCGCTGAGCGCGTTGCGCGACGCCGACGACGTCGGCAGCGCGAGCATCTCGTACAGCGGCTGAGGCGCGCGCCGATCCGCGTCGTCATGAACGACGGCGAGGGTCGGCGCGCTCACTCCGCGGTGACGGGACAGTCGGGATCGAGCGCGTGGATGGGCGCGGATTCACCCTCTGTGATCGAGAGGATCGTGCCGCCCGCGTCGAAGAACGCGATCGCTTCGCCCTGCGGCTCGTGGAGGCGCGGGAGCATGACCGGCTCTCGCGCGAGCGCTTCGGCCCAGCCCTCGTTCGTCTCGCGCGTGAAGAGCAGCGCGTGCCGGTACGTGCGCACGGCGAGGTGCACACCGTCGGGGGCGAGGCTGGCAGCCGTGATCGAGTCACCCAGATCGCGCGCCGAGAGCGTCTGCCCTACACGCACGAGCGCGTTCGGCGCGGTCGTGGAGAGCGGCGCGTGGGCGACGAAGATCGGCGCAGGTCCCGATGCGACCTTGCCGAGCAGGTAGAGATCACCCGAGTCGGGCTCCACGAAGAACGCCTCGCAGTCAATCGGTCCCTCGGGATAGCGGAGCTCGAAGCGATCGACCGGCGTCAGCACCGTCGTGATCGGGGGCGTGCCTCGCGGCGGCGCGGGCGGCTCGTCCACACGGAGCACCTGGATCGCGCTCCGGCCTCCGCGGCCGTTGCGCGCGTCGTTGTCGCCGATGTCCGCGAGGTAGATCGCGTCGTGCGCGGGGTCGCGACCGGGACCGATCGCGATCTCCTCGAGATCGAACGCCAGCAGCGCCTCGCCGACCGCGTGCTCCGCGAGCACCACGCCGGCCGCGTCGATGGCGAAGAAGCGCGCGTGAGGCTCCCCCGAGTCGTTCTGGACGTAGAAGACGTTCGGGTGCGTGCGGCTCACCGCGAGGCCCGAGACCTCCGACAGACGTGGATCGGCGATCGTCGCGATCACGCGCGGTCCCACGTACGAGGTGCACGTGAACGGCTCGTAGCGCTGTCGAGCCGAGACGACTGCGCTCGCGCCGCCGCAGCCCACGAGGGCGAGCGACGCGATGATCGCGCTCTCTCGAGGACCGATCACGAGACGACGTCGATCAGGCCGAGAGGCCAGCAGCTCGCGCTGCGCGGTGCTCGACCATGAGGCAGCGGTCCTGCACCACGTCCATGCCCGCGGCCGAGAAGCGCTCGGCGAGCGCGTCGTGGCGGATGCCGGTCTGGAGCCACACGACCTTTGGTGCGAGCGCGAGGATCTCGGCCTCGTGCGCGATCAGATCCTCGGGGCGACGGAACACGTCGAGCACGTCGATCTCGCCCTCGACCTGCGTCAGCGATCGGACCACGGGCTTGCCGAGGATCTCGGTCACATCCGGGTAGTAGACGGGCACCGGCACGATCTCGACGCCCGCGCGCGCGAGGTACTCGGGCACGTAGAAGGCCGGCTGCAGCGCCTGCTTCTCGGTCTTGATGCCGAGCACCGCGACGCGCCGTGCACGTCCTGCGATGCCGCGGATCGTCTCGTCGTCGGTGATGATCATGCTTCCAGCATGGCATGGCCGCCTTGGATCGTGTGCCTGCCCACATGGGTACTCGGGGCAAGCGCCCGCGGTGCCGGCACGAGGATCAGCGCGAGCAGCCGTCGCAGGGCTGGATGTTGGGGCGGCCTCCGACCGAGAGGTCGGTGATCGTGCAGCCAGCGCCCGAGATCGTCACGTCGGCGACGCGCCAGAGATCGTTCGGTCCCGAGTCGATGAACACGGGCCCGAACGTCTGCCGCGGGTCGGTGGTGGAGCCGCCGCAGTAGATGCGCACGGTGGTGTTCGCCGCGCCGCTGAACGCGTCGATCGCCACGCGGTAGGTGCCGTCGATCGGGCTCTCGATGTTGATGTTCTCGGGGCCGAAGCCGTCGGTGTCGTCGATGTCGAGCGAGGGGTCGTCTTCGGGTCCGTCGGGAGGCCACGTGAGGCTGCCGCGCTGGCAATTGCCGTAGAAGCAGTCCTCTTCGCTGAACCACGTCGTGCCGCCGGGGCGCATGAGGTGGGTGTCCATGTCGGTGCCGTCGGTGTTCCAGAACACCTCGACACGGAGGCCTTCCGTCGCGATCGCGCGCACCAGCGTGGTGCACGTGGCGACGTTGCCGTCGTCGTCGCGCACGAAGAGCTCGAGCGAGTACTCACCCGCGAGCTGCGGACGGAACGTCGCGCGCGCCGAGTCTGCGGGCGACGGCGGATCCGAGTCCGATCCCATCGGCTGACTGCGGAGCGACCAGCCCGACGCGACGATGGTCCCGTCGTCCACGCCGCTTCCTTCGAGCGTGACGGTCGCGAGCGGACGCGTCTCGATCACGCCGGGACAGATCGCATCGGGCGGCGTGGGCTCCGCGATCACGGTCGTCTCGCAGCTCGCCGTCTCGCCCAGCGCGTCCGTGGCGGTGAAGCGCAGCACGTATTCACCGCGCTTGTCGGGCGTGAAGGTCGTCGAGAGCTGATCGATGGGCGCGTTCGACGCGGACGACGAAGGCGGCCGGGTGATCATGTCCCAGCGCACCGAGGCGAGATCGTCGTCGGTCGCCGTCGCGCTCACCGTCACGGGCTGTCGCGTGCGCGCGGACGTGGCGCCCACGCACGAGACCATCGGCGGCGCGGTGATGCGCACGCGCACCTCGCACATGTCCTCGCCCGATCCGTTGGTGGCACGCAGGACGAAGACGTAGAGCCCCGGCACCTCGGCAGAGACCTCGACGACCGTGCCTGCACCACCGAGCACGCGGACCGTGGCCATCGACGGTCCCGACGTCTGCGTCCAGCCCGCGGTCACCACGCCCGAAGGATCGAACGCGTCGCCCTCGAGCAGCACGGTCTCCCCCGCGCGCGCGACGTACTCGGCCTCGGGCGGACAGATCGCCACGACACCGCCGCGCGCCTCGATGCGCACCGAGCACATGCCGACGTTGCCCGCGCTGTCGCGCGCCTCGAACGCGAGCGTGTAGTCACCCGCGAGATCGATCGTGACGCCGATGCTCGCGCCCATCGACGGCACCGAGAGCATCGCGCCCTCGGGCTGCTCGGCGACGCGCCAGCCCTCGCTCGTGATCGTCGCGCCCGTCGTGGTCGTCGCGCGCACCACGAACGGACGGCCCACGGCGACACGCCGGACGGGACGGCCACAGTCGACCTCGAGCGGAGGCGGCACGTAGGCGTCGAGCGGACCGCCATCAGGCGGAGGCGTCGGCGAGAACAGCGCGCCCTTGGCACCACAGCCCACGGCGATCATCGACGAGAGAAGAAGCGCGCACAGCGCGACGGCGCGCGACGCAAGGACCGAACGTTGAGCGGCACGCATTGGCATCACGAGCCTAACAGGCGAGCCGCGTGCCAGCGAAACGACCGGCGGAGCGAAGCCACCCTTGGAGCGGGCCGGGCTCCCTCGACCCAGACGGGCTCTAGAACTCGTCGTCGTAGATGGTCACGCCGCCGGTGCGGATGCGCATGACGCCGTCGTCCTCGTCGGGCGGCGGGCCATCGTCGCGGACCGTGGTCACGACCATGCTCGTCATCGACGTGCCCTGATCGCGAGGATCGCGACGGTGTCCGTGCGTGCCGTGACGCTCGCCTTCTCGCGGATCGTCGGGCGTGCTCGCGACAGTGACGCCCGCGTCCTCGACGAGAACGGTCGTCGGCGTCGTGGGGATCGACGTGGCCGTGGTGGGCGGTGTGCCCGCCACCGGCGGGGCGAGCGGTGCGAGCTGCGTGACCGTCGGCTCGCTCGCCGGCTGCGACACCACGTACACGATGCCTGCCGTGGTCACCGACGAGAACGCGACGACAGCGCCGCCGATCGCGAGCCAGCGCGCGGCGCTCGGTCGCGCCTCGGTGGGCGTGGCGCCTGGCGAGACGGCCTGCATCACCGCGGCAGGAAGACGCGGCTCGCTCACCTCGTGATCCACGGCGTAGCGCGCGCCGGGCGCGCTGACGGTCATCGTGCGGAGGATCTCGCTGCGCGCGAGATCGCTCTTCTTCTCGAGGTTGCGGACGTTGAGCCCGGTGACGCTCTCGGGCAGCGTGATGCGACGCATCTCGATGTGCTCACCGAGCACCGCACGCACCACCTCGCCGAGGCGCTCCTCGCCCACGGCGGACGCCTCGGGGTAGGCCTCCTGCAACATCCGACGAAAGTCGCGCGCCGTGCGCGGCCTCTGCTCGCTGTCGCGAGAGAGCGCTGCGAGGAGCACTTGATCGAGGGCCGCAGGGATCTCGGGGCTGAACGTCGAGGGCGGCACGATCTTCGGGTTCCGCACCTCGTCGAGCAGCGCGAGATCGTTGGTGCCCTTGAACATCCGCTGCATCGTCAACATCTCCCAGAGGACGATGGCGAGCGCGTAGATGTCGGTGCGTCGATCGATGTTCCGCCCGAACGCCTGCTCGGGCGACATGTAGCGGACCTTGCCCTTGAGCGAGCCGGTCTCGGTGCGACGTCCCTGCCCAGCGGCCTTCGCGATGCCGAAGTCGATCAGCTTCACGTGGCCCGCCGCGGAGAGCAGCACGTTCTGCGGGCTCACGTCGCGGTGCACGACGCCGAGGCGCTGACCCTTGTCGTCGAGCAGCTCGTGGGCGGCGTCGAGGCCGTCGGCGACCTTCATCGCGACGTGCACAGCGAGCTCGGGCGCGAGGCGACGATCTTGTCGCGCGAGCGTGCCGAGCATCGTGGAGAGCGCGCTGCCGTGCACGTACTCCATGACCAGGAAGTACGTGCCCTTCTCCTCGCCGAGCTCCTCCACGTGCACGACGTTCGGGTGATGGATGCGCGCCGAGAGCAGCGCCTCGTCGACGAACATCCGGATGAACGACGGATCCTCGGCGAGGTGCGGATGCACGACCTTCACCGCGACGTGACGCGAGAAGCCCGCCGCGCCCGAGCGGCGCGCGAGGAACAAGGTCGCCATGCCACCCGCCTTGAGGCGCGCGACGATCTCGTAGTCGCGAATGCGGCTTCCGACGTCGATGGCGATGGGCCGGAGCTTATTACGACTCGCGCGCGATGGCGCGTTCTCACCGCGTTCTCACGCCCCGAGGACCGCGGCGGGCTGCGGTGCGATGCTGCCTGGATGTGGCGCTCGCTCCTCTTCGTCGGCCTCGTGATCGCGCTGGCGGCGCCCACGGCCGCTCAACCGCAGCCGTCGGTCGACGCCGCGCGAGCGAGGGAAGACGAGGCCATCGCGCGCTCGCTCGAGCCCTCGCTGCTCCAGGCGACGAACGGCTGGATCACCGAGGTCAGCACGCAGCTCGCACGTCCGCTGACGCTGGTGTCCCATGGAGCGCTCACCCACACGAGCTGGGGTCCGTGGGCGATGCGCGTCGAGGTGAGCGACGGGTCAAGCTCGGTCTCGCTGGCGCTGCACGCCGACCGCTCGCGCGCTGCCTGGGGGTCCGCGTCCGACTGGAGCGCGCCGTTCTTCGTCTCGGGCCTGCGCTCGGCGTTCGCGCTTCGCATGGCCGCCGCGTGGCTCGCGGAACACCCGAGCATCATGGAGATCGAGCGGCGCAGCTACGGCGGCGGCACGATCGCGACCCGCGTGCGCGACGACACGGGAACGATCCTGTGCATCGACGCGATCCACCCGCACGAGGCGCGCATCGCGGGGTGCTGGCGCGAGCCCGGCGAGGTCAGCGTCGTCCAGCCCGAGGCCTTCGACCACCGACGTCGTGGTGACCGCGTGGTCCTCAGCGGCCACTACCGTGCGCGCGTGGGCGCACGAGAGATCACGATCACGATCAGTGTCGCGGGCAACGGCACCATCACGCGCCGAGAGGGCTCTCGTCGCGCGCGACGCGTCGAGCAGGCGACGCCCGCGCTCGGTCCCGTCGAGCACCTCGAGGCGCGACCCGACGGACGCACGCTCGTGCTCGCGAGCGACGTCGAGTCGGTCGCGTGCGTGCGCACCGACGCGTGGACCTGCGAGGCGGTCGGGCCCCTCTCCGCACGCTGAGTTGTCTGGGTCGAGGGACCTCTGGCCCCTCGAGCTCCCCGTCGCTCGCCTCGTCGCTGCGCTCCTCGACTCGACTCCTGCTCCAGGGGGAGCTGCGCTCCCCCGCCGCAAGGCGCCCCCGATTCTTTCTCGGTCTCTGATCTGATCTGAGCGACCGCGAGGCGATCGCTTCTCGGGAGGGTCTCTCGAGGCCACGCTCAACAGCGAGGGCCTACGCTGGTAGCGTCGCGGCCATGCGGGTCGTTCATCTCGTGCTCGTGCTCGTGCTCGTGGCCGCGTCGCTCGTGGCCCATCCCACGGCACGCGCCCAGATCGGGACGGAATCGGTCGGCATGAACACGCACGTGCCGAGTGACGACGTGCTCGATGCGTGCGCGGACGCCGGCGTGCGGTGGATCCGCCTCGACGCGAACTGGCGCGACCTCCACCGCGGCCCGGGCGACTTCGACTTCGGTGAGATGGAGCGCGTCGTCCGGGGCGCGATCGAGCGAGGCCTCCTCGTCTACGTGACGGTCGCGTACACGCCCGATTGGGTGCCGCGCGTTCCGCGCACGCGGACCGACTCGTATGGCGGCAACGATCAGCCCACGGGCTCGAGCGAGTGGGTCAGCTTCGTCGACGCGATCGTCAGGCGCCTGCGCCCGCTCGGCGTCACGCACTACGGCCTCTGGAACGAGGCAAACCTCGACGGCTTCTGGGAAGAAGCAGCAGGGCTCGACGCGTGGGTCGACACGATCGTGCTGCCTGGTGCGAGCGCCGTGCGTGCTGCCTGTGGCGACTGCTTCGTGCTCGGCCCCGAGCTCGCGAACGTGGGCGAGAGCGACGTCGCGCTCGATCGCATCCTCTCTCGAACGGCGAGCACGTGGGACATCATCACCCACCACAGCTACCAGGCGCTCACCACGAGCGGTGGCTCGGACAGCCTCGAGAACGCGCTCGTCCGGCGGCGCTCTCCGCTGACCCGCGCGAGCCTCCGCGAGATCCTCGACCTCCACGGGGTGGAGCGCGAGGTGTGGATCACCGAGACGGGCTACCGCGCTGCCCCTCCAGGCGATGCAGCGGAGGAGTCGATGCAGCGCGCGTACGTGCTCGGCGCGCTCGATCGTCAGCTCCGCTACGCGTGGTGGACCAACACCTTCTTCTACGAGATCGCAGACTGCGGCGTGGATCAGCCAGGCTGCGACATCGATGGCTTCGGCCTCCTCCGCGCGAGCCGGCCCATCACGGCGGGGCCACGCAGCTTTCCCGCCGACTACCGACAGAAGCCGGCGTTCGCCGCGCTCCGTGATCGCCTCGCGTCCGATGGTGCGCTGCTCGGCGAGGGGCCGAGGCGCGCGTGCGGCGACGGGACCGACGACGACGGCGACGGCCGCATCGATCTCGCGGATCGTGGGTGCGCGAGCGAGCACGACGACGACGAGAGCGACGACCCCGCGCGGCGCACGATCGAGGCGCTCCACGCGCCGAGGCCGATCGCGCTCGACGGCGTGCTCGACGAGTGGAGCGCCGATGGCTTCCTCACGCTCGACACGAACGACTGGTTCGCTTCCGCGATCGGCGTGATCGGCCCGCTGGCGGCGGTGGATCTCGGTGCGGAGCTCGGCGCTCGCTGGGAGGGGGAGACGCTCTTTCTCGCCGTCCGCGTGAGCGACGACACCCACGTGGCGTCCGAGCCCAACGCGCGCCTCTACCTCGATGACTCGGTGCAGATCGCGTTCGACCCCGCCGCGACGGGTGGACGCACCTACGACGGCGACGACGTGGAGTGGGGATGCGTCGCCCGAGCCGGCGGTCTCGAGCGCTTCGCAGGCGAAGGCGAAGGCGCGCGCTGCGTCGCGCGACGCGACGGACGCGTGACGAGCTACGAGCTCGCGATCCCGCGCGCGGCCATCCCCGAGGCGAGCTTCACGAGCGGGGCGCGCCTTCGGTTCTCGATGCTCGTGAACGAAGACGACGGCGAGACCACGCGTGACGGAACGGGACGCGACGGCTGGCTCGAGCTCACGCGCTCGATCGGCGCGCGCAAGGATCCCGAGAGCTTCGGCGAGATCGTGCTCGTCGATCGCGAGGCGCGAGAGGACCTCGACGCCGGGCGTCCCTCGAGCCCCGACGCAGCCTCGTCCGAGGAGATCGACGCAGGCATGCGCGCGAGTGGATCGGATCCCACCTGCGGGTGTCGCGCGTCGCGCGCGCGGCCCCTCGGAGCTCGCGCTTTCGTGCTCATCACCGCGCTCGGCGTGATCGCCACTCGGCGTCGGCGTCACGCTGGAGCTCGGCCGCGAGCGACGCGCTGATCGGCGTGCACGGTCCGTCGGTGCAGTCGGTGGCGGGGCTGTTCGTGAGGCCGATCGGGCTCGCGTCCATCAACGTGGCCCAGATCACGAGCGCCGAGAGGTAGCTGCCGACGAAGCCCGGATGGCCGCGATCGGAGTGGTAGAGGTCGAGCGAAGGATCGCGCCCCCACGCGCGCAGCCACGCGAGGCCTCCCGTCGCGACCTCGACGTCGAGCTCCTCACCCAGGGCGATCTGCGGATCGGCCATCTCGGCGAAGCCGAAGCGATCGGCGCGCTCGATGTAGCCCGTCGCATAGAAGATGGGCCGCGATCCCGCGGCGCGGGACGCATCGACGATGCGCGTGCCGTAGTCGACGAAGAGCGCCGGGAACGGCGGCCGCATGTCGGCGAGATCGATCGACTCGGTGATCACGATCACGTCGTGATCGCCGGTCGCGATCTCGTCGTCGAGGCCCGCGCTCTCCCACAGATCACGGAGGTTCGCGCCGCCCCTCGTGCGCCTGGTGCCGACGATGCGCGGACAGCCGGGCGGCGCGCTCTCGGACAGCGAGCTCACGAGGCGCGCCATGTTCCAGAAGTCGATCTGGCTGTTGCCCACGAAGAGCACGTCGAGCGTGCGCCCCGACGCGCCGTCGCAGAGCCCCCCCATCGTGCGAGGCGCATCGGCAACGAGGCCGACGTCCTCGAACGTGCCTGCGTCCGCCTCACCGCCGCTCGCGTCCGAGAGCGCGGCGTCGTCGTCGGTGATCGGCGTCGCGGGGCAGCCGGCGAGGAGGAGGACTGCGACGAGTGTCGAGAGGGAGGCGCGCACCCGGCCACTATGACCCGCGCCGCGGCCCCGCGAACGTCCGCGTCGTGCTACCCCTCGCGCCCTCTATGACCGCCGAACGCGTTCGTTTCGCGCCTTCTCCCACCGGCTACCTCCACATCGGAGGTGTGCGCACCGCGCTCTACAACTGGCTCTGGGCGCGCAAGACGAAGGGCACCTTCGTCCTCCGCATCGAGGACACCGACGTCGAGCGCAGCACCGCCGAGAGCACGCAGGTGATCTTCGACGCGATGAAGTGGCTCGGCCTCGACTGGGACGAAGGCCCCGGCGTCGGTGGCCCCAACGGGCCGTACTTCCAGACGCAGCGCCTCGAGATCTACAAGGACTTCGCCGACAAGATGATCGAGCGCGGCACGGCGTACCGCTGCTACGCGACGAAGGAAGAGCTCGACGCCGAGCGCGAGCGACAGAGCAAGGGCGGCAACCCGTACTTCAAGTACCCGGGCTGGTGGCGCGACAAGGGCCCCAAGGACTGGCTCGACGACAAGCCGTACGTCGTGCGCCTCAAGACGCCGAAGAGCGGCACCACGGGCTGGGTCGATCTCGTGAAGGGCCGCATCGACGTGCCCAACGAGCAGCAGCAGGACGTCGTCTTGATCCGCCAGAACGGCATGCCGCTCTACAACTTCGGCGCGGCGATCGACGACCTCACGATGGGCATCACGCTCGTCGCGCGCGGTGACGATCACGTCGTCAACACGCCGATCCAGATCCTGATCTACGAGGCGCTGGGCAAGACGGCGCCGAAGCTCGCCCACCTGCCGATGATCAACGGCCCGGATGGCAAGAAGCTCAGCAAGCGCAACGCGGCCGTGAGCGTCGCCGAGTACCGCGACATGGGCTTCCTTCCCGACGCGGTCCTCAACTACCTCGCGCGCCTCGGCTGGTCGCACGGCGATCAAGAGATCTTCTCGCGCGCCGAGATGATCGAGCACTTCGACTGGTCGCACTGCGGTCGCACCGCGGCCCAGTACGACCTCAAGAAGTTCCAGTTCGTCCAGAGCTCGCACCTGCGGGCGCTCTCGGACACCGACCTCGGCGCGCTCGCGCGACCGTTCCTCGCGAATGACCTGAAGGTCGACGACGCGCGCTACGACGCCGCCGTCGGTACCGTGAAGACGCGCGCCACGACGCTGGTCGAGACCGCGCAGATGGTCGACTTCTACTTCCGCGACACGCTCTCGTTCGACGAGAAGGCCGTCGCGAAGTTCCTCGTGCCCGCGGCCGCAGCGACGCTCACGGACTTCCGCGCGCACCTCGCGGCGCAGAGCGCGTTCGATCGCGCGAGCCTCGAGGCCGCGACGACAGCGTGGCTCACCGAGAAGGGCCTGCAGATCAAGGACGTCGCGCAGGCCGCGCGCGTCTCGCTCACCGGCAAGAGCCAGAGCCCTGGCCTCTACGAGGTGCTCGAGGTGCTCGGCAAGGATCGCTCGCTCGCGCGGCTCGAAGCGGGCGCGGCGATGGCCTCCCGTACGACGGGCGCCTGACCCGTGGCCAGCGCCTCCTCCAGCGGCCAGCCGATCGAGCCGCCGCGTCCGTATGCACACGAGGTGAAGGACTTCCGTCGCGCGTCGGTGGTGGCGATCGGCCTCGGGCTTCTCGCGATCGGCATCGGACTCCAGCGCGAGGCGCAGGTCGCGGTCGAGGGCGGTCTGGCGCTCGCAGGCTTCGCGCTCGTGTTCCGCCTCGTGGTGGAGCTCGTGCCCTCCACGCACGACAAGGTGGCGTTCCTCCATCCGCGCAACTTCTTCCTCGCCACCTGGCGAGAGCTCGATGCGGAGGCCGAGGCCGAGCGTCGCGCGCGCACCGACTCGGGTCGCTACGACTACCGACCGATGATCGCGCTCGTCGTCGGCGCCGTGTGCCTCGCGCTGATGGAGTACTTCGGCCACACGGTCCACTTCAACGAGCTCGTGGACGCGACCGACTCCGAGCTCCGCGAGTCACCGTATTTCCAGCTGATGGGCTTCGGCTGGTGGTCGCTCTTCCGCGTGCTCGGCTACTTCGTCGTGCCCGCGCTCGTCGCGATCGCCGTGTTCCGCGAGCCACTGCGCGAGCACGGCCTCGAGACGAAGGGCTTCCTCGAGCACGCGTGGATCTACGCGCTGAGCTTCGTCGTGGTCTTCCTCTGCGTCGCAGTGCTCGCGCGCAACGACGCGCACTTCCAGAGCTACTACCCGTTCTACCGACTCTCCAGCCGGAGCTGGGCGGACTTCTGGATGTGGGAGGTCCTCTACGCCGCGCAGTTCTTCTCGCTCGAGTTCTTCTTCCGCGGCTTCTGGCTGCGCTCGATGAAGCCCTCGATGGGCAGCTACGCGATCTTCGCGATGGTCGTGCCGTACTGCATGATCCACTTCGGCAAGCCGCTGCTCGAGACGCTCGCCGCCATCTTCGCGGGCCTCGTGCTCGGCACGCTCTCGATGAAGACGCGCTCGATCTGGAGCGGCTTCCTCATCCACGTGAGCGTGGCCATCTCGATGGACATGGCCGCCCTGCTCGCGACCGACGGCCTGCCCACCGAGATGTGGCCCTGACCTCGGACGTCTCCCCCGCCGCGCGCCGACATGCCAGACTCGCGCGCTTCTCGGAGACGCGCATGAACCACTCGACGCTACGAACTCGCTCGCTCCTCGGCGGCCCGGTCCTCGGAGGTGCAGTCCTCGGCGTGATCGCCGTGACCGCCGCGCCCGTGTCCGCGCACTTCTATCTCGAGGAGCCGGAGAACTGGGTCGAGCAGGGATCGCTCGGCGACCCGCAGAAGACCGGTCCCTGCGGCAACGAAGGTGCGCTGCGTCCCACGGGCGCGATCACCGCGTACCGGACCGGCCAGACGATCACGATCCGGTTCCGCGAGACCATCTACCACCCGGGCCACTTCCGCGTGGCGCTCGCGACGGAAGATCGCAGCGAGCTCCCGCCGATGCCCACGGTCACGCCCGACAGTCGCTCCGACTGCGGCAGCATCCCGATCATGGATCCGCCCGTATTTCCGGTGCTCGCCGATGGCCTCTTGCCGCACACCTCGCCGCTCTCGGGCGTGCAGGAGATGGAGGTCACGCTGCCCGAAGGCGTGACGTGCGATCACTGCACGCTTCAGATCGTGCAGTGGATGCGAGACCACGGCGCGCCTTGCTTCTACTACCACTGCGCCGATGTCTCGATCAGCGACGTCGTCGTGGACTCGGGCCCTTCGACGGACGACGCCGCGGTCTCGAGTGCGGACGCCGCGAGCAGTGATCTCGATGCCTCGAGCGCGCCGATCGACTCGGGCGCACGCATGGACTCGGGCGCAGGAGGGACCGACGCAGGTCCTTCGAGCAGCTCGAGCGGATGCGCCTGCAGCACGCGCGGCACGAGGGACGACGCCACGCGCGGCGCCGCCGTGCTCGCGCTCGTGGGGCTCGCGGTGATCGGCCGACGCCGCCGACGCAGCTGAGCGCGCCGCGCTCCGCCCTCGCCAAGACGGGCGCGGGAGCGCGTGTACCATCGGGCCATGCAACGCCGCACGGTCGTTCTCTCGGGCCTCGCCTCGCTGCTCGTGGTGCTCGCCTCGATCGCACCTGCCGAGCGCGCGGAGGCTGGTGCGTGCGCGCGGCCCAAC
>JAFLCL010000490.1 GCA_017303575.1 Deltaproteobacteria bacterium
CGGAGGGCGCGATCGGGAGCTCATCGCTCGGGGCGACGGGTCGCGCACGTGCGGCGTGCGGGGCGCGCTCGATCGGGGTGCGTGGGGTGGCCTCGATCGCCGGCTCCGCGACCGAGGGCTGCTCTTCGAGAGGGGGCGCGCTGCTCGGCGCCGGCTCCACGACGGCTCGATCGATCGCGAGCACGTGGTCGACCGCGCGCGTCTCGCTCGCTTCGGACGCGCTCACGGTCTCCTGCTCGCTCGCGCTGTGATCGAACGAGCCCCAGGTCAGCGCCAGACCGCCACCGACGCCGAGCGTCACGAGCACCCCGACCGCGATCCACGGCCACGGAGAAGGCGGCGGCGCGGGGCGCGTCTCGATCGGTCGCGTCGTCTCCTCGCTCGTCGCGATGGCGGCGGGTCGGATCGACGGCACGGCCTCGAGACCTTCGCGTGTGAGCGGCAGCGCCTGCGGCGTGAGCGCGCGAGGCGCTGGCGCTCCCGGCGAGACGGCGGTCGCCGCGAGCGCGCGATCGGACGAGTCTCCTGCCGCGCGGTGCACGGCATCGAGGAAGGCGCGCGCGCTCGGGTAGCGATCGGAGGCGGACTTCGCGAGCGCAGTGCGCACCACCTGATCGAGCGCGGGCGGCGTCGGGCGCTTCGCCAGCGAGGACACGAGCGGCGGCTCCTCCGTGAGGATCTTCGCGATGACGATGCTGATCGTCGCGCCCGTGAAGGGCGCGTTGCCCGTGAGCATCTCGAAGAGGATGCAGCCGAGCGCGTAGACGTCGGTGCGCAGATCCACGTCCTCGCCGCGCGCTTGCTCGGGCGACATGTAGAGCGGCGTGCCGAGGCCGACGCCCGTGGCCGTGAGGTGCACGCTCGGGCCGGCCAGGTTCTTCGCGAGGCCGAAGTCGAGGATCGTCGCGCGCTCCGCTGCACCGGGGCGTCGTGAGAGGAAGACGTTCGCGGGCTTGAGGTCCCTGTGCACGATGCCGAGCTCGTGGGCGGCCCCGAGCGCAGCGCCGATCTCCTCGAGCACACGCAGCGCCAAGGGCAGATCGAGCGCGCCCTCTCGCGCGATGCGCGTCGCGAGGTCCTCGCCCTCGAGCAGGTCCATGACGAGGAACTGCGTGCCGTCGTCCTCGGTGTCGAAGTCGTGAATCTGCACGATGCCCGAGTGACCGACCGCCGCGAGCGCCTCGGCCTCGCGACGAAAGCGCTTCGCCGCGCCCTCGCGCATCGCGATCTCGGGCAAGAGCACCTTCACCGCGTAGCGGCGACCCGTGCGCACCTGCACCGCCTCGAACACAGCGCCGACGCCCCCCGCGCCGAGCGCACGCTCGACGCGGTAGGCCTTACCGAGCACACGTCCGGGCTGCACGCGCACGAGGATACGCGCGTCCTACGCAGCACGCTTCGGATCCTTCCTCGCGCTCAGAGGCAGCCAGGGCGCGTGCGGTCGATGACGACGTCAGCCCGACTGGATTGCCTGCGGGGTTGAAGTGGAGGCGGCGCGTCGATCGAGAGCGCCTCGCTCGTGCCGATGCCTGCATCGCGCGCGTTCGCTCACGCGCACGAGGATACATGCGACGAGCATGAGCTGCGGGCTTGCCGCGAGGCGACGCAGATCACGCGTGCACGATCAGCGTCGACAGATCGAGATGCCGAAGCCTGCGACGGGCTCGCAGCGCCAGCCGGTGGGGCAGAGGCCGTCTTGGCAGAGGCGTGTGCAGTAGCCGCCGGTGTCGCAGAGCGCGCTCGTGCACTCGCGGCCGCTCGCGCAGCTCGCGCCGATGTCGCGGCTGCCCGCGCGCGAGCAGATCAGCGTGATGGTGCCGCTGTCCGCGAGCGGGTAGCAGCCGAGGCCCAGGCCGCAGCCTCCCTGCGCGGTGCACGCCTGCGTGCACATGGGACCGAGCGGTGCGTCGGTGTCGCAGGCGCCGCTGCGGCACGTGTAGAGCAAGCCCGACGCGTCGGTGCGGCAGGAGGCGCCCGCGGGATCCTCGCCCACGACATCGTCGGGCACCACGCACACGCGCTGTCCGGACACGAGCTCGCAGGTGTAGGGCGGCAGGCCATCGAGGCGTCGTGGGCAGTCCGCCGCGCTCTCGCAGTTCGAGGTGCAGCCTGTCGCGTCGAAGCAGAGGCCGGTGTTGCAGTCCGAGGGCGTCGCGCACGGTCGCTCGATGTCGACGCAGATCTTGGTCGAGGCATCGACGCGCGCGCAGGCGTAGCCCGCGGGGCACTCGGCCGAGGTCGCGCAGGTGCGCGTGCAGTGGCCGATGCCTGTCGTCGCGTTGCCGGCGCAGAGGCTCGTCGCGCACGAGGCTGCGCCGCTCGCCGAGCTGCATGCCTCGCCCGTGTCGTCCGGGATGCACTGTCCCGCCACGCACACGTGCTCGTGCGCGCACTGGAGATCGGTCGTGCAGTCGCGCGTGCAGAAGGAGGTTCCGCCGCGATCGGGCACGCAGCGCCCGCTCGCGCAGTCGCGCGGCGTCGAGCAGCGATCGAGGTAGCGTCCCGTGCCCATCGAGAACGCGTCGACGGGCGCGCTCCACGCATCGACGCCGGGCACCACGTACGCGTCGGGCGGCGCGCTGAACGCATCGACGCCGGGAGGCACGTACGCATCGACGGGTACCGCGTACGCATCGACGCCGGGCGGCGCGTAGGCATCGAGGCCTTGGCTCGCGTCCGCGACGGAGCTGCGCGCGGCGTCGGCTCGACGATCGCGCTCTCCGTCTGCGCAGCCCACGGTCGCGACGATCGCGGCGATCACGAAGAGACGAGAAGCAAGCATACGAACGCCAGCATAACAGCGCGCCCGGCGTGATTGGATCAAGCAACCGGCACGAATCGGCCCGCGCACGAATCGCTCGCGCGCGGGCCGGATCGTGGATCAGCGACTCGTGATCAGAGCGCGGTGACGGTCACCGAGATCTGCGCGTCGCGGTTCACCCAGTCGCGCACGCGGATGCGGTACTCGCCCGCCGCGAGCTCGTGCGTGATCTGCGCGTTGTTCTCCTCGCCCGAGTCCGAGTCCTCTGCGACGACGGCGCCGTCGCGGTGGATCATCAGCTCCGCGTCCCGACCCGCGTCGCTCGCGGTGGTCGCGTCGATGCGGAAGTTGCCGGGCGCCGCGATCGTGAGCGCGAGCTCGGCGCTCGCCGCGCGTCGGTACTCACCCGCCGTGGTCGTCACGGTCGTGGGCGGCGCGCCCGGCGTGATCTGCCCCGCGGGCGTGAGGAGCGGCAGCTGCGTGACCTGCGCAGTGCCGGTGAGCGCGCGTCCCTGCCACTCGGGGAATCGCGCCTCGTAGGTGCCGGGCGCGAGGAACGCGACCACGCGCGCGTTGGTGCCGTCGCCCGAGTCTCCGTCCTCGGCGACGACGCTGTCGTTCTGGAGGACGAGCAGCTGCACGTCGGGGGTGCCGACGCCGTCGATCTGGTACTCGGCGGCAGCGGTGGTGGCGAAGGTGAACGCCGTGACGGCCGAGCGGGTCCGGGCGGCGGGGCGGAAGCACTTCCTCTCCTCCACCCAGACCGTCGTCGTCGTGGGCGACGCGAAGGACGTGACGCCGCAGCTCGAGCTCTGGG
>JAFLCL010000491.1 GCA_017303575.1 Deltaproteobacteria bacterium
CGCACGAGCGGCTGGCCCGCCTCGACGACCGCGCCGCGATCGACGAGGACCTCCATCACGCGGCCCGGCATGACGGGGGCGATGGTCGACTCCTCGTCGGCGAGCAGCGTGCCGGTGAGCGCGAGGACGCTGGGCATCGTGCGCGCCTCGACGGAAGCGGTCGTGACGGTGGGCGGCGCGGCGGCGGCGGCCTGGCTGGTGGCTGCGGGCGCGGCGCCGGAGCTGCACGCGGGAACGAGGAGCGCGGCCGCGATCGCGATCACCGCGAGCGACTTGGGAGACGAGGACACGGGCCCGGACGACTTCACGAGACACCTCCGACACGAGTGGACGGGGACTTCGGGGACGAGGATTTCGGCGACGAAGACTTGGGAGACGAAGACTTGGGGGAGGCGGACTTCGGAGCCCGCTTCGCACGAACCACGCTCGGGCGGGCGCGCACACCCGTGCGAGGCGGCGAGGAGAGCTCGCCTTGTTGCGCGAGCACGATCGGCGGGCGATCGCGAGGCGCGAGCAACGCGAGGATCGTCTCGACGCGCGGCACGGGGATCACGCGCGTGCCGCGCTGCATCGCGGCGCAGCTCACGAACATGCCGCGCACGATGCAGAACGTGAGCGCGGCGAGCTCGGACGCGGGGATGCTCGCGTCGACGACGCCCGCCTCCTGCGCGCGCTCGAAGAACTTCGTCGAGCGGAGCAGCGCTTGGTGCGCGCCTTCCGCGAGGTTCTTGCGCACGCGCAGCGGCATCGCGTCGTTCAAGAGCGCCTGCGTGATCATGAGGCTCGTCTCGGGTCGCTCCGAGGCGTCCGTCACCGCGCGCGTGAGCAGGAGACGCATCGCCGTCTCGATGCCGAGCTCGCGCTCGGTGCGCTCCGCGTCGCCCCACGCGGCCTCGCGCTTGTCCTCGAGGATCGCCTCGAAGATGGCCTCTTTCGAAGGGAAGTAGTGATAGACGAGGCCGTGCGAGAGGCCCGCCTCCGAGGCGATGTCACCGATCTTGGTGTCGGTGAGTCCACGTCGCGCGAAGAGCTTCGTCGCAGCCTTGAGGATGTCGGCGCGGCGCGAGTCGCGGATGTCTCGGTTGGTGGAAGGTGAGCGGGGCATCGTCGTTCCGATCGGCGATCCGGGTTCACGGATCTTTTGATTGACTCGTCAGTCAACGCCGCCCAAGGTGGGCCCGTGCCTTCCATCGGTCAAGCACTCTCTGCCACTCACCACACCGTCGGCGTCGTGAAGAACGGTGTCGCCATCGCTTCGTCACGAGGGCCTCTCGGCACGTCACGCGGCGCGCTCGCGCGGGGCCTCTCCGCTGCCCTCACGTCGCTCGTGACGCTCTCTTCACTGCCCGCCACGCTCGCCGCGCAAGACACGGATCGCGCACCGTCGGGCACGCCCGTCGCGCTCGAGGAGCTGATCAGCGCGGCGCACGAGGAGAACGCAGATCTCGACCTCGCGCGCGCCACGCTCTCGCAGGCGCGGAGCCAGGCCGACGAAGCGCGCGCACGCCTGCTGCCCTCGTTCGTGGCGACGGGCAGCTACCAACGCAACGAGATCCAGGTGCAGGTCCAGCTCTCGGCCGATCGCATCGCGACCATCACGCCTTACGACCAGCTCGATGCGCGCTTCGCGCTGAACGTGCCGATCCTCGATCTCTCCGCGTGGGCGAGCTTCTTCTCCGCCGAGGCGAGCGGCGACGCGGCGAGCGGGCGCGCGGATCAGGCGGTGGACGACGTCGAGGTCGCTGTGACGCAGCTCTACTACTCGCTCGTCGCGGGCCGCGCGATGATCGAGTCCGCGGAGCGATCGCGCCTCGTCGCCGAGCAAGCGCTCGCGTTCGCGACCGCGCGCCGTGAGGCAGGCGTCGCGCCGCTCTCCGAGGTCGCCCGTGCAGAGGCCGAGGCACTGCGCGCGCGGCAGATGCAGCAGGAGGCCGAGCTCCAGGTGACGCTCGCGGAGCGAAACCTCGTGAACCTGACGGGCGTCGATCTGCGCGGTCGTGCGCTCGCCCCGCTCGAGGGCGCGGACACCTCCACGCTCGAGCCGCTCGAGGACTACCTCGACGAGATCGACGAGCTGCCCGCGACGCGCGCGGCGCGACAGGACGTGCTCGCCGCGGAGCGTGGCGTGCACGCGGCGTGGCTCGGTCTCGCGCCCACCGTCGCGGGCAGTGCAGCCGAGCGCGTCACCAACGCGGCCGGCTTCGGGCCTTCGAACCTGTGGACGCTGAACGTCACGGCGACGTGGCAGCTCGACTTCGGTCGTCCCGCCGCGATCGGCACGCGCGACGCAGTGCTCGCCACGACACGCGCACGTCTCGAGCGCGCCGAGCAGCAGGCGCGCCTCCAGATCGAGGACGCCTGGCACCGCGCGCACGCGCTCGCGGCGCGCCTCGAGACCACGGAGGCAGTGCTCGCCGCGAGCACGCGCGCCGCCGAGGACACGCGCGCTCGCTACGAGGTTGGCGTCGCGTCGCAGCTCGAGCTCGTGCAGGCGGAGCGCGATCTCTTCTCCGCCGAGGTGTCGCGCACGCAGGCACGCGCCGACCTCGCCGTCGCACGCGCGACGCTTCGCATCCGCTCGCACCGCGCGCGATGAGCGACGAGCGCCCCAAGCGGCAGGACGGACGCCCTCGCACGGATCTGCGGGAGCCGCGTGATTTCTTGCCGGACGTGCGCGACGGGCTCACGCGCGCCGAGCGCGTCGTGCTCTGGCAGATCTCGGTGCTCGAGAAGGAGCGTGGAGGCCGCAACGTGCCGACGGCGCAGCTCTACGGACGCGTGATCGAGCACGTCGACATGAGCGTCGACGAGCTCCAGCGCATCCTCGTGCGGCTCGGCGCGCGACGAACCTGAACGTGCTGCGCGCTGCGTCATTCGAGGCGCTGCAGTGCTCGGCGAGGCGGGGAGTTGCTGCGGCGCGTCGTGCTGCCGCGCGCCCCACCTGTGGCCGAGCCGGCGGATCGATCGGCCAGTGGCTGATCACCTGGCCTCCCGTGCGCCTCGCTGGCGCGCCGGGAACCACCCTGGCCTCGGGGCCGCGATGTCAGGCCAGACGAGGACCGAAGTGCTCCGAGGGAACCGAGAGCTGGGACAGCTCCGTCGATCGCGAGAACACGCCGGCACGTCGTCCGCTCGGGCCCTTGGGCGCCCACTTCGCGAGCTGTGCGCGCAGCTCGGGGCTGATCTTCGCCAGGGCGTCGTACTGACCTTCCTGCCAATTGTCATTCGAGCTCATGAGCACCTCCGTGCGACGGTGAAGCGAGCGTGTCCGTCACGCCTCGGGCCCTCGACCGCCTGCAGCCGCACATGGAGCAGTGCCCGTGCCAGCGTCGCGTCGATCACGTCATGACGCGCTCATGCGCGTGACGCGCTGCGTTCGTCCCTGCGCGTCACACCCGCGAGTGCGGGTACGCTCCGCGCGTGTACCGACAGGCGGAGCCACAGCACGAAGAGCCCGCGACAGGCGCCGTGCTCGTCGCCATCGACGTGAGCGGGCGCGCAGGCGCGCGAGGTCGCGACGGCTTCCGCGGCGCGGACGGCGCAGGCGCAGGC
>JAFLCL010000492.1 GCA_017303575.1 Deltaproteobacteria bacterium
GCTCGCTCGCGCGCACGCTCGATCGGCTCGCGCACCAGCGGGCGGAAGAGGATCCTTCGGCGCCCCTCGACGCGCGCTGGGGCGAGGCGGTGGAGGCCTGGACGCGCGTGCTCGACGACGCGACGCGTGACGAAGAGGCGCTCGATCGTCTCGAGGCGCTCGATCGCCGGATCGGCGACTGGGAGCGGCTCATGCGCACCCTCTCGTACCGCGCCGATCTCGAGCAGGGCGCAGGCCGGCTCGCGGTGCTCGTGCGCATGGGCGAGGTCGCGGAGCACTCGCTCGGTGATCTCCCGCGCGCCGCCGAGGTCTACCACCGCGCCTTCGATCTCGATCCCAAGGACGAGCGTGTCATCGACGCGCTGACGAGCGTCTACGAGCGGACCGAGCGCTACCGCGACATCGTCACGCTGCTCAACGAGCGCGCGCACGCAGAGGAAGACGTGGGCTCGCGGGCCGCGCTCTACCGACGCATCGCGCGCATCCTGTGGGAGCGCGTGCAGAACGACGACGGCGCGGCCGAGGCGTTCCACAAGGTGCTCGAGGCCGGCGAGGATCGCGAGGCCCTGATCTTCCTCGAGCAGCGCGCGGAGCATCGCGGCGACTTCGACGAGGCCGAGCGCCTGCTCGTGCGCATCGCCGACATCGCCGAGAGCGGCGTGGAGCGGCGCGATCGGCTCGCCCGTCGCGCGGATCTGTTGGCCGACGCGCTCGGTCGCAAGGACGATGCGGTCGAGGTGCTCTCGCACGTCGTGCGCGAGCTCGATCCGACCCACCTCCCCTCGCTCGGACGGCTCGGCGATCTCGCGGAGGAGTCGGGCGATCAAGCGCTCCTGGCCGACACGCTCGAGCGCACGCTCGCGGTGATCGACGATCCCGCCCTGCGCGCGCCGATCGCGGAGCGCCTGGCGCGGCTCTACCTCGGTGACGTGCGCGACCCTGCGCGAGCGATCGCCGCGCTCTCGCAGTGGCACGAGGCGAGCCCGTTCGAGGAGGAGCCGCTCCGTCTCCTCCTGCCCGAGCTCGAGTCGCAGGGCCGCGCGCGTGAGCTCGTGACGGCGCTCGACGCGCTCGCGGAGCTCGAGGGTGATCCCGCGCAGGTCAGCGCGCTGGTGCGGCGCGCTGCGGCCATCTCGTACCGGGAGCTGGGCGACTTCGAGGGCGCGCGCACACGTCTCGAGGCGCGCGTGCGCGACGGCGACAACGACGCGCAGCAGGACCTGCGCGGCTACGCAGCGGCGGCACGACAAGGCGACGCGCTGGTCTCGTTCTTCTCGGATCTGGCGACGGAAGCGGACGATCCGATGGTGCAGAAGCGACGCTGGCTCGAGGCCGCGAGCGCCGCGGACGAGCTCGTCGGCGATCAAGCGCGCGCGCTCGAGCTGGTGCTCAAGTCCCTCGCGCTCGATCTCGGCGACACGCGCGTGCTCGACGAGGCCGACCGCCTCGCGCTCGCGTCGCGACAATTCCCGCGCCTGCAGCAGGTCTACGACACGCTGCTCCGAAAGGCCGAGCAGAAGGATCGCAAGGTCGAGCTCCTGCTTCGACAGGCGGATCTATTGCGTCGCGATCCGAACGAGCTCGGCAACGCGCTCGATCGCTTGCTGCGCGCGGCGTCGCTCGCGCCCTTCGATGCGCGCGTGATGGGCCTCGTCGAGGATCTCGCGCCGCGCCTGGGCCGCGCCGAAGAGCTGCTCGTCGTCCACGACCGTCGCAAGAAGGACGCGCCCGACGACGAGGCGCGCGTGACCGAGCTCGTCGCGTCGGCGCGCGTGGCCGAGGTGCACCTCGAGGATCGCGAGCGTGCGGTCACGTTCCTCGCGCTCGCCGTCGCGCTCGCGGTGCGCACGCCGGCGCTGTTCACGGTGGTCGAGTCACGCGCGCACGAGGTGAGCCCCGAGCTCCAGCGCGCGCTCGTCGATGTCTACGGCATGCTCGCCGAGGACATGGAGGCCGATCCGCGGGGCGCGGCGAGCCTCCTGGTGCGCGCGTCGCACCTCCTGCGTGAGGCCCCGCGCGACGACGAGGGCGCGTACGGCGCGCTCCTGCGTGCGGTGACGCTCGCGCCGTTCGACGAGCCCGCGCTCGACGCGCTCGAGGCACTCGCCACCGAGCGGAGGAAGCTCGACGCGCTCGACAAGCAGCTCGCGAAGCTCGTCGAGGACGCGCTCGACGGAAAGACCGCCGCGATCCTCCTTCGACGGCGCGCGCGCGTGCTCGATCGTGCAGGCAAGCTCGAGCAGGCCGCGGAGTGCTGGGTGCGCCTGCGGCAGCTCTCGCCGAGCGACGTCGAGGTGCGGACGCAGCTCCGCGCGACGCTGAAGCGCGCGCGCAAGTACGACGATCTCCTCATGGCGCTCGAGAACGACGTGCGTGCGCTGAAGGATCCCGCGACGCAGCTCCTGCTCCGTCGCGAGATCGCGCACACGTGGGAGCGCAACCTCAAGAACCGGTGGGAAGCGCTCGAGGCGTGGGAGCGCGTGAAGAAGCTCTCGGCCGACGATGCCGAGGCGCTCGATGCGATCGCCCGGCTCAAGCAGGGCGGCTCGGGCGTCATGGTCGAGGACGAAGGCGGTCCTGCCCCCACGCCGGTCGCGTCCGTGGACGACGCCGACAGCCTGGAAGAAGCGCTCCCGCTCGAGGCGGAGGAGGACGATGTCGGCGAGGTCTCTGACGCTCACGACGACGCGGAGGACGACGAGCGCGCGATCGACGCGGCCATCGCCGCGGCCGCAGCGGAGCCGGTCGAGGACGCGCCGCTGGCCGCCAGCGAAGAGGTCGCGCTCGAGGGTCCGAGCGAGGAGCTCGAAGCGGCCGACAGCGCAGGGGATGCGCTCGATGCGCTCGACGCGATCGACGACGAGCGCGACAGCCAGCCCGAGCCCGCCGCGCGGGTCGACGACGCCGACGACGAGGTCGCCGACGAGACGATCGCCCTCTCGTCGCTCGACGCGCCGCTGTTCGGCCGTCCCGAGCTGCCGCCGCTCGCAGGCACGGGCGACGTCGTGGACGACGACGAGATCTCCGAGGTGGGCGAGGCCGACGTGGCCGAGGCCGACGACGTGTCGGACGTGGTCGAGGAGCCGATCGAGCTCTCGCCCCGCGAGCGAAGCGCCCCGCTGGTGCCTGCGCTCGACGAGGCCGAGCCGCCCGCCTCGGAAGGCACGGGCGAGCTCGACGTGGACGATCTCGAGCCGCGCGAAGGCACGGGCGAGCTCGACGTGAGCGAGCTCGAGGCCGGTGAGCTCGACGAAGACGCCAAGCCCCGCAAGGCCACGAGCGACGACGAGCCCATCTCGCTGAGCTCGCTCGACGCGCTCGTGAAGCAGCCGAGCGCCGACGACGTGGAAGAGCTCGACGAGCTGGAGGACGAGCCGCGCCCCGCGCCGCGCTCGTCGATGCCGGCGCCGCTGCGAACGACGACGATCCTGGTCGTGTCAGGCCTGGGGCAAACGTTTCTGGTGCATCCCTCCACAACTTTCTCACTTACACCATGGCATGGAATGCG